>JAUWNW010000161.1 GCA_030612445.1 Candidatus Aminicenantota bacterium
ATGAAAGCACCGGTGTTGAAACCTACTTTAGAAATAATAAAGACCCAAATCCTCTCTCCCGCCGGACTTTTTCATTTCATAAACCGGAAACACTTCTTAAACTGGCTAAACAAGAGGCAACATTAAGAGAGCGCCTTAAAAACCTCCCGCCCCTCATAAGCTCCAGCCTTCGTGACTGCCAGATCGAAGCCATCACCAACCTCGAAAAATCCTTAAAAGAAGCCAAACCCAGGGCATTAATCCAAATGGCCAGTGGCAGCGGTAAGACTTACACTGCTGTCAGTTTTGTTTATCGCCTTATTAAATTCGCCAAAGCCAACCGCATCCTGTTCCTGGTTGATCGCCGTACCCTGGGAAGACAAACCAGGGGAGAATTTGCCCAATACACCACCCCTGATGACCACAGAAAATTCACTGAACTCTATAATGTGCAGCTTCTATCTGGCCCTAACATTGATCCTGTCAGTAAAGTATGCATTACAACCATACAAAGGTTGTATTCAATGCTTAAAGGCAAAGAATTCGACGTAGAACAAGATGAAATATCACTTGCGGATTTGACTACGGGTCAGATTAAAGAAGTAACCTACAATCCCAATATTCCCATTGAAACATTTGACTTTATTATCACTGATGAGTGTCATCGGTCTATTTATAACCAGTGGCGCCAGGTCCTTGAGTATTTTGATGCTTTTATCATAGGCCTGACTGCAACTCCTGCCAAACAGACATTCGGCTTTTTCAACCAGAATCTTGTCATGGAATACAATCATGAAAGAGCTGTTGCAGACAGAGTCAATGTCGGGTATGAGATCTATCGTATCCGCACCAGAATTACAGAAAAAGGCAGCAAGGTTGAAGCAGGCTATCATATTGACAAACGTGACCGTCACACCCGGAAGATCCGCTGGGAACAGCTTGAAGAAGATCTTAAATATGATGAAAAAGCTCTTGATAGATCAGTGGTGGCTGCCGACCAGATCCGCACAGTGATCCGCACTTTCAAGGAAAAGTTATTTACCGAGATTTTCCCCGGGCGCACAGAAATCCCAAAAACCTTGGTTTTTGCAAAAGACGATTCTCATGCCGAAGACATTGTCCAGATTATTCGGGAGGAATTTGGTAAAGGGAATGAATTCTGTAAAAAGATCACTTACCGTACAACCGGAGATAAACCGGAGAACCTCATTGCCAGCTTCCGCAATTCCTATAATCCCCGCATCGTAGTGACAGTTGACATGATCTCCACTGGCACGGATATACGCCCCCTGGAATGTCTCCTCTTCATGCGGGATGTAAAGTCTCGTGTTTATTATGAACAGATGAAAGGACGCGGCACCCGGGTGATCTCTTCAACAGATCTTAAAGCAGTAACTCCCGATGAAGAACATAAGACGCATTTTATTATCGTAGATGCTGTTGGAGTTACTGAGAGCGACAAGACCGACTCCAGACCCCTTGAACGGAAAAAATCCGTTTCATTTGATAAACTTGTACAGTCCATCGCCATAGGCCAGAGGGATGAAGACACATTGATGACAATGGCCGGAAGACTGGCAAAACTAAATATTCAATTAGAAGAAGAACAGCACAAGGAACTTAAAGAGGCAGCTAAGGGAAGATCCTTAATAGAAATTACAAACGAGCTGCTGGACTCAGTTGACCCGGATAAACACATAGAGAAAGCCAGGGAAATGTATGAGGTGGAAACACCCTCAGATGATCAGATTGAAAAAGCCGCAGAAAAACTTACAACCAAATCTTGCCGAGTATTTGATGATCCTATTTTCAGAAAAACCTTGATCGAGATTAAAAAATAGCAGTATCAGATCATTGATATAGTAAGCCAGGATGCCATTATTGCTACTGAATTTGATACAGGCCAGGCTGAGGAGGCTGTGCAGTCCTTTAAAGAATTTATAAAGGCCAATAAAGATGAGATTCTGGCCTTGCAGATTATTTATAATCAACCCTATGAAAAACGTCATCTCACTTATGAGATGATAAGGAAGTTGGCCAATACTATGAAAAAACCACCATACAACTTATCTACTGAATATGTATGGAGAGCTTTTGAGCAGCTTGAAAAAGATAAAGTCAAAAATCGCAGAGTCGAGTTTTTGCTTGCTGATATTATCTCGCTGGTAAGATTTGGCCTACACAAGGAGAATATTCTTACTCCTTACCAGGATACAATTGAATTAAGGTTTGCGGATTGGCTTGTAAACCAGGAAAAAGCGGGAAATACTTATACAAATGAGCAAATGGAATGGATTACAATGATCAAAGACCATATTGCCACCAGCTTGGAGATTACTGTTGATGACTTTGACAATGTGCCCTTTTACGAGAGGGGAGGGGTGGTGAGGGCATATGATGTGTTTGGAGATAGATTTAATGATATTCTTGATGAATTGAATGAGGTGCTGGCGGCGTGAAAATTGATTCTAATAATATAAGTATTAAACACGAAATTAATATCCCTTTAGGTTGGACTACTGGGAAAATTAGGGACTTAATTGGTGAATTTGGTTTATTTTGTGATGGAGACTGGATAGAGAGCAAAGATCAAGATCCTAATGGAAATGTCAGACTTATTCAGTTGGCTGATATTGGAGATGGATATTACCGTAATAAGTCCTTTAGATTTCTAACTAAAGAAAAAGCAAATAAACTAAAATGCACATTTCTAAAACCTGATGATTTACTAATTGCTAGGTTAGGTGAACCTTTAGGCAAATCATGCATTTTTCCAGGTGATGAAAAAATTTCTATTACTGCAGTTGATGTTTGTATTGTTAGAGCAAGTAAAAGTGATATTATTCATAAATGGCTTATGTATTCAATAAATTCAACATTATTTCGAAAAGCAATTAGAAGCTTACAAAGTGGTACAACACGGAAAAGAATTTCCAGAAAGAACCTTGCAAAAATAATTTTTCCAATTCCCCCTCTGACCGAACAACACCGCATTGTCACCAAGATTGAGGAGTTGTTAACAAAACTGGATGCAGGAGTGGAAGCCCTGAAGCAGGCACAGGCACAACTTAAACGCTACCGCCAGTCTGTGCTTAAAGCAGCAGTAGAAGGCAGACTCACATCAGAATGGCGGGAACAGCACCTGCCTGCCTCACCTTGTTCGGCGCAGGCAAGCGAAGATGAACTAGAACCTGCTGACAAGCTGATTGAACGCATTCTTAAAGAGCGTCGCGAGAATTGGGAAGCCGAACAACTAGCGAAATACAAATCCAATGGTAAAAAACCTCCCAAGAACTGGCAAGACAAATACAAAGAACCGACACCACCCGATACTACTCATTTATCTGAATTGCCAGAAGGATGGGTGTGGGCAAGTTTAAGTCATATTGGAGAATTTAATAGAGGAAAGTCAAAGCATAGACCACGTAACGATCCAAAACTTTATAACGGGGATTACCCGTTTGTACAAACTGGTGATATAAGATATGCGAATAAATTTATAAGTAATTATTCACAGACCTATAATGAAATAGGATTAAAACAAAGTAGATTGTGGCCGAAAGGAACATTATGCATTACAATTGCCGCCAATATTGCAGATACGGCTATTTTAAATTTTGATGCTTGCTTTCCTGATAGTATCGTTGGTTTTATACCAAATATATCAACTAATATATTTTTCATTGAGTATTTTCTAAGATCCGCTAAAGAAAACTTAGACCGCTATGCTCCAGCTACTGCCCAAAAAAATATTAATTTAAAAATTTTAAGTGAATTATTAATACCATTTCCACCGAAGATAGAACAGGATGAAATTGTCAATGAATTAGATTGCATATTTTCTGTGATTGATAAGCTGGATTCAATAATTGATATCGAACTCAAACGTTCTCAATCCCTACGCCAATCAATCCTAAAACGTGCATTTGAGGGAAAGTTAGTGCCACAAGATCTAAATGATTTACCTGCATCTGCCCTCTTGGAAAAAATCAAATCAGAAAAAGATAAATCTAAGAAATCCAAACAAATGGAGATACAATAAATGTCAAATGATTCATCCACACTTGTTCAGAAACTTTGGAATTACTGCCATGTCCTACGGGATGAAGGAATTAGCTACGGTGATTATGTAGAGCAGCTTACATACCTTCTATTTCTAAAAATGGATGATGAGCAGACCAAGCCGCCCTTTAATAGGAAATCAAAGGTTACTGCCGAATACAATTGGAAAAATCTTCTGGAAAAAGACGGGGATGAATTAGAAGTACAATACCGCCATAACCTGGAAAAGCTAAGTAAAGAATCGGGTGTAATGGGTGTAATCTTTCGTAAGTCCCAGAACAAAATTCAGGATCCCGCTAAGCTAAAACGCCTTGTCAATCTGATTGATAAGGAGACCTGGCTTGGCTTAAGCGTGGATGTAAAAAGCGATACTTACGAAGGCTTATTACAGAAAAATGCTGAAGATGTTAAGACTGGAGCCGGGCAATATTTTACCCCCAGGCCTCTTATTGATACGATTGTAAATGTAATGCGGCCTGAACCTGGAATGGAAATCATTGATCCTGCCTGTGGGACAGGGGGATTTCTCATATCTTCCCACAATTATATTGCCAAGCATTTTCAACTGGATAAAGAACAGAAGCAGCATCTCAGATATCAAGCCTTAAAAGGAGTGGAAATTGCTGATAATGTAGCCAGACTCTGTGTGATGAACCTTTACCTGCATGGTATCGGCGGTGATGAAAGTTTGGTTGCTGTAGATGATTCACTAGAATCAGACAAAGGTCATCACTATGACCGGGTACTCACTAATCCGCCATTTGGCAAAAAAAGTAGCATCACCATTATTAATGAAGTAGGGAAGGCAGTCAGGGAAAAAATAGAATATGAGAGGACCGACTTCTGGGCAACTACCTCCAATAAACAGTTGAATTTTGTCCAACATATAAAAACTCTTCTAAAAATAAATGGAAGTGCTGCTATGGTTGTGCCTGATAATGTACTTTTTGAAGGCGGGGCAGGGGAGACTATTCGGCGCAAACTCCTACATGAATGTGATGTGCATACACTTTTGAGACTACCAACAGGCGTATTTTACGCCCAGGGAGTTAAGGCAAATGTAATTTTCTTTGACCGCAAACCTGCAAGTGAAACACCTTGGACTAAATATCTTTGGATATATGACCTTCGTACAAACAAGCATTTCACCCTGAAGACCAATCCATTACAATATGAAGACCTAAAGGATTTTCTTCAGTGCTACAATTCCAAAAACCGCAATCAACGTGAGGAAACGAATCGGTTTAAAAGTTTTACCTATGATGAACTGATACAGAGGGATAAGGTAAGCTTGGATATCATCTGGCTCAAAGATGAGAGCCTGGAAGATACGGATAACCTTCCGGATCCTGAAGTTCTAGCATTAGAAATCACAGAAAATTTAGAGTCCGCCTTAGATCAGTTTAGGGCGATTTATAAGGATTTAGAGGAATAGAAAAATCAAGATTATTCATCCAAGGACTTAAGTTTAATAAGAGTATGAAATAGATGAAATGTTATAAGGCTTCTCTTTTGCGCTATAAAATGAGAGAGATTTTATATCTCAACTCTGAGGCAGAATTGACCTAAGTATCTCGAACTTTCAGAAAAATAACTAACGTCAAGCATTTTTTCTCTCGAGTGTAATGATTGCCGAATATGTTTGTGAGAAATACAGCACGATCCCGTCGTTTATATAATGGCACAGATACGACTAATATAAAGACTATTCTGGTATGTATCGTATTGCTAGATTAATACTATATTTAATTTTGACACAAAAAAATCTTAACTATATAATCAAGATCGGATTCTTTAAGGGGTATTGCATAATCCGGTCGAAAGCGGCCGGTGATTCCGATTCATTCCGGCCACTGATTCCGGTTGAAAGCGGCCACCGATTCCGGAGTTATCCGGCCACTTTTTTAGTGATTCCGGAATCTGATTTCATAGAAGTGACGCTGGA
>JAUWNW010000094.1 GCA_030612445.1 Candidatus Aminicenantota bacterium
ACTCAAAACGGACATCGGTGGCCTCCTTTGGCTGGTTTTTTTGGGAAAAACCTATTTTACCCAGGAGAAATACCTGATGTCCATTTTTCTTTAAAATCAATAACATTTATTACAATCCCTCAACTAAATGGGAGATGAACCTTATATTTATCCTCATTTTAGTTTTTGCAACATCTACATTTGCCTATGAGGAATCACAGGATCTGAGCATTACAGCGGATGGGATCTCGCTTTTGGATATTGACTGCGGCAGTGGATTTCTAAAAATCACAGGAAAAGAGGGCCTCTCAAACATCGAAGTTCGGGCAGAGATCATCGTCAAGGGTATGAGCACCCAAAAGACCGAGAAATTCATCCATGACAAACTGGTGCTTTCGCTCGAAAAGAGGGGTCAGAAGGCTTATCTGGTCAGTAAATTTAAATCCTATGTCTCTCTATTCTCCATTGGCACAAAAGCCATCAATCTGACGGTATTTGTCCCAAAAACCATAGAGCTTAAAGTGGATGATGGCTCTGGTGAGATCTCAATCGACAATATCATAGGCAATATAAATATAGATGATGGGTCCGGCGAAATCACCATAATGGATGTTCAGGGTGATCTAAACGCAGATGACGGTTCAGGCGATTTGACCTTCCAAGACATCAAGGGAAATATTGAGATCGAGGATGGGTCTGGAGATATTACAATCGAGAACACTGAAGGCAATATTTTCATCGACGACAATTCCGGAGATATCAGGCTTGAGGAAATTAAGGGCGAAGTGACCATTGAAGATGGTTCAGGATCAATTCGTGTTCAAGACGCCCTGGGTGATGTCATAATCTCTGATGGCTCAGGCTCGATCCGCGTAGATAATGTTGAGAAGGACGTCGTCATTAAAAGAGCAGGTTCCGGAGGGGTTACTATTTCTAATGTCAAAGGCCAAGTCAAAAAATAATCTGAATTATTTATAAAACTTGCGATGCCATTCTAAATAAATTGGGACACATCCAATTAAAAAGAAGCTTTTAAGACAAAATATCAGCTTATTATGGGGTATCTGAATTAGTCAAAGCAATATAGCTTATTCAGGCTTTATTTATCCTGGTCCGAGCGCATTTTCATGTGTGCATTATTCAGCACTGCTCATTATCGGCGTTATGTTAAAAAAATTGATAATTATTTAAAAATTAAAAAAAATATGCTATATATATAATATGAATACAACTAAATATATTTACTGGCAAGATGACAATATGTGGCTTGGATATTTAGAATATTACCCTGACTATTGGACTCAGGGAGAGACTTTAAAGGAATTAAAGGAAAATCTTTTTGATATTTATAAGGAATTAACAAGCGGAAAAATTCCCGCTGTCAGAAGAGCAGCAGAATTACATATCTCTTGAAAAGAACTGATTTAATAAAAAAACTATTAAAGATGGGATGTGTATTTATCCGTCATGGAGGAAAACACGATTGGTATCAAAATCCCAAAACAAAAATATCTCAACCAATTCCCAGACACAGAGAAGTTAATGAGAATCTTGTAAAACATATCCTAAAAAAACTTGAAGATTTAAAAATATAACGATCAATGCAGCTGATTTTGCCTGCAGCAAAACCGCTGAGTTAAGCGTAGCGTTAGGTGTTCTCTAAACCTAAGAGGCACATCCTATTTTTCATGCTTCCTGCTTTTTCTTTTGGTCGCTTTAGGGTCGGGCCGCATGAAGTGTTTAAGCAGATCATCCGATATTCGATATTATTTTTGTAGTTTTCCTCTTAAAGCAAAATATCAGCCCTTATTACGGGATATCTTTCGTAATATCAAGGTTAGTTAGTATGCTCCGAGCGCATTATCCTTATGCCAGTATTGAAGAGATTGCAGATATGTTGAATCCGAAATTGACCGGTCTAGTCATCTCTTTTCTTTGAGAATCTCAAATTCTTCCTGGAATTTGGAAATTAACAATACTTTGACAAACTCTTAACAACTTCCTGACAACTTTCTTCATCCCTGGTTATAGATTTAATACAGAAGGAGATCGCAAATGTGTTTCATGAGTGATTTTCCTTTATCAAAGACAAAGGAGGTTTAATGATGAGGCAACAAAAAAGCTTAAACATATTACTCGAGATAATTATCCTGCTATCACTGCTCACTGTGTTTATTTCCAGTTGTGCTCCTGTTTTTTCGGACTTGCAGAATGCGAAATTACTCGGACCTGGGAAAATTGAAGTGACTCCAAGTTTTTCCACTGTTTCCTATTCTTCCGAGGGTGAATCAAGACATCTTCAGAATCATTTCGGGATTCAAGGTGGAGTTGGTATTTTCAGCCTGATGGATTTTCGTTTGCGTTATGAATATATCAATGTTGACACCAACGGTGGCGATCCGTTCCACTCAAATGTACTGGGATTTGGGCCTAAATTTCAATTAGTCAAAGATGTGATGGCATTTTATGTGCCTGTAGGATTTGCTTTTGGTGAGGATGTTGAAACATCAGATACTTGGCAGGTTCATCCAACTCTGCTCACCACTCTGCTCCTCAACAAATACATCGAGTTTAATCCTTCAGCTAAAATTTTATACCCCTTCAAGAGTAAACAAGATACTCTTGTTGCTTTTAATCTGGGAATTGGTTTGAGCGCCGATCTCGATAGATGGGCCGTTCGTCCTGAAATTGGATTTTTACTGAATCCTGGAGAAAGCGGCTATTATTGGCATCTCAGCTTAGGCTTTTCATTAGCGCTTAACAAAAAGGGTTCTCGTTAAGGAAAGGTAAAATGATTATTCAAAAAAAAACACAAATCTTTTTGGCTTTATTCGTTTTAAGTATTTTTTTCCTCCAGAACTGTGCAACGATGAATCGGGGAACTAGGCAAAAAATACCTGTCACAAGTAATCCTCAAGGAGCGAAGATTATAGTCGATGGAGAAGAGATGGGCTATGCCCCATTGAATTTAAAATTAAAGAGGAAAAAAAATCACATCATGCGGATAGAAAAAGAAGGCTTTAATCCTCTTGAAATTAGAATTACCCGAGGAACCGCTGAATCTTATGCGGCTACTAGTATGGTGATGAATTCCTTTTGGGGCTTTGTAGGCTATTTAGTTGGAGGCGCAATAGCGTTGGAAAGACCTGGAGGATCATTTTCCAGTATGGATGCTGGCGCTATTTCAGGACTTGTTATAGGGTGGGTAGGTTCTACATTAATAGACTATTTTTCAGGTGCAGATTATACCCTATCTCCCAAAGAGCTTAAGCTGACACTGACAAAAATAGAAGGAAAATCCCAAGCTAATCTCATCCTAATAGATGCAGAGCAATTTCAAAATATTAAATGGATTAGAATTAAATGTAATAATTCTGATGGAGAAGATGAAATTGTTAATTTTGAATAAATAGGGACACATCCTATTTTTCCTGCTTCCTGCTTTTTCTTTTAGTCGCTTTGGAATTTTGGGCTTGGGCCGCCCCTTACCCTTTAGGGCTCGGACCGCCCGAAGTGTTTAAGCAGATCATTAAATATTATTTTTGTAGTTTTTGTCTTAAAGTGCCTAAAGTGCTTTTTTGGGGCCCAAAAAGGAGCTGTTAGTTTTTAGCGCTTTTTTTTATCGCCTCAAACAATTCCAAATCCGAACATGGTTTGCTTAGAATAGCTGCTGGTTTTGTAGCTAAAAGCTGCTTATCTTTTTTCAAATGGTCGTTACCTGTGATATATATTATAGGGATCTTATTAATTTGCATAATCAGTTGAGCCGCATTAATTCCATTGATTTTGCCCCTTAGCATTATGTCCATCAAGATAACATCAGGTTTGAAAGTTGCGGCAAATTCAACTGCTTCTTCTCCGTTAGAAGTACATTTTATATTATCGAAACCCTTGCTTTGAAGTCTCATCTCCAATTCCATTGCCAGAATCATTTCATCTTCTACAATTAATATTCTCTCTGTTTTCACTTAGTTTGCTCCAGTTTATCTTCCCTATCGAATTACTTGCCCCGGCTCCGTACTCAACCTTATTCTGAATTCTGTGCCTTTCTTTGATTTTATTTCTAATGTTCCCTCAATTTGCTTGGTCATCAGGTCAATCAATTTTAATCCAAAAGTTTCTGTTTTTTCGATATTAAAACTTTCTGGAAGGCCAATGCCGTCATCTTTTACAATTATTTCAATACTTTTATCTTCTAAAGAATGAGATATGATCCGAAGGTTACCTTTTCGCTTTCCCGGGAAAGCATGTTTCAGCGCATTGGTCACTACCTCATTTAACAATAATCCGCACGGTATCGCTTTATCAATAGGCAGGGTAATGTCATCTAAATCCAGATGAAGTTTTACATGTCCGGACATCTGTGATGAGTAAAAAATATTAGAGACCAATTTTTTAATATATTTTTTATAATCAACATTGGAATAATTTTCTGAATGGTAGAGCTGGGAATGAACCGCTGCCAAAGAAAAAATTCTGTCTCTTGTTTCCTGGAATGCAGCTTTTGCCTTTTTATCTTTAATATCAGCGGCTTGTATATTTAACAATCCGGATACCACTGCTAAATTATTTTTTACGCGGTGGTAGATTTCTTTGATCAGTATCTCTTTTTCTTTGAGAGATTTCTTTAATTGTTCTTCCATTTGTTTTCGTGCGGTGATATCGCGAAATATTTCCAGCTTTGAAATACTGCCATCAGAATTCTTAAGCGGGGTGTCAATCAGGTCATAGGTCCTCTGGTTCTTGAATGAATACCATTCCCACCGCACGGTTTTTCCCGCAAACACATCTATATTCTTACACCAGGGGCAAACATCATCCCGGTCATGAAAATACGCATAGCACTTGCGGTCTTCGTAAGGCCCAAAATCCTTAATGAGCACCGGATTCACATATTGGATATCATATTGTTGGTTAACAATATAAATGCCATCTTCCACTGCCTCAAAGATATTCTTCAGATTGTCTCTCTCAACACGCAGCGCCTCTTCCGCCTGTTTGCGCTTGGTGATGTTTTTACCTGAACTCAATGTCCCAATAACCCTGCCATCATCATCCGTGAGCAGGGTATTGTGCCATAGAATCGTTTTTTCCTCACCGCTTCTTGTCACAACCGAGTTCTCGTAGATTTCTACATTTTCGACCTCTCCTTTCATCAGTTTTTTAATAACTTCCCTGATCTCTTTTCTCACTTTTTCCGGTATACAGGTAGTGAACCAGTTCTTTCCAATTAGTTCCCCATTTTTATAGCCAAGCAGTCTGTGTCCGCTGTCGTTAAGCAGGGTGATTTTTCCATCCGTATCAAGGGAGATGATAATTTCGGCAGCAACGTTCAGGTATCGCTCTGCAGTTTCTTTGCTTTTTCGCAGGTCTCGCTCACTTGCCCTGAGCTGCTGGTTAGCGGCTTTCAGCTGCTGCTCGCTTGCCCTCAGTTGTTGGTTAGCGGCTTTCAGCTGCTGCTCGCTTGCCCGCAGTTGTTGGTTGCTGGCATCAAGTTGTTGATTTGCCGCTTTCAGCTCCTCTTCTGCTTTCTTGCGTGCGGTTTCTCTCTTTTCCAACTCAGCAACTCTCGTGCGTAATTTTTTCACTTCAGTCAGGAGTTGCTCTTTATCTTTCATTGTTATTTAGACCCCCTTTTCCCCTATCTTTTTTTTCCACAGTAACATTTCCTTTGAATCTCCCTCTGTGTAATGAACAGATCCTTTTTCGATATCAAACAAAATAGTCCTTCTCTCGGTACCGCCGACAGCTTTTCCCCTGATTTTTATCCCTTTTTCATTGAGAATCTTTTCAATCGAAGCAAGATTTTCTTGACAAATCATATCATCATCTCTTTTAAGCACATTCCCCCCCCCAACCAGGCATGTTTCTATAAGGTCTTGATGCGCTCCCAGAAGAGTCATCCGGTCTATCAACTCCTCTATGGCATTCGCCGCATATCTTGTGCGCTGTAAGACTCTTCCTTCAGGTGCAGTTCCTGGTATCATAACATGAGCCAGAGCACCCACGTTTTTTATTGAATCATAAGCTGCGACAACAATACATGAAGCTATAGCGTTTGCTCTTAATATCGTATCTTTTTCACCAGCTTTTACTTCACCTGTATATACATCGATAGTTCTCTTCATCCTTTCTTCACCCATAAAATGATTTTACAGAGATAGAAATTTCTTTTTTTTGTTCATGATAATCTCCGTCCACTTTCATCAAATTTTCACCATCTGAGCTACAATATTAACAATAATATATAGAAAAAACATCTACTGTCAATAAAAAGCCCGCAAGAAGTTGCAAACTGAGGACCCCATTTTCACAGGAGAGGAATTTCTTGTGTTTATTTCTCATCAATTACCAAATCCATTACCCATAAGTCGCTCTTGTTATCTGTGAGTGTAAAGAACAAGTGTGAGCCATCTGAAGCAAACTCAATCCGGATGGATTTTCGAAGGGCGTCATCGAACCGAACCAGAAGTTTTGGCTTGCCTCCCAAAGTGGGTACAGACCAAAAACTTGAATCTCCTTCAGCATTATACCCCTTGTAGTAAATCGTTCGCCCGTCAGCAGACCATTCAGGAAATATAGGAACTGGAATAGTAGGAGGATCATGGCTGCTCACAAGAATCCGTGGATCGCCACCCCCAGGGGGAATTACCCGCAGGCTCGCATCCCAGGTATAGGCAATAAGGCTTCCATCAGGAGACCATCTTGGGTAGTGTCCTCCATCAAATGTTAACTGCTGCGATGTTCCCCATTCCAAAATTTTGCTCTTTCTTGAGATTACAAAAAGCTCCTGATTTCCAGTTTTGTCAGAATGAAATACTAAGTGATTTCCATCAGGCGACCAATCCGGATATCGTTCCTGGGCAGGGTCATCTGTCAGCTGCCGGATGGAACCTCCATCAGCAGTCATCAGGTGTATATCCCGGTTTCCTTTCCTGAACGAATAGAAAACAATCTCCTTTCCGTCAGGAGACCAGGAGGGAAGAAAGTCGTCGCTGGGGGAAGTTGTGAGCTTCTCAAGTTCTCCACCGCCAACAGGCATCTTGTAGATATCTTGATTTCCACTACGGTATGAATCAAAAGCTAGCCATTTGCCGTCAGGAGAAATACTAATACCTTCTATCGCCTGGTTACCCTCAGTCACAGGTTGAGCTTCAGATATCGAGATTGCTTCTCCCTTTGGTATCCTGATTGACCAGATATTTGCAGTGTAGGTGAATACCGAGTAGGCTAGCTTTTTACCATCTGCGGAAATACTTATTGTGTGTGCATTTAAGCCGGTCGTCAGGCGAACAGGAGGACTGGAAGGCTCAGATGAAGCGTTAAGAGGCAGCTGATAAACATCCCGGCTTCCGCCTTGATTCGAAACGAAAAGGAGATTTCTGCCATCTGGTGTCCAGACCGGACTAACGTTTAAGTATTGGTTCTCCGTTATTTGGACAGAATCTCCTTTTTCTATATATACTATCCAAATTGAACTGGGTGCAATGTTCCCAATTACGGGTTTGCCAAATATGAATATTGGATTTCCGGATACGTAGGCAATCTTTGACCCATCCGGCGACCAACTTAGACAATACGGTTCGAATGCTTCGCCAATTTTATTGGATTCCCCACTATCAACTGAACAGACATAGATATTCCCGCCTTGCACGTACGCAATTTGCGTTCCATCTGGCGACCAAGAAGGAGTTCTAACATTTCCTTCGGGAAGATGGTTCAACCAGTTGTTTCGGGATGCCTCCCAGGGCAGGCGCAACATATATAGCCCCTCCTGATTGGAATACAATCCTTGTTCCATCTGGCGACCATTGCGGCCAACGATGGTTGCCTGGAAAGGACTCGGTGAGATTGATGGTACGCCCACCCGCTATTTGTCGAATGTAGAGGTGCATCTGGCTCTCTGGACCTGCTGCGTAGGCCATCATTTTACCATCGGCAGAGATGGCAGGATCAATTTCTATACCAGGTGCATGAGTAATCTGCTGAGTACGACCAATTTTGATATCAACAAGCTTAGGGCCACTACGAAAGAAAAAGTAGCCGACTACTGTTAGAATAACAACCAATACTAAAGCTGGGATGAGGAGTTTCCTCAAGTTAAACTTTACTGTTATCTCCTTTGAGGTAAGGGGCTTTCGCTTTGGGATTTTTCTTTCTGTGGTCGGGATGCCTTTCTCAATATTCGCAAGCTCAGAGCGAACTTCGCCCGCACTCTGATATCTTTTCTCTTTATCTTTCTCCAGGCATCTCAGGATCATGCGATTAAGATTATCTGAAATCTGGGAATTGAGTTCCTTCGGATTCTTGGGCATCTCGCCCTTGTGTTTCATTCCGATTGTAAAGGGCGTATCACCCTCGAAAGGCACTTGTCCCGTGACCATTTCATACAGGATGATTCCTAAGGAATAAATGTCCGAACGTTGATCGACTTCCTTCCCTTCCACCTGCTCTGGACTCATGTACTCAGGTGTCCCGATCATCACCCCAGCACCCGTTATTCTCTTTACTTCAAGAGAGCGGGCGATGCCAAAGTCCATGATCTTTGCATTCCCCTTATCATCGATCATGATGTTGTTGGGTTTCAGATCACGGTGGACTATCCCCAGGCTGTGGGCTTCGGACAATCCATCACAAATCTGTTTGGCTATGGAGATGGCCTTTTCCACACTTAATTGTCCGGATCTCCGGATAAACTTTTTTAAATCTCCCCCTGACACATACTCCATGGTGATGAAGTAATTATCCTTTTCCTTGTTTAAGTCGTACATGCGGCAGACATTTTTTTGGACGATTTTCCGGGCTGTGGTCAATTCATTCCGAAAGCGTTCGACCGTCCTTTTCTCCAAAGCGATTTCTGGTTTTATGAGTTTTAAAGCGATTTTCTCATTTGTCTCTTTATCCAGGACTTTATAGACTCTTCCCATTCCCCCTTTACCCAGTTCCTCGACAATCTTGTAGCGATCTGCAAAAGTGGAACCAGTAGTCAGTTCTTCCCTTGGTGTTTCAAGGGTTTTGGTGAAGGATACCTGGGAATCATCAGAGGGCTCTAATTGAGTCCCGCATTCACCACAAAAACTCTGAGTATCCGGATTGTCAGCTTTACACTTTGGACATTTCATGGCTTAAGTCCTTTTGGCTTCAGAATATATGATTCTATACAAAATAGTCAAATCATATGCTTAGAAATTATTTTGATTTTAGGCTCAGCCCGCCCAAAGTGTTTAAGCAGATCATCCGAAGATGTCTTCCATCATGTTGGCAAAGGCCTCCTGTTTTCCCTCCGGAGGATCGATATAGTCCATTGCTTTCATGTTTTCAATGAGCGTTTTGCGGTTCTCGGCCGTGGGGCTGGCCTTGTAAACCTTGTAGGTCAGATCCGTTTCCTCCCACACGGTATCCCGTAGAATATTCCAGTCAGAATCCTCCAGGTCCATACCCACTGCTTCCGCCGCCCTCATGGCCTTGATCAGGTCTTCGATGGCTTCCAGAGAATGGTCGCCGTTTTGCACTCTTTCCTGCGCTTTCCTAAGCCATTCCTCGGCCCGTTTAAGTATTTCTTCGATCTTTTTTTCGGGGTCTTTCAACTTGGGTCCGGGAGGGGGGTTCTCTTTATCCGCACCGGCGGTAACAAGCCTCTGGACGCCTGAATCCCCTGAATCCAGCACCGCTCCGGCCACAGATACCGTCCGGCTCTCGTCCCCGAGATTCTCCAGCCAAATATCCACGGAGGTAAAATTATCCCTGGTTGAGACATCAGCGGAAATCTCACCGCTTGAAACTGCCTGACTGAGGCTGCTACTTCCTCCGGAGCTTCCTTTTCCCCCGGCGGCGGGCATACCACCTCCTATTTCCGGATCGTCTTTATCGTCTTTTTCCTCTTCCCCCTCATCCCAGATAGCCTGCTGGATATCTATCTCGCGGTCGGGATTAGCCGCGACATCCAGGAGCATTTGGGCCAGGTTTGTGCGGCCGAGATCCTGGGAAGCGCTTCATCCTAATCCCTCCATTTAAACAGATACTATCAAAACTTATTGCCATCATTCAAGAAATATTTAAGAGGGATCTTCTGGCTTCAATATCCTAGTGAATAATCCAGGTTAGTTAGCATGCTCCGAGCACAATTCCTACCTCCCTTATTTATTTGACTAAGCTACCCCAAAATATATAACATCTAAAGCAGATAAGTTTAAGGAGTTCTGCCCATGAAAAGATCAAAGGATTTTATTGCTTTAATCACACTTACGCTTCTGCTATTTATCCCAGCCGTATTACTGGGCCAGGGCACAAGAGCGGATTACGAACGCGCCAACCAGCTGCGCTTGAAAGTAGAAAAGCTCGTATTTAACATGGGAGCTGCGCCCAACTGGATAGGCGAAACAAGTAGCTTCTGGTACAGGGTAAACACCCGCGCAGGGAAAAAATTCATCCTCATTGATGCTGAAAAAAAGAAACAAAGCCCGGCATTTGACCAGCAAAGACTCGCAGCAGCCCTTTCCACAGCCTCAGAAAAGAAATATTCTGCGGCTGACCTCCCCTTTGATGAGTTCAAATTCATAGACAACGGCCAAGCCATCGAGTTTCTAATCGACAAGACAAAATGGGAGTGTGTCCTTAAAGATTATAAGTGTAAAAAAACCGAAGAAACCGACTCCACCCAACAAAACCGCCGCACCTGGGGCAGAAGCCGGCATGATAGCACCTGGGATATGTCCCCGGATAAAAAACGCATCGCCGTAGTAAAAGACTTTAATATATATATAGGCACAACCGAAACCAAAGCTGAATTCCAGCTTACAGAAGACGGAGAAGAAGAACATTTTTATTCCTCCCCCATCTGGTCTCCTGATTCAAATAAACTCATAGCCTACAAAGTAAAAAAAGGAGAGGAAAGACAAGTCCATTATATAGAATCCTCCCCCTCCGACCAGGTACAGCCCAAACACAGCACCCGCACTTACCCCAAACCCGGAGACGTGCTCACAACCTATAATCCGGTGATCTTTGAGGTCGAATCCAAAAAGAAGATAAAAGTTAAAACCGAACTTTTCCCCACCCCCTTTATAAACAGCCGGCTGCACTGGAGAGAGGACAGCCGCTTTTTTACTTTTGAGTATAATCAGCGCAGGCACCAGGTGTACAGGGTAATCGAAGTCAATGCCTCAACCGGAGAGGCGCGCATCCTCATAGACGAACAAAGTGAAACCTTTTTTGACTATTACCATAAAAAATACCACTTTGACGTAAACAACGGCCAAGAGATCATCTGGATGTCGGAAAGGGACGGCTGGAACCATCTTTACCTTTATGACGGGAAGACAGCTAAGCTGAAAAACCAGATAACCAAAGGCAAGTGGGTCGTACGCGAAGTAAAAGCGGTTGACGTGGAAAACAGACAGATATTTTTCGGAGCTTCCGGGATAAAACCTGATCAGGACCCATATTTCATCAATTACTACAGCATAAATTTTAACGGCACCGGCCTAAAAGAGCTCACAGAAGGCCCTGGCAATCATGCCGCAGACCTTTCTCCGGATAAAAAATACTTTGTAGACACTTATTCAAGAGTGGACAAACCGCCCGTATCAGTGCTCCGCCGCACCTCAGACGGGAAACTTATAATGGAGCTTGCACCCGGGGACATCCAAGACCTGCTGGCACCAGGCTGGAACATGCCCGAACCCTTCTGCGCC
>JAUWNW010000069.1 GCA_030612445.1 Candidatus Aminicenantota bacterium
AGCGCAAAAACCAAGGTTACAAATGGAATTGCTCCCAGTATTAAGGCATATTTTGTCCCTTTCTTCATACAGGCCTCCTTGAAAAGCTTAGACTTTATCTTACAGGAGTTCCCATATTTTATCTAAACTTTTCTGCATAAAGCAAGACAAGGTTAGGGAAAAGATTTATAATACCTGGATCTAATTATGATCTCAGGAAAGGACAAAATCGCCCTTCGCGGCGTCAAAGTACATAATCTAAAAAATATCGACCTTGATATTCCGCTTAATAAACAGATAATCATAACCGGTGTTTCAGGATCAGGTAAATCCTCGCTTGCCTTTGACACTCTTTATGCGGAAGGGCAGCGCCGTTTCCTCGAATCATTGTCAGTCTATGCTCGGCAGTTCCTGGAGCGTATGGAAAAACCAGATGCAGAGACGATCGAAGGGATAACTCCGGCCATTGCCATCCAACAAAAAGCTGTCACCAAAAATCCCCGCTCTACCGTGGCAACCGTTACAGAGATCTATGACTATCTGCGCGTACTTTTCGCCCGAATCGGCTCTCTTTACTGCCCGGAATGCGGCCGCCCTGTACGCAGAGATACTATCGATTCTATGGTCGAACAGCTTTTTAAATCCTCTCCTGCAACAAAAGCCTTAATTTCTTTCTCCTGGCCGGTAGAGAAAGGCCTGGACGTGCTGAAAAAAGAAGGTTTTTTCCGCATAATAAAAGATGGCAAGATTTTTGAACTTGAAAAAGTCGACCTTTCCGGCCTTAATAACCTGGAAGTCTTTATGGACAGGCTGGAACTTGACCATAAAGAAAGGGAACGCCTGGTCGATTCCCTGGAAACAGCTCTTAACAAAGGGGAGGGGCGAGTAAAAGTACGCACTGACAAAGGAAGGGAATTTTTATTTTCAGACAAACTTGAATGTAAATACTGCAGGATCACCTATCAAGACCCGACTCCCAATCTCTTCTCCTTTAACAGCCCCCAGGGGGCCTGCCCCTCATGTCACGGATTTGGCGACCTGGCTGTTTTCGATGAAGATAAGATCATCCCTGACAAAAATCTCTCCCTCAAAGAAGGAGCGATCGAGCCCTGGACCAAACCAGCATCACGGCGGCGTATGCAGAAACTATTGGAGCGGGCAAAAAAGCAGGGCCTCCCTACTGACCTACCCTATAAGAAACTTAAAAAATCTGAAAAAGACTTTATCCTGCACGGAAAGGGAGCATATAAAGGCGTAATTGGCTCATTCGAACGCTTGAAAAAGAAAAAATACAAAGTCCAGGTCCGGGTTTATCTGGCCAGGTATAGAAAATACATCCCCTGCCCGGCCTGCAAACAGATGCGCCTTAATAGCCTCGCCCTAAATGTCAAACTCAAGGGAAAGTCTATCAGTAAAGTCACCCAATTGACCGTACGCCAGGCAAGGGACTATTTTAATTCTTTAACTCTTTCGCCTTATCAAAAACAGATCGCAGAGAAACTTTTGCATGAAATCAGCAGCCGGCTAAAATTTCTGCTCGAAGTCGGCCTCGATTATATAACCCTGAACCGGATGACCTTCACCCTTTCCGGAGGAGAAGCCCAGCGGATAAATCTGGCTGCTGCTTTAAGCACCTCATTAGTAGGAACTCTTTTTGTCCTGGATGAACCCAGTATCGGGCTTCATGCCCGTGATAACCACAGGCTCATCAACATCCTGAAATCTTTAAAAGATGTGGGGAACACAGTCATTGTTGTAGAGCATGATCCGGAAATCATCAAGTCGGCTGAATATCTAATCGATCTTGGCCCAGGAGCCGGAGAGCAGGGAGGTAAGGTTATTTTCTCCGGCGACATGGAAAGCTTTCTGAAATATCCTGACTCCCTTACAGCCAAATATATCCGGGGCGATAAAAAGATAAAAACACCTCTATCCCGGCGCAAGTCAAAAGACTATATCACTATAAAAGACGCAAATGTGCATAATCTGAAACATATTGATGTTAAGATCCCTCTAAATATCTTTACTTGCGTTACCGGTGTATCCGGCTCAGGGAAAAGCACTTTGCTTTTTGATGTGCTGCACAAAGGCTGGAAAGGGGAGACTACTCATGGTTTTAAGGAGATTGAAGGAAAAGAAAAGCTGAATGCCGTTATTGTAGTCGACCAGTCACCCCTCAGTAAATCCCCCCGCTCCATCCCAGCCACCTATACTAAGGCCCTGGATGAGATCCGTACTTTGTTCAGCCGCACTCGGGAAGCAAAAGCACAGGGATATAAACCTGGATTTTTCTCTTTTAATACTGCCGGAGGCCGCTGCGAAGAATGCAAGGGCGCCGGGCAGCAGATCGTAGAGATGCAGTTTCTATCCGACATAGTGCTTACCTGTGAAGCCTGCAAAGGCAAACGGTTTAAAAAAGAAATACTTGAGATCAAATATAAAGAGAAAAATATTGATGATATCCTCCGGATGAGTGTTGTCGAGGCATGTGATTTTTATGCTGACAATACAAAGATCATAGGCAAATTATCCCCCTTAATAGAAGTGGGGCTGGGCTATCTTACCTTGGGCCAACCCACAACAACTCTTTCAGGCGGAGAATTGCAGCGGATCAAATTAGCTCACAACCTGGTGCATCAGAGGAAAGAAAATGTCCTGTACTTATTTGACGAGCCCACCATCGGCCTGCACCCAGCTGATGTCTCTGTACTTTTGCAAAGCTTCCAGAAACTGGTGGATAAAGGCCACACAGTTGTGGTAATTGAACACAATCTGGATATGATAAAATGTGCTGACCACCTAATCGACCTGGGGCCGGAAGGCGGAGAAAAAGGCGGCGAGATAGTGGCCCAGGGGACTCCGGAAGAATGCCTCCTCTGCAGAAAATCTTATACCGCCCGCTATCTTCGAAATTACCTCTAAACATAAAAAAGGTATTTTTCTCTTGAAGGGATTTCCCCGCTGGGGGAACTCCAGATATCGTTTATATTGGCAAATTTTAGGAAGGATGATATAATGATATCTTCCTAATACAGGCCATGAGCAGATGAGAGAAAAAACTAAAGAACAGCTCCTCCAGGAGATCGAGAGCTTACAAAAACAGGTCGCCAAGCAGAAAAAGGAAGATTTTACTGAGACAAAACAAGCACAAGCAGCATTAGAAGATTCAGAAAAACGATTTGAAGCCATCTTTGATTATGCTCCTGACGCATACTACATAAGCGATTTAAAAGGAACCTTTATCGACGGAAATATTGCTGCAGAAAAGATAACCGGCTACAAAAGAATAGAGTTGATCGGAAAAAACTTTCTAAAAGTTAAATTGCTTCCCCCAAGCCAGCTTGCCAAAGCAGTTGCTGAACTCGCCAAAAGTACCCTGGGTAAAGCCACTTCGCCTGAAGAATTTCAATTAACTCGCAAAGATGGCAAAAAAGTCTATGTTGAAATCGCCACTTTTCCAATTAAAATTAAAGGCAAATTTCGGATTTTGGGTATTGCCCGGGACATTACAGCCCGAAAAGCCGCCGAAAAAAAAGAAAAATCGCTGACTGCAGATTTAAAATTCCTTTCTGAATCAGCCATGAAATTTGTCGAGCTTTCCCACGAAGAAGATATTTTTAAAATTATTGGTCAGCAGCTTAGCTATCTGGCAAAAAACAGCTATATTCTTGTAAGTTCATATCACCCCGAAGACAACTCAACAGAAGTAAAAATCATAACCGGAATAAAAAAAAGGACGAACAATATTCTCAAAATATTAGGCAGAGATCCGATAGGAATGAGACTGAAGCTTGATACCCAGTCAGCAAAAGAAAGGGTAATGAAAGGAAGGCTTGTTGAAGTTAAAGGGGGGCTCTATGAATTAGCCTTTAACAAGATACCAAAAAAAATCTGCACAGCCCTGGAAAAAGCCTTTGGAGTCAAGGACATATACTCCATGGGATTTGTAAAAGAAAACAAACTTTTCGGAGCCGCAGTAATTATCCTAAAAAAAAGCTTTAATCTTTCCAGCAAAACAGCTATCGAAGCCTTCATCTATCAGGCATCCGTGGCTCTGCATAAATGGCATGCAGAAAAAAAGGTCGCTGCCTCGCTTAAAGAAAAAGATATTCTTTTGCGTGAAATACATCACCGGGTTAAAAACAATCTTCAGATAATTTCCAGCCTGCTCCGTTTACAGTCAAGGAATATCGAGGATAATTCCTTACAGGAAATTTTCCAAGTCAGCCAGCAGCGGATCCGTTCCATAGCTTTGATCCATGAAAGCCTTTACCGCTCCGATGACCTGGGCCAGATTGACTTCTCCAAATATATTCAAAATCTCACCTCCCACCTGTCCTCTCTCCATGCAGCAGATGCTAAAGGAATAAACTTTAAAATATCTGCAGATAACATTTTCCTGGATATCAACCGGGCTATCCCCTGCGGGCTGCTGCTTAATGAACTTATTACCAATGCCTTAAAATACGCTTTTCCGGAAGAAAAAGAAGGGGAGATAAAAATAGGCTTTGAAAAATATAAGCATAATAAATTGAGATTGAGCATAGCAGATAACGGCATCGGATTTCCGCAAGGATTAGATTTCCGCAAAACAGAATCACTGGGCCTACAATTGGTCAACAGCCTGATTTCTCAGCTCAACGGCACTATCAAGATGCAACAGAAAGCAGG
Organism: Candidatus Aminicenantota bacterium; assembly: GCA_030612445.1. Lineage (GTDB taxonomy): Bacteria > Acidobacteriota > Aminicenantia > Aminicenantales > Aminicenantaceae > JAUVXM01. Next base: position 4,651 of record JAUWNW010000069.1, read on the forward strand.
CACCAAGTATACTTTGGTCTTTTAACCTTATCTTTTCCTATCCTCTGGTAAGAAGATTGCATTCCGAGATATGGGGACATCATACTTAATTCTGAATTATGTGAGCGACTTCTGAATTAATTGAGTATGCTGTCCCCCGAATTCTTCCCTTGACTTCTGAAGAGGGAAGATTTATTTTTCTGAAAGAAAAAGGATTTTTCATGACAAAAAAAATTGTGCTGATTCCGCGTCATATCATCTGGCCTTTCATCCTCTTATCCAGTCTTTTTGCCTGGTGGGGACTGGCCAACAACATGACCGACACCCTGCTGGCTGCTTTTAAACGAATCATGAGTTTCTCGGATGCAAAAACCGCTCTGATTCAAGTAGTCTGTTATGGGGCCGGCTATGGATTATTCGCGATCCCAGCCGCTATCTATATCAAAAAATACAACTACAAGTCGGGCGTACTTCTGGGGCTGGGATTGTATGCCGTAGGCGCCATTCTGTTTTTGCCGGCAAAAATGACAGCAAATTACTACTTTTTTCTCATCGCGATATGGATCCTGTTCGGAGGGCTCTCAATCCTGGAGACAGCAGCAAATCCTTATATCATTGCAATGGGCCCCAAAGAATCGGGTACTCGCCGGCTCAATTTCGCCCAGTCTTTTAATCCCATAGGTTCGATTTTAGGCGTCATCATCAGCCAGAACTTTATCCTTTCAAAATTAAACACAGCCAGCTCTGCCGAGCGGGCGGCTATGAATCCGGAAAAACTGCAGGCCATCCAGACCGGAGAATTGAACGCGGTGACCATAACCTATGTCACAGTGGGGCTTATTTTGGCTTTGACCTGGATTCTGATCGCCATAAATAAAAAAATGCCCAAATTGGGCGAAACCGGAGGACCGCTCAACCTCGGCCCGACCTTTAAACGGCTAATTCGCAACCGGCACTATAGGTGGGGGGTTGTTGCTCAGTTTTTCTACGTGGGCGCCCAGATCGGCGTTTGGTCGTTTACGATCCGCTATGTCATGCAGGAGTTAAAGCTCGAGGAACAAATCGTGGCAGGAGGCAAGACCGCTGAACAGATGGCAGCCACCTATTATACGGCTGCGCTTATCTTTTTTGCGCTTTCCCGCTTCATCTGCACCTGGCTCATGAAATATATCACACCCGCCAACCTGCTAACCATCTTTTCCGGGATCGCTATGGTGCTGAGCCTCGCCGTCATCTATGTAGGCGGGCATATCGGGGTGTATGCCCTGGTCGGAATCTCAGGCTGCATGTCGCTCATGTTCCCAACAATTTTTGGTTTGGCGGTACGCGGTCTGAGCGATGATGACACAAAAATTGCCGGATCCGGATTAATCATGGCCATAGCCGGAGCTGCTTTCGTCACCCAGATACAAGGCTCTGTGTCAACAATAACCGGCAGCATCAATCTTGCTTACTGGGTACCGCTGGCTTGCTTTATCATCATTGCTTATTATGGCGCCGTCGCCTGCCGCAAAGATCTGACAACATCCGCATAGGGATGGCCGGTTTCATGCAGCCAAGCAATAATCTCTCTGCGTCTTTGTTTTGCGATTACTGCATATTTTGCTTTTCCCGCCAGATTTTTCATCTCCCCCGGGTCATCAATCAGATTATACATCTCGTCCGTTTCGGCATTAACATGGAGGGCATATTTCCATTTGCCATCAAAAGTTACATACGAATAACCCCCGCCTGACCATAGGGTGTAAATCCTGTCTCTGTGCGAATCTTTTTTTCCGCTTAGAACATTATAAAAACTTTCACCCTGCATCCCGCTCTGTCCGGGCAGCCCCAATAGATCAATAAGAGTAGGCATGATATCAACATTGCCGGCAAAAGCATGCGCAACTGACCCAGGTTTAGTCACTCCGGGAGCCCGGATAATAAACGGTACATGCCCAAGTTCCTGGTAGCCGCAATTGCCCATTTTATAAACAAATCCATGGGCTGCCAGCATATCGCCGTGGTCTGATGTAAAGATAACTACAGTATTATCATCAAAACCGCACTCGGTCAGGGCATTCAGCACCCGGCCAATCTGAGCGTCAATATAGGCGCTGTATCCGTAATAGCGGCGGATATAATCCTTAAACTGCTCATCCTGCCAGCCGGGCAGTTTATAACAGACTTTATTGTTCTTCTGGGCAAGCGGCTTACCTTCCAGCGTGTCAAAGTGATTATGGGGCAGGGGACACTGGTCAAGGGAATATTTTTCGTCCCATGGCCGCGGCGGTGCTACGGGAAGGTGGGGGCCGTAAAAGGAGAGCACCATGCCAAAAGGCTGTTCTTTTCCCCGGTGAGCCTTGATAAAATCTACAGCCTTGCCCGAAAAAAACGCTGCCATATGGTGTTCTTCCGGCAGCCGGGAGAACCTGTGTTCCCCCTCACCTACATTTGGCAGGTCATTGTGATTACCCGGCTTAGCTCTTTCTTCCAAAAACTTCCCTAATCCTACATCTTTCAAGTAAGTATGGTAATCCTTCCATCCTCCAGCCCAGGTTTCAAAGCCAAGCTGAGGCTTATCCTCTCCGAACCCGCCCTTTACTTTTTCAAATTTATATTCCTTATCATCCGGGATCCGCTGCAAATACCAGGCGCCGTTAAAAGGCTCCCGCCAGGGTACATTCCTATACATATGGCCTTTAAGATGACTTTTCCCGAAAAAACCAGTATCCCGCCCGGAATCACCCAAAATATATCCCATCGAAGGCAATTCATCTGATAGCAAAACATTATTAGTGATCACTCCATGCTGTTGGGGATAAAGGCCCGTCAGCATACAGGCCCGGGAAGGACTGCAGGGGAAAGCGCTGATATAAAAATTATTAAATCTTTTTCCTGAGGCAGCCAAACGGTCAAGATTTGGAGTCGGGTTTAAAGGGTTACCGTAACAACCCAGGGTGCTTACAGGCTGCTGGTCGGTCATGATATAAACAAGATTCAAAGGCTGCTTAGGCAATTTTCTCAACTGACAGCCTAAAGAAGACACAGCCAGAGCCCCGCCTATTGATGATTTAATAAAATCCCGCCGAGAAATCTCCTTCATTTTTGCCTCCAATCTATTTTTTATCACATATAAGCAATATCGTCAATTACACTGAAGAAAGCTTGCATAATCTTGGGCGTGATATTATTATTGTAAGCATTGAGCAGACAAAGTCATTTTTGTGAGTCCTGATGATTAATAAAACGATCAAGCATTATAAAATCGAAAAACTTCTGGGAAAGGGAGGCATGGGAGTCGTATACCGCGCCCATGACACCCGGCTCGACCGGCCGGTAGCTTTGAAGGTTCTTAAGGCCGACCTCACAAAAGATCCCAACAGGCTGCCGCGCTTTCTGCGGGAAGCACGTTCTGCAGCCGCAATTACCCACCCTGCCATAGCTCAGGTATATGATATTGATGAGGCGGAGGGCACAACTTTTATCGCCATGGAATATGTAGAGGGACAGACTGTGAGCCAATTGATCGCCAACCGCGAGCTGGACCTGGCAGGTTCTGTAGAAATTGCTCTCCAGTTAGCCGAAGGCCTGAACAAAGCACACAAAACAAATATCATCCATAGAGATATCAAATCGGACAACATCATGGTTACCCGCGACGGGCACGCAAAACTTCTCGACTTCGGCTTGGCAAAACTGTTAAAACCGGACAAAAGTGTTACTGAAACTCAAACAGCTCCCGATCCAAAAGAAACAGAAACAATGTTCCAGACTGTTGCCGGCACTGTGATAGGAACTATTGCCTATATGAGTCCTGAACAGGCACGCGGCCAGGCGATAAAACCTACTTCTGATATTTTTTCACTGGGCATTGTGATCTACGAAATGGTCACGGGCGAAATGCCCTTTAAAGGTGACAGTCCCTTGGATACAATGCACTCCATCGCCTTTGAAGAAGTCCGCCCGGTTACAGTTATCCGCAAAAACCTTCCGCCTGAACTTCACCGTATTGTTTCCCGATGCTTGCGCAAGCGCCCCGAAAACCGCTACCAGAATGCAGGCGACTTGGCCTCAGACCTTAAACGCTTAAAACACGATATTGAATCAGGGGTCCAGCGTTCTATCTCCCCAATACACAGGCTCCAGGAATTAGGAGATTGGCTGAAAACATCCTTGCCTTTCAGCCCTAAAAACATAGCCACTGCCGCTATAATTCTTATCATAGCAGCATTGTTGATAATCACAAAAATCCACTGGGCAAATCTGCTTTGGCTGGTAATAGTTGGACTTATGATCTACCGCTATATCAGAAACAGAAAAAACCGGATGCTAAAACGATTTGTCGCCAAAATCTCTAAATTTCCTGATGTCCGGGCCATCAGCATCCGGGAAAACCAGATCACAGTTATTGCGGAGAAGGCTCAAGCAAAACTCTATATCCGGATCAACAGCTTGATTGACAGCATAAATAATAAGCTGTACATTGGAAAACATTTAGAAGTTGCAGTTCGTGACGACCTTGCTCCCGAAGAATTTCAAAACATCCTGAGAGAATCAGGAGTTGTTTATGTTCGGAATGATGCCTAATTCAGGTGGACCTGAGTTATTCACGAGTCGAGCTTGCTGCAGATACGAGGCGCAGGGGATGAAGCTGTGGTATTTCACTGCGAATCCGCTGTAACAAAGTAGATGCGGTAAGATCGGCTCGCCTGAAAGGTAAAAAATGTCGATTATAATTAGAGATTACATAGAAAACAAAGCAGGCAATTGAATCACAAAGAAATCATCGTAACATATTGATTTAAAAGATGTACTATACATATCGACATTTTTTATGAATAATTCAGGTAAGGAAAAATGAAGCGAGTATCAACTTTCATATATTTTCTTTTGCTGTCCTCAGGAATTGCTTTCCTTATCTGCTTATTTACAAAAGCTTCATCTTTTTCTATTCTTGAACACAAATTTCGACCTTCATTTCTCTTTATGATATCAACTGTTGGCATAATCTTATTACTGCTTTTGCTTTTATGGTATCTTGCCGCAAAAACGGAAAGCAGGATTTTCCAAGCAGAATACAAATCCCTTCTCAGGGAAGATCTACTTATATTCCTCCCTTTTACTATTTTTCTTCTTTCCCCCCTTCTGCTTAATTACTATATGACCTCCTCTGATTTCCGGCACCGCCTGAAGCTGCTGCTCATATTTGCTATCATCGCTTTTGTCTATTTAAAACTTGCTCAGATCAACCGGCACATGCAATTGCAATCCCGACTTGAAAAAACAATTTCCCGCTTTAAATCTCTTTCCAGCCGCAAACGGCTGGCCATTCTCTTTATAATCGCTTTCGTTATTTACAATATTTGCACCTTTGTCATAGTTTCAAGTAGATTTGCCTATTCCGGAGACGAACCTTATTATCTTCTTACTACCCACAGCCTTTATCAGGACCAAGACATCAATGTGGCCGACGAATATGAAGATTCAAGCTATTTTAATTTTTATCCCAAAGAGCTCTACCCCAACCTCAGGCTTAGAGCTTATGCCAGATTCGGCCGCAAAGGCACTGACTATGCATACCCCATAAGCCAACCCGGTATTTCCGTCCTGATGCTGCCCTTTTACTGGCTCAGCCAGTTTTTTAAAGGAAAAACCCTGATCTTTATTTTAAAAGGAAGCCTGGCCATATGGTCAGTTCTCCTCGGGCTTCAGCTCTATCTTTTTGCCCGGGAACAGTGGAAACGGGAAAACTCTGCTCTCCTGCTCTGGTTTATCTATTCTTTTTCAGCCCCGGTTCTTTTTTATTCCATCCATCTCTACCCCGAAATTCCCATCGCCCTGTTTTCTTTCTTCATTTACCGGAAAATCCGTTCTCCCGCTCCCATATCCACCCTCCAGTACTTTTTTCTCGGATTTCTCTTATCTCTCTTTTTCTGGTTCGGATTAAAATACAATATGATATTCTGGCCGCTCCTTATTGTATCCCTTTATTTCCTGCTGAAAGAACACAAAGCGGGGGGGAAGATCATCTACTTTCTCTTTTTTCCTGTGCTTTCGCTCGGTTTGAACTACCTATATATCCATGAGCTATACGGAACTTATAATCCCATTGCCATTTATGAAGGGGTCGTAAGCGCCAATACTCTAAAGAACTTCAAGGACATCATTATAAATACCCCGGTGATGCTGCGCATAGATTCTTTTCTGGATTACTTCCTCGACCAGAGAGACGGGCTCCTGCTCTATTCCCCTCTATATTTCTTTGTCTTCCTGGGAATTATTGAAGCTTTTAGAAAATCAAAAAAAGATCTATTTGCCCTCTTGTTCATCTCCGCCCCTTTTATCCTGAATTATGCTTTTTTCGCTCATAGGCAGGGAAGCTGCCCCCAAGGGCGGGTGCTCGCCCCCTTATCCTGGGCCGGTATCATTCTGGTCGGATACTTTCTCATCCATAACCGGAAAAAGATATATACTGCGCTTTTTAAAGCAGCCTGCCTGGTAAGCCTGGTAATCCCCATTCTTATGCTCCGCCATCCCTCTTTTCTTTATCAACCAACAACGCATGAGTATACTTTCAGAGGGAGTGATCTCTTTATCTCGCTTAGCAATCTTTACTTTTATCTCCCAGGTCTCCTGCCTTCCTTTCTTAAACACAATAACTTCGGCTATATCCCCAATTATATCTGGATAAGCCTTATCCTGTTTTTTGGGCTGGGATATCTTGTTAAAAAAGACATCAAGCGCTTCCCTCAGTTTTTTTCCAAAGCACTTATAGTCTATCTGATTTTATTGCTGTTCTTTACCTGGTTTTCTCTCTTCCCCCGTACTGCCCTGATCCTTCCTCTCAAAGCCAGGTATTCCCCGGGAAAAACTCTCGGTTTTTACGTGGCACGAGAATATTTAAGAATGATAAATCCGGGAGAGTTCCAGCTCACGAAAAATCACCATGATTACAATTTTATTTTTGCCTCACGCAAGGAAATAGAAAAATTAAAAATTGAATTCGGGGCTGCAGAGGGGAACTTCAGAGTGGAATTAAAACTTTTTGATAAAATCCTTTTTAAAGGGGAAACGGCCAAAAAGATCCGGACCATATCCTCCCTTTCGCCCCCCGCGTATCGGTTTAAAAACTCGCACCTTTACCAGATGAAAATCAGGTTTGAACAGATATCCGGCGAGCCGGTAACAAAAAATCCTTTTTTCTTTTCAATCTATCCGAAAGATTAGAATATATAACCTATCTGAGCATAAATATCTTTATCCTTAATATCAAATATCTTTATATCCTCTCCCTGAAGCTTTGTTTTTAAAAACTTATCCAGGATACTATCCCTTACAACCAAGAGGAAAGGGGGAAAAGCCTGAAAAAGAACTTGCTCCAAAGCCGGCCATAATCCTCTGCCCTCTAACTCCAGGGGGCCTACTTCATCCACGATACAAAACTCAGAATCCCGGCTGCCTAAAATTATCTTCTTTGCCAGAGCAAGGGTTTCAGGGATAAAAAAGAAAGGCCCGCTTTTCTCCCAGCTTTTCTCCCCCTCACTCCGGATAAAAGGAAAGGATTGCCCGGTTTTAAGGTCAAAAAGATCATAGCCTGCAACTCTATTTTTCTCCCTGACAGATTCGCTTAAAAATCCGCCAAACTTGAAAGCAGCCTGCTTTATTTCGGAAGAGAGCTTCTTGAGCAAACCGGTCTTCCCATAATGGACCGGCCCGGTAAGTATGTAGATCATTCCCTAAAAAAACTTAGTGCAGGCGTCCGTCCTTTTTTTCCTCGCCCCAGCCCGGTAGTTTGAATTGTTCAGGTTTTAATTTCAGAACTTTTTTCAACCATGCGGATGGATATCCTTTACTGCGGGCCCGTCCGTTTTCATCTTTTACATAGCCGTCATTATACTTGCAGATCAAAAACTCACCCAGCTCGAGCCAGCGCTTAACAACTGTCTCGCCCTGAGTAACAGAATAATTCGTAAGATACTCTCTCATAAGCTCAGGGTCGGTCTTAATCAAAGCAAGCGCGGTCTTATCAACCACAGGCTGCAGAGAAATGGCCTGCCCTTCCAGGGCTGCCTGCACCTTCTGGATGTCTTCGACCATGTATGAATATTTCAGATTAGCAAAATTGGACACAAAGTTAAATACCCACCAGGCTGAATCCCAGGAAAATTCTCGTAAATTTCCCTTCGTAAAAGGCTTCGGTAAATCCTGGATACAGCAGTAAAGCGGAACATAACAGGTAGTAAAACTATCATCTACTCCATACCAGTATACTCCTCCCACAGAATCAGGAAGCCATCCCCGCGACTGGGAGATAAAAGAAAAGGCAGTCTGTTGGGTCGAGATAGGCCGTTCCCAACTGTATTTCACTCCTTCAACTTCCCAAGTAAGTCCACGGCAGCGGAGGGGGCTGCCAAAAGGACCCGCATCCACACCTTTTCTCATGTCAAAAGGAGTCCCTTCATAGTGGTCCCGCATGATGTTCATGACATCCGAGAGAGCGAGCTTCTTGTCCGGTTTTATCCAGCGCGGGTAGGGTTTAGCGCCTTTTTCTCCGCGCTGAAAAGCCGGCGAAAGATTAAGAGATGGAGCACTGCGGCGGAACATACTCCAAACCCTGGCAGCACAGGTCCTGAGAGAGGAAGGTTTGGGAGGGTCAAAAGCATAACGAAAACTAAAGGGTTTGCCGGATTTTTTATCATACAATCCCTTCCGCTCCGCAAAACCAATAATATCCTCAGAATACAGGCAATTTTCCGGGTCTTTTAAAGGAAACTCCCCGATCCGGGACATATTTGCATGCCCTGAAATATACCCGTCAGGGATTCTCAGAGCGACCCAGTTAGCACCTTTTTCCCCCGGCCCTTTACCTATCATCTCCATGATCCAGGCTTCATTTTCATCTGCAATCGAAAATGATTCCCCGCTGCTTCCGTATCCAAAATCTTCAACCAGTCCGGTCATCACCTTAATAGCTTCCCTGGCAGTTTTTGCCCGCTGCAGGGCAAGTGTCATCATCGTAAAATAATGAAGCAATCCCTCCGGATTACGCAGCTCGCTGCGGCCGCCGAAGGTGGTCTCGCCAATAGCCACCTGAAATTCATTCATAAGGCCTACTACAGCATAGGTGTGATCAGGCTGTTTTATTTTTCCTCTCAGTTTTCCATTCCGGCCAGCAATCTCAAAATAATCATCAGGACCGTATTCCTTTGCCGGAATATTCTGTAAAGTAGCTAAGAATTCCCCGTCACAAGTGTAAGTGATCATCACAGCGCCGTCTTTTGAGGCTCCTTTGGTTACTAAAAAGCTTGAACAATTATCAGTCTCCTCCTGCGCCGCCAGATCAACTGCGAATAAACCTAAAAATAAGATAAGAAAAAATGAAATGATTTTACGATTCATAATATTTTCCTCCTTTTTTATGAATAATCCAGGTTGAAAATTCAGGAACATTATATGCGCCAGGAATACTGGATCTTTATAAAAAATTGATTCGATTGGGGCAATAATGTTCCCTGCGTATCCAACCAGTTCCTATTGTATACTAAAAATATATCTAAAATACTGCGGTAAGTCCAGCGCAGCCTTGTATTCATTCCCAAAGACCTTGTGAGATTATCATACTGGAAAAAGCTTAAAATCTGAAAATCGGGAGAAAAAAACAGGTTGAGGCGGGTCCGCGCCAACTGGATATCAACATCCCCTGCCGGTACCCTGCCAAAGTTCCATTCCCCTTCCAAAGCAAGATTGATCCGGTGGGAGGGACGCCAGGCAATCTGCCCCTGGCACTGGTTCATATGCCCATTATAAAACGGTCCGAACCACCAGGTTAATTTGGTCGTCACCCTGCGTTTACTGGCAGAACTATATTCCAGGCGGTACCGTATCCAATGATATTTTCCCGCCTCAACGGAAACTCCTGGAGAAAGTTCAAAAGAATAAGGCAGTCTTTCCATCTGGGGCACAAAATTAAATTCCAGCCGGTCCCCGCTTTCAAGATGCCAGTTAATGGGAGCAGTGAATATCCGCCACTGGAAAGGCTGACCATCCAAATCGGTGACCATACTTGTAAAAAGTTCATACCATATCTGCCGCAGCCAGGGTAACTTCGGGCGAGGTTTATAGGCTATGCTAATATTATATTTATATATCCCCTTCCAGGGAACAAATCCCATGGCCGGTTCAAAATCCTCTCCGATCCGTTTTGCAGTCAGGGCAATATCCCAGAGGTCATTGGGGAAATCGATTTCAAATCCGCAGGCAGAACGGTCACTTCCTCCCTCCTCACGCTTGTTTACCAGGCCCCAAACACCTATGAGAAAATTTTTATCACCCTTAAAGTGTGAGGTTTTATAGATAAAATCCAGACCCCCCATCCAGCTCTTATTTCCACCCAGGGGGTCGCCGGCAGTCACCAGGAAACCCAGCTTAGATTCGGCCCATAAATTTTGAAAGCCGCGGGCAGCAAAAAGATTTGTTCTGGGAGCCAGCCCCCCCACCGGGCGGGTCAAGGTATCAAGCACCCCGAAATTAAAGCGACCGATACTGCCTGTAGCTTTAACCGCCAGGTCAATTGGAACTGCCTGCTCTTCAACAAGCCCGATACGCCGGCTGAAAAAAGGCACTATGTCTCTACTGTGGCGAAATCCCATGCCCAGGCCGAAATTGAATATATCCGAGCCCTCCAGAAAAAAGGTCCTTTTTTCCGGAAAAAAAAGCGGGAACCTGGTCATGTTGACCATGCGGGTGTCAACCTCGGTTTCGGCAAAATCCGTATTAACGCTTAAAAGGCCCGTGACATTTCCCCCGAAATTTTTCATGACATCCAGGCCTGGTTCAAAATCCCTTAGGGGGGATGATTCAGGGTCGTCGTGAGTCCGGCTGCCGAGCATATAAGGCCTTACTGTAAGCCCCAGGCCTTGCTTAAAAGCAGGCAGAGCAGTTAGCTTTCCTCCCTGGCTGATATGAGTGACTTTATAATTAAGTTTAGGTGAGGCCCAGCGGTCAGTTTCAAGTAAACGCTGGATGCGGCGCTCGACATTAAAACCCCATTGGGTCAGACCCGTTCTGAAGCGGATGGTCTTTGCCGGGATATATATCTCAGCACTCCAGCCTTGCTCAAACCGTGCGGTTGCGGCTTCCCATATGCCATCCCACTGTTGATTCTCGCCCTCTCCTTCTCTCGCTATTAAGGCGTCATAACGGGCTCCATGGGGATTGACTGCAAAAATATAGCCGCTCCTGCCATTTAAAAATGTATCCAAGACAATCTTAATATGGTCTTCCCCTCTAAGCTGCGCATCGCGCTTCATAGTAAAGCTTACAATCTCTTCAGGGCTGCTGTCATAACATGTAATACCAAAATATATTGCATTACCGGAGGCTGCAACCCGGATCTCGGTTCTTTCACTGGGAGAAACCCCTTCCTGAGGTTCGACCATGGTCAAAGGTCCAAGAGGTATAGCCTTTTCCCAGAAAGGCTCCGTTATACGGCCATCAAGTTTAAAGGAGCTTTTATCGGGAATAAAAAAAACTTCAGCTGATAACAGCGAGATGTCTTTCTTCTGGGCCTGGATAAATCCAGGCAAGAGCACTAAAACTACAAGTAAAAATATATGCGCTTTTTTCATAACCCCACTTTGTAGCACAGCACATCATCCGAGTCAAAACAATTAAGGGGTCAAGTCTTCAGCACTATGGTACTCGGAGCACGGGAATGAGCTGAATATCATTAATCCTCATATGAACAGCTATTGATTTATTCATTGCATAAATATTGCCATTTATATATTTATTTCCTGCTATTTTCTTGATGTATATTTAGATATTT
>JAUWNW010000088.1 GCA_030612445.1 Candidatus Aminicenantota bacterium
ATGTTTTTTTCTCTAAGAGCTGGGTCGGGATACTGGTAAGTCCCTTCGAAAAACAGGGATTTCCCCCAGCGGGGAAATCCCTTCCTGTCCTCACAACGCTCTCCTCGAGATTCTCTCGAGGAACCATGCCCGCGTTGTTCCGGATGGCTTTCTCCGGGATTTACCAGTATCCAGGCCAGCTCGTGACCTTATTCTTTTTAGCGTCTTTCCTTGAAAAAATAACTTCCCACTTATTACTTTTTATAACTTGCTGAAAAACTTATGTTTATACGAAAGTGAATGAAAATTTTGGGGGAACTCCAAATTTATTTAATATTGACAGTTGCGGTACGACTAAATATAATAAAATTAATAAGGTTGGCAAATAATGCAGGAGAGAGGAGTTACAATGAAAAAAAATATCTTTAGAATAACTAAAATAAGTGTACTGTTGGGAATGATTATTACCATATTAGCTTTTCCCTTTCATTATTATGGGCAGGAAGATCAAATTAAAAGAGCTAAGATCTACGATGATATATACCCTCTTCTTTCCGAAGTGGACCTGTATTGTTCGATCATGATCTGGGATGAGAAGAAGCCTGATATAAAGATCATCGGGGCTGAAAAAGAGTATGAAAAAAAGATTATGAGCGATGGGGATGTTGTCTATATCAACAAAGGAAAAGAGGATGGCCTGGAGCAGGGACAGTTGTTTTTAGTACTTGAAATGGAAATAAATGTGCCGGGATTTGGCCCGGTCGCTTATAAAAGAGGAAGGCTGCGGGTCATGGATCTGGCGGCAACTCGTTCATCTGCGGTTATTGAAAAATCCTGTGGTTGGATAAGAATCGGAAATTACCTTACTCCTTTTGAGCCAAAAGAAACTGTAATGGGAAAGGACCTGGGATATGATATATCTCCTTTCGAAGCAAGAGGGGCAAAAGGCGAAGTAATTTACCTTCAGACTGATTTTAATGAGATAGGGAGCGGCCACTGGGCCTTGATCGATCTGGGTGCTGAAGATGGGATTCAATTAGGGCAGCAGATGATAGTTTATAGGGAAGTGGAAAAGGATGCTCCATTAAAGATTTTTGGAAATGTAGTTATTGTTGATATCCAGAACAAAACATCCACGATCAAAATTCTTTCCTGCCGGGATGCCGTACGTATCGGGGACCTTATTATGGCCCGGCCAAATCATTAAAAAAAACAATTTTTGTCTGTCCCCATTCACATTTCACGCTTTACTTCTTTTCCCCATTTTCCATCCTGATGAGCTACACTATTGACAGAAATGAATGATTTTGGTAGTTTAACTCAATGTCGCTTTTTGGTTGATAACAAACGAGCGCGGGCGTAGTTCAGTGGTAGAACGTCTGCTTGCCAAGCAGAAGGTCGAGGGTTCAAATCCCTTCGCCCGCTCCAGTTCTTGAGATCTCGTCAGAACAAGAGGCGCGGTACCCAAGTGGCTAAGGGAGGGGTTTGCAAAACCTCGATTCGTCGGTTCGAATCCGACCCGCGCCTCCAGGAAAACCAGGAACTTCAGGAAATACAGATAAAGCAGAAAAAAAATAATTGGTAGTATGTCAGTATAGCAGTTGAAGTTTCCATTTTCTGATTACTATTATTCATTTCTTATTTGACATCAGGAAATAAACAATATATATTTAAAAAAAACTTTTCATAGGAGGAAGCGGATGGACTTAATACCTCGAATTCAGGGGATATTGTTAAAACCAAAAGAAGAATGGGATAAAATAAAAGGCGAATCCCTATCAGTATCTAAACTTTTTACCTCATATGCGATGTTGTTGGCTGCTATCCCCGCAATTGCTCAATTTATTGGATATGGGCTTGTAGGGCATAGACTACCCTTTGTCGGCTGGATAAGGATGGGATTAGGGACTGCGCTTGTACGCTCGATCCTTTCTTATATTTTAACTCTAGCATCTGTATATGTGCTTGGCATTATAATAAACGCGCTGGCCCCGTCTTTTTCCTCGAAACAAAATCAAGACAATGCTATGAAACTGGCGGTTTTCAGTATGACTCCCGCCTGGGTTGCCGGTGCTCTCAATATTATTCCGCCTTTAGCGATACTGACGCTTATTGCATCTTTCTATGGGCTGTACCTGTTCTATCTGGGGCTGGCTGGTGGTATCATGGATACCCCGAAAGATAAGGTCGTTGGATATCTGGTTGTTGTAATCATAGTCACGATAGTTCTGTACGTTATCATTGGAGTTATTTTAGGGGCTATTTTTGCTGTAGGAACTGGATTCCGCGCTATCTAACCTGGATTATGCACGAGTCGAGGTTGCCGCAGATACGAAAAAGCAGAAAGAACAGGAAAAACAGGAACTTCAGGAAATGCAGTAAAATTTGAAATTTTAGTTAAAAGTCTTAAATCTTATAAAATTCTGATGGGGCTGAAGCGAGCAAAAGCCACACCCGAATTTCATCTTTTATGAATAGTTCAGGCTAGCTCTTGCATTATCTTCCGGAAAGCTTTTTGAGGTGAAGGAGCTTTGATCACAGGGCGTCCTATAACTATATAATCCGCTCCTTTTGCCAGGGCCTGGGCAGGTGTCATTATCCGTTTCTGGTCCTGGGCTGCTGCCCATAGAGGTCTTATTCCCGGAGTGACTATAAGAAAGTCGCGGGGAAACTCTCTTCTTAAAAGATCGAGTTCAAGGGGGGAGCAGACAATTCCATCCACTCCTGTTTCCCAGGACAGTCTTGCCAGTTTTAATACTTGTGCGGCAGTATCAGCCTGGAATCCTATTTCTTTAAGTTGGTCATCTTTTAAGCTGGTTAGTACTGTTACAGCTAAAAGCACTGGTCTGGGCCGGCCTGTATCTTTGGCTGCTTGGGTAGCAGCTTTAACCGCCCTTGCCAGCATTTCTTTACCGCCTGAGGCATGTAAAGTCATCATTGCTACTTCATGTCTTACTGCTATCTCTACTGCCCCAGACACTGTATTGGGAATGTCATGCAGCTTAAGGTCAAGGAAGATCTTTTTTTCTGCTGTATGTAATTCCCGCAGGAGGGAAGGGCCTTCCGCAGTGAAGAGTTTAAGGCCGATTTTAAAAACTTCTGCTTCCGGAAGCTTTTTGACCAAAGAAAGAGCAATTTTTCTGGTGCCCACATCTAAAGCAATAATTATTTTACTTGCGAGCCCGAGTTTTTTGTTCATGTTAATTCCCCAATAGGTTATTTCATTGTTCCGATTATTGTCTCAAGTTTGCCTATTTTTCTTTCCCTGCAGAAATTATCTAATTCGTCGATGATTTTTACTGTTGCCTCAGGATCGATAAAATTAGCGGTGCCGATTTCAACGGCTCTAGCGCCAGCTATAAGAAATTCGAGCGCATCTCTGCCAGTACAGATACCTCCTATTCCGATCACCGGTATTTTAAGGCGGCAAGCTGCCTGATAGACCATCCTCAGCGCTATTGGCTTGATGGCCGGGCCGCTCAACCCTCCCAAGATGTTAGCCAGTCTGGGTTTTCTGGTATTGGGGTCGATTGCCATGGCTAAAAAAGTATTGACTAAAGAGACGGCATCTGTTCCGGCTTCCTGGGCGCTGAAGGCAATTTCTGCGATGTCTGTCACATTAGGGGAAAGTTTAGTTATTATGGGCCGGGTGCTGCTTTTTTTTACAAGTTTGACTACCGAATAGGTTGTTTCCGGGTCAAGAGCGGGGCATTTTCCATCTTTCTTGACATTAGGGCAGGATATATTGAGTTCATAGGCTGCAATGCCGGGCTGTTGATTGAGTAGGTCTACAACGGCCGCGTATTCGTCCTCATGTTCTCCGCATACATTTATAATGATGGAAGTATCGTAATTGATCAAGCGGGGAAGGATTTCCTCTGAAAAACGCTTGACTCCGATTCCCTGCAGCCCGATGGCATTGATAAGGCCGCTGGAAGTCTCTACGAGCCGGGGAGGAGGGTTGCCCTCCCGGGGGGAGTAATAAAGCCCCTTTACCACGAATCCACCCAGATGGTTAAGGTCGATAAAGGGGGTAAACTCGATCCCATACCCGAATGTGCCGCTGGCAGCAATAACCGGGTTTTTCAGTTTCATAAATCCCAGGTCAATTGATAGGTCAGTCATTTGTGCTTTTCCGCCCAAATAATTTGATCTGCAGGGATAACCGGCCCTTCTTGACAGATTCTAAACAAGCCAGTAAGGCCGTCTTTTTTTAAGTGCTTTACACATCCCCAACAGGCGCCGATTCCGCAGCCCATGATCGATTCCAGAGAAAGTTCGGCTGGAATATTTTCTTTAGCAGCGATATCTGCAATCGTTTTAAGCATGGCATCCGGGCCGCAGGCAAATATGCGATCAGGCCTGAACTGCCGGATCTCCGAGTTGAAATAATCTGTGATAAGGCCTTTATATCCGATGGAACCATCTTCTGTAGAACAAAAGACCTTTAAGCCATATGCTTCGAATTTTTCTTTGAGAGGTAGGTCATGAGCTGTTTTTCCTCCATAAAATGTCCTGACTTCTGCTTTGCGGTCGGCAAGGCTGTTGGCTAAAAAGAATAAAGGGGCGATTCCCCGGCCTCCGCCGATAAGTACTGTTTTTTTATGCGAAAAATCCCCTTTCAGGCCGAAACCATTTCCTAACGGACCCAAAATATCAAGTATTTCTCCTTTTTTTCTCATGCCTAGAATATTGGTGCCTATCCCTGATTTTTGGAAGAATATCGCTATATCCTCTCCCTCAACAGCATGGATACTGAACGGCCGGCGCAGCAGTGGATAGGAATATGGAGTAATGCGGATCATTATAAACTGGCCAGGAAGAGCCTTACTGGCGATTTGGGGAGACTTAAGAGATAAAAGGACATAATCTTTCCACATTTTTCTGTCTGTTATTATTACTTGATTAGCTTTTTTCATCTAGAACTTTGCCAGATTGAAGTTATCCTCAAAAAAATATCAGATACTCAACCGGAAGGCAATAAAAACTTTGACAGCAAATCTACTTTTTGAAATAATAAACTTTTCATTAGAATGTATTTTGAGGGACAAAAAATGAACATTTCTAAAAGAGGCAAAGAGATACAGGAATCTCCTATAAGAAAACTAAAGCCCTATGCGGATAAGGCAATTGCCGCAGGTGTACGGGTGTATTTTATTAATATAGGGCAGCCGGATATTGTGACTCCCCAGCCTGTTTGGGACGCATTTGAAAAGTGTCAGGACAAAGTCTTGAGTTACGGACCGGCGCAGGGTTTTCTGGATTTACGCCAAGCGATCGCAGATTATTTTAAAGGCTATAATATAGACCTAAATGCTGAAAATGTTTTAATTACCGTTGGAGGTTCCGAGGCCATTCAATTTGCTTTTAATGTAGTATCTGACCCGGGGGATGAAATTATTATCCCAGAGCCATTTTACACAAATTATAACGGTTATGAGTCAAGTACCAATGTAAAGATCGTTCCTTTGACCTTAAATGTGGCTGACGGCTTCCGCCTGCCTCCGGCAGAAGAGATCGAAGCAAAAATTTCAGATAAAACCAAGGCGATCCTGCTGTGTTCTCCCAACAACCCGACCGGTACTGTATATACGGCAGAAGAGTTGGATAGAATAGTAAACCTTGCTAAAAAATATGACCTTTTTCTTATTGCCGATGAGGTCTATAAAGAATTTGTGTATGATGGCGCAACTCATAAAAGTATCCTGGAATATGATGAGATTCGCGACAGAGCGATAGTTGTCGACAGTATTTCAAAGCGTTTCAGTTGTTGTGGAGCCCGTATCGGTGCCCTTATAACCCGGAATCAGGAGGTCTATCAAGCGGCCCTGAAATTCGCTCAGGCCAGGCTTTGCCCGCCCACAATGGAACAAAGAGCGGCCCTTGCTGCCTATAGGATGGGAAAGGGTTATTTTGAGTCTGTGCGAAAGGAATATCAGAAAAGGCGGGATGTTCTCTGTGAAGAGCTTAAAGACATTCCCGGAATTATTATGCAGAAACCCCAGGGGGCGTTTTATATTATCGTGAGGCTGCCAATTAAGGATAGCGAGCATTTTGTTAGATGGATGCTGACTGATTTCCGCCTGGATAATGAAACTTCAATGGTTGCGCCTGCCCAGGGCTTTTACAGCTCATCCGACAGAGGTACAAATGAAGTCCGGATAGCTTATGTTCTGAAAGAGGAAGACCTAATACGCGCTATAACAGTACTAAAAGCCGGAATAAAAAAATATAACAGGCTTTTTTAAGCACAGAAAAGAAGTCAGGAGATTTATGAAGAACATCATTGGCATTCTAGTATTTCTGGCCGGAACTGTTATAGTAAGCCCCTGGCTGCCTGATCTGGCTGCTGGACCAGAAGATACTAATGTGCTGCTCATCACCATTGATACCATAAGAGCAGACCGGATTGGCTGTTATGGGTCAGACCGCGTGAAGACGCCTAATATTGATGCCCTGGCCGAAAACGGGGCTCTGTTCACACGCGCTTTTGCCCATAATCCCATGACACTTCCTTCGCATACCAATATTCTTTTAGGCGCAACCCCGCTTTATCATGGAGTGCATGAGAATTCCAAGGCTGTGGTTGCTGAGAATTTTCTGACTTTAGCCGAATTCTTAAGGGAAAAAGGCTATGCCACCGGGGCCTTTATTGGCGCTTTTCCCTTGGATTCCCGTTTTGGCCTGGCCCAAGGATTTGATGTTTATGATGAATCCTATCCTTCTAAGGCCGAAGAGGCTTTTGTTCTGGCGGAAAGAAGGGCGGATAAGGTAATGGCCGCTGCTATGAACTGGCTGGGAAAACAGCGTACCCGGTGGTTTGCCTGGATACATCTTTGGGATCCCCATGCGCCTTACCTGCCCCCCGGTGAATTTCTCGATTTATATAAAACGGACCCGTATTCGGGAGAAATAGCTTATACAGATTCGGAACTGGGAAAATTGATGGATTTCCTGGAAGTGAACCGGTTTCAGGATAATACCATTATTATTCTGACCGGGGACCATGGGGAAGCATTCGGCGAGCATGGAGAAGAAAAGCACGGTTACTTTGCCTACAATACTACCTTATGGATACCCTTGATTATCACTGGTCCGGGAATAAAAACAAACCAGATCGAAGAGTATGTGTGTCATATTGATATTTTCCCGACTATTTGTGAGTTATTGGGGAGTTCCCGGCCCGCTTATCTTCAGGGAATCTCTCTGATGCCGTTAATAAAAGGGAAAAAAATAAAAAGCCGGGCCATATACTTTGAATCTCTGGATCCATATTATAACAACGGTTACGCTCCGCTGCGGGGATTTATAGAGAAACAAGCGAAATTCATAGACTCCCCTCTGCCGGAATTTTATGAGCTTAAAAATGATTTTAACGAAGAGCAAAATCTTATAAAGCATGTCCAACCTGGTAAATACCGGGATAGATTAAAAAACATCATGGCGGGATTGGCTGCTTCTGGGGTAAAGCAGCGGCCTGTGATCGACCGGGCAGCCCGGGAGAAACTCAGAAGTCTGGGGTATATTTCCTCTATAATTCCCCAGGAGAAGCAGCATTATGGCCCGGAAGATGACTTGAAGACCATGCTTCCTTTTCAGCAGAAAATGACTGAAGCCATAAATCTGTTTTCCGCTGGAGATATTGCAGGTAGCCGGCAGCTGCTTTTGACTCTCATCCGGGAGAAGCCGGACCTGGCTTTTGCTTATATCCATCTGGCCACTCTATATGAATCGCAGGGAAAACTGCAGGAAGCATCCGATATTTTAGCCTCCGGTTTCGAGCACAATCCCCATCACTATGAAGTTGTTTTACAGTATGGTATTTGTTTAGTAAAGTCCGGGGAACCGGATAAGGGCATAACCATCTTGAAACAGGCGCGGGATATGATTGATTTTGATCCGGATGTTTGGACCAATCTGGGAGCTGCCTATGGAAACAAAGGGGATTTTTCCCAAGCCCTGGAATCATTTAAAAAAGCGCTTTCGCTGGATGCCAATAATGCGGTCACCCAAAAAAATCTCGGGGTACTCTATTTTTCCATTTTACAGCAAACCCACAAGCGCAGTGACTATTTTAAAGCTACAGAATATCTCAAGAAAGCCATTGAACTAGATCCGGGTATGGCTTCAGCTTACAACAGTCTGGGCAGTCTTAACGAGATAAGCGGCAACCTTGAAGGAGCAATTTTATTATGGGAGAAATCAGTAGAACTGGATCCGGATTTCGCTTTCCCTGTTTACAACCTGGGGATAGCTTATCTGAAAAAAGGAAATAAATCTTTGGCGCTCAAATATTTTTTAAAATACTTGGATATGAGTGGGAAGAATATATCTCCTGAAGAACGCCATAAGGTTGAAGCCTATATCCAGCAGTGCCGGCAGAAATGAGGCCAGGCGCTCTTGTTAGATTATTCCCTCCCCTTGATATTTGCCTTGATTAAGTGTATAGTTTATACTATAAAATTTAGAATTACTACGAGACTTTTCTGAATTATTTATAAATCAAGAAGGAGTTTTTGCATGAATAAAAAATACGTATATTTTTTTGGAAAGAGCAATGTTGAAGGCAATAGAGAAATGCGCGACCTGCTGGGTGGAAAAGGAGCAAATCTGGCAGAAATGGCCGGGATCGGCCTTCCTGTTCCGCCTGGGTTTACAATTTCGACCGATGTATGTAGCTTATTTCTTGAGAAAGGAAATAAATTGCCCCTTGAAGTGGAAAAAGAAATTTTGACTCATCTTGAAAACCTAGAAAAAGAGACCGGTCGGAAATTCGGTGATAATAATAATCCCCTTCTGGTTTCGGTCCGCTCAGGAGCTAAATTTTCTATGCCTGGTATGATGGACACAGTATTAAACCTTGGGCTGAATGATATAACTCTTAAGGGATTGGCTGCTAAAAGCGGAGACCGGCGTTTCGCTCTGGACTGTTTTCGCCGCTTGATCCAAATGTTTGGTGATGTTGTCCTGGAAATTCCTAAAAAGAAATTTGAGGAAATTCTGAGAAAAAAGAAGGCAGAAAAAAATATATATGTCGATACAGAGATGACTCAAGAAATCCTTGAAGATGTAATCACAAGCTACAAAAATATTATAAAGGATGCAGCAGGTATCCCATTTCCCCAAGACGTTAAAGAACAATTGTTTATGGCTATCTCAGCAGTATTCAGCTCCTGGGACAATCCCAGGGCTAAAACTTACCGCCGTATCAATCATATTCCTGATGACCTGGGAACTGCTGTTAATGTGCAGTTAATGGTGTTTGGTAACTTTGGTGAAGATTCAGCTACGGGAGTTGGTTTTACCAGAAACCCAGCTTCCGGTAAAAAGGAGCTTTTTGGTGAATACCTGCGCAATGCCCAGGGAGAAGATGTTGTCGCTGGAACCCGCACACCTTTACAGATAAAAAAAATGGCAGATAGAATGCCTGAAGTCTATAAAGAGTTAAGTGATATCACTTCAAAACTGGAAAAACATTATGGAGATGCGCAGGATTTTGAATTTACAGTGCAGGAGAAAAAACTCTATATGCTCCAGACGCGCAGCGGAAAAAGAACCGGCCAGGCAGCAGTAAAAATAGCAGTTGACCTTGTAGAAGAAGAATTGATCAGTAAGGAAGAAGCACTCATGCTGGTCGATCCCCAGGCTTTAGACCAGCTTCTCCATCCGGTTTTTGATATTGATGAAAAGTCAAAAGCGGAAGAGCTGGCTAAAGGGCTGGCAGCTTCGCCCGGAGCTGCGGCCGGTCAGGTGGTCTTTAGTTCTGAGGAAGCAGTCACTTGGGGAGCAGAAGGAAAACAGGTAATCTTGGTACGGGAAGAAACCTCTCCTGATGACATCCATGGAATGAGCGCTTCTCAGGGAATATTGACTGCTACCGGAGGAATGACTTCTCATGCTGCGGTTGTGGGGCGCCAGATGGGTAAACCTGCGGTCGTCGGATGCGGAGATCTTGTCCTGGATGAAGAGGGAAAATATTTTCAGTTGGGAGGCAAAAAAGTTAAAGAAGGTGAAGCTATTTCGATCGACGGAGCTTCCGGTCAAGTATTGCTGGGTGAGATTAAAACCAAACCTTCCGAGATCATCCGGGTAGTAAAAGGTGAACTTAAACCTGATGATTCTGAAATATATCAATACTTTACCAAGCTTCTTTCCTGGGCGGATGAAGTCAGGCGGATGAGTGTCCGGGCAAACGCTGATACTCCTGAAGACGCTGAAATAGCTTTTGCTTTCGGAGCAGAAGGCATAGGCCTGACTCGGACCGAGCACATGTTTTTTGAGAAAGAAAGGCTTCCTTTTATAAAAGGAATGATCCTCTCGGAGACGGAAGAGGACAGGCGTAAATATCTGGATAAACTGCTTCCTTTTCAGAGAAAAGATTTTTTTGAATTATTTAAGGCTATGCATGGAAATCCTGTAACCATCCGCACTCTTGATCCTCCCCTGCATGAATTTTTACCCAAAAAAGAGGATCTGATGGTAGAGATCACTGAATTTAAAGCTTCCGGACGCGGAGATGATAAAAAAGTAAAGGAACTGGAGAAATTGCTGGAAAGAGTTAGAGCTCTATCCGAGTTTAATCCTATGCTTGGGCACCGGGGATGCCGTTTAGGCGTGACTTTTCCCGAAATAATAGAGATGCAGGCCAAAGCCATATTTGAAGCCGCCTGTCAGCTGGTGAAGGAAGGAACTAAGGTTTTTCCTGAGATCATGGTTCCCTTGATTGGCTCAGTAGAGGAGTTTGCTGACCAGAAAAAGATAATTGTCAAAATCGCAGAAGATGTGATCAAAAAATATGAGGTCGAACTTGATTATACGGTCGGGACTATGATAGAGATACCTAGGGCTGCAATTACAGCGGATAAGGTGGCTGAAGAGGCCGAATTTTTCTCCTTCGGGACCAATGACCTTACCCAGACAGTATTTGGTATTTCGCGGGATGATGGGGCGGCATTTATTAATCACTATCTGACTCATGGGATATGGACAGATAATCCTTTTACGACTGTGGATGTCGAGGGAGTAGGAGAGCTGATGAAGTGGGCTGTAGAAAAGGGCCGCAAAAACCGTCCGAATCTAAAAGTAGGTATATGTGGTGTTCATGGTGGAGATCCCCGCTCGATCTTCTTTTGCCACAAGATTGGATTAAATTATGTCAGCTGCTCGGCCTATCAGATCCCCATTGCCAGACTTGCTGCTGCTCAGGTTACTTTGCAGGAGAATCAATAAAAATAGATAATTCAGGGAAGTCAGGAACCTCAGAAAAATCCAGGAGTTCCATTTGTATCCCCGGCTGTTTTCTGGTATTTTAAATTATCAATGGCTAATTATAGCAAATTCCTTAAATATTTATGGCGCGAAAAATTTCCCTTCAAATTTGTCTACAGTGATTCCTACTGGATGGTAGATTTGGAGGAGCATGTATTCCCCATAAAAAAATACCGTCTTATCTATGAAAGGCTGCTGAGATCAGGAGCAAAAAAAGAAAAATTTATTTCCCCTTCAATGCCGGATGATAAAGCCCTTTTATTTATTCATTCGCCAAGATATATAAAAAAGATAAAGGCAGGAAAATTTTCTTCATCTGAACTCCAGGCTCTTGAGATCCCCTATAGTGCCGAAGGAATTGAATTTGCCTTTTTAAATGTGGGGGGTACTATTGAAGCAGCAGAGCTTGCTCAGGAGGAGGGGCTTTGTATTCATTTAGGGGGAGGTTTTCACCATGCCTTTTATGATCATGGAGAAGGTTTTTGTGTATTGAATGATACAGCTGTAGCTTTGGAATATTTAAAACAAAAAGGCGATATTCAGAAAGCAATGGTGGTTGATTGTGATGTCCATCAGGGAAATGGGACCGCTTCTGTTTTAAGCGGGAAAGAGCATGCTTTTACATTTTCCATTCATCAGATGGACCTTTATCCTGCCCTCAAGCCGGAGAGCTCACTTGATGTCGGATTGTGGTCAGGAGATGGAGATGAAAAATATCTAGGGTTGCTTAATTCTAACATTCCCAGGATCTATAATGAATACCAGCCGGACCTGATATTTTACCTGGCCGGTGCCGACCCTTTTGAAAAAGACCAATTGGGCGGATTAAAAATCACCATGTTGGGGCTTAAAGAACGGGATAATATTGTTTTAAAAAATGCCCGCAAGCTAAGGATACCGGTAGTTGTTGTCCTGGCCGGTGGATATGCATATGATATTGAAGATACCGTTTCTATTCATATGAATACTATTAAGGTCGCTCAAAAAGTGCAACGGAAATATCCTGCCAACTAA
>JAUWNW010000112.1 GCA_030612445.1 Candidatus Aminicenantota bacterium
GGTTAAAGAAAATCGTTATCGTATGGAATATACGAATACCTATATGGGTATTGACAACGTCACAATGCATGTCATAGAGCATGATATTGTCTTGACTCAAGATATAATTTTTGAGTATAAGACTACTGGGAAAGTTAGCCCGGTGATCAAATTCTGAAATATGTATTATTGAACGCTCTTAAATTATCCATGGAAAGGAGAAATTAATGAAAGCTAAGTTACTTTTATTTGGGATCATTATGTTTGGATTTTCTTTATGCCTTTTCGCCCAAACAGCTGATGAGCTGATGGCAAAGGGAGATGAGCTCTATACTGAGATGACAGACATGGCGACAGCTCAGGAAGCCCTGCAATATTACCGGAAGGCCATGAGTGTTGCTGAGAATAGATATGAAGCTTTATGGAAAATTTCCCGCCAGCTTTATTTTATTGGAGTGCATAATGAGAAAAAGAAAGAGAAAAAGACAATATTTGCTCAGGGTGTTTACCATGCTGAAAGGGCGATGGAGTTGGAGCCGGAAAAAGTGGATGGATATTACTGGCGGGGTGTCAATAATGGAAAATTCGGAGAAGCTAAGGGGGTATTAAAGAGCCTGGCCTTAGTCAAACCTATAAAAAGCGATATGAATAAAGTCTTAGAACTGGACGAAAACTATGAGGACGGTGGGGCAGATAGAGTATTAGGCAGGGTTTATTTCAAGCTCCCGGGAATAGCAGGCGGCAGCAAGAAAAAGTCGCTGGAACATCTGGAAAGGTCCAAGGAGATGGGCCCGGAAGATGCGCTGACCCGGGTTTATCTGGGAGAGACACTCCTGGCTATGAAGGAGATAGAAAAATCCAGAGCAGAATTGGAGTATGTTTTGAATATTGAGGATGATGACCGTTGGAATACAGATATCAAAGAGAGTAAAAAAACGGCGCGAGAACTGCTGAAGCATAAAAAGTTCAGAAAAAAGTAATTATAGGAGAGGCTGTTTATTCAGAAAAGACCTGAGCTGTAAAGGTTTCTATTTTCGCATCTTTTTTCCAGGCGTCTTCTTCTAAGCCGGCTTTGAGACAGCCATGCTTGAGATAAGTCTCAAGGTTCCAATTCCATTCCACTGGGACCTGAGGAAGAAGCAGTCCGCGGTGTAAGCCGCGGCTTACAATAATCCCGTGTTTTCCGATCTCGATTTCCGCTATCTCTTTTGCCGGCTCAGGAAGGCTGAGAACCGAGATTTCGATTCTAACATCAGGCAGTTCCTCTTCTTTAAGGGGTTCAAAGCGGTAGTCTTTAAAGGCTGCCATGACTGCATTGTCGATTATTGTTTTACATAAAGGTTCTTGGGGAAGGGGGTATCCGATACAGCCTTTAAGATCTCCTTTGATCTTTAAGGTTACAAATGCCCCTCTTTTCTCTTTTAGGGCTCCTTCCTCGCATTCTGTCTTAAGATTTTTCCCGGTTTTGAAATAGAATTGGATGGCATCGCGTGCCAGTTTCAATAAAAAATTTTGCTGGTCGATATTTAGTTGAGTTTTAGGCATTTTAATTCCTTTAAAAAAAACTTATTTTCATATTCTATGACATAGGGGATTATGGAAGGTGTTTTTTGTTTATAAGATTTGATCTCCAGGAAAAGCTTGCCATAGAAAAACGGAGCTAAAAGTCTTTTCTTCTTTTTATCATCTGCATCAAATGAAAAAAACCCAATGAGTTTATCCTCGAAGATTTTATTTAATTGGATGTGTTTTTCTATAGAGCCTGGAATATTATTAGAGCAGGGAAAAATCTTTTCTATAAAAAATCTATTTCCGCGCATATGCCCGATTAAATACCCTGCTGATTTTGAAGACATTAGATTCAAAGCATGAAGGGACTGCCGAGTCTCCTGAGATAAATAGATATCCATTTATTTATATTTTACCAGAAATTTGTCAAAGTGTGAACTAGCCTGGGTTATTCATAAAAAAAATGGCGATTAAAATTAAAAATAAAAACAAGAAAAAAGTTTAAATAATCATTCTTGAAAAAAATTACATGTCATTGAGAAGAAAATAATAATAAAAACATCGCCATTTTTTTATGAATAGGTTAGGCTCGAAGGGGAGCAGGCCTTGACACATACTCCGCATATGTATTGGCTTACTACATGCCGGCGGCGCCACTCTTTGAGCTGCTCAAAGCAGCTGATGTGGTTGAAATCTTCCTGCTTTTCCTTGATAGCTTGGGCCGGGCAGATGTCTATGCAAGCCCGGCATTCGCCGCAGTCCCTATCTAAGGGCGTGTCTGTTGTAAGGGGCAAATCGGTTAAAATTGTAACCAGCCGGAAGCGGGCTCCCAGAGAAGGGTTGACGAGGAGATTGTTCCGCCCTATCCAGCCTAATCCAGCAAGATACCCGATTTCCTTGTGGGAGACATGACTGGACTGTTTTTCCCAGTCTATGATCTGAGATGCTGCGATAGGCAGGGCTTTGTATCCCAACTCCTGCAGATAGGAAGCAGTTAGGAGAGCCTGCCTGTCGAGAAAAAAATTAATCTGGCGGTAGTGATGAAAATAAAGTGGAGTCGGCTTATCCTTGATGTCGTCTAATACAGCATCGAGCAATTTTTTCCCTAAGGAAAGGGCTCTATTGAATTGAGCTGTGGTTTTTTCTTCCAGATTGAATTTTTTGCGAGCCTTGGTTATATCTGCAACTCCGAAAAGGGAAAATCCCTGCTCAGCAGTGAAATGTTTAAGCTTGTTGTAGTTATCTTGCTCTTTCCGCATTAAATTTTATTTTACAGGAAAATAGCGGTCTATTCAATTTTCTTAAAAAAAAAGCTGTACGGCATCTCCAAAATCGTGATGGTTTATCTTGTTACATAGATTTAGGCCTGGGAATACAGAGAAACAGATGTAAGAGCTTAGTTTCGGTTTATGAGGCGGTGCAGAAGGCTTGAACGGAGCTCTATTGCGTTGTCCTGGCAAATCTCGTGACAGCAGTAACAGCGGATACAGTTTTTATGGTTTATCTGGGCGTATTTTCCCTCGATAATTTCAATAACATGTACCGGACAGGAATCACGGCAGGCACCGCATGCAGTACATTTATCTTTTAGCACCCGGGGTTTTAAAGATGTCCCTGTTTTGAAAAGCGCTTCTAAGGGTTTTATGATCCAGGAGGGGAGTAAGGCCATCCCAGAACCCTGGGAAAATGTAGCCGGCAGCTTAAAATCTGGAATCCGCAGCTCCCTTAAATCCATCCCGATTAATTCGATTTTTTCCGGCCTGGTCGGACTCAGGCCGCGCTTTTCTGCAGCAAGGAGGATAGGATTGCTATCCCGGGGAAGCCCTATGATCTCTCCTGCTATCACATCTAGCGCTAAGGGATTTGCGGCCGCAAGCAGCAACCCGACTTGTCTGGGTTCTCCCCCGCCAGGGCCGTTCCCTTCCATAGCCAGGACAGCATCCATGATGGATAAGCGGGGAGCAGCATATACGGTCAGATCGAGGAGCATATCAGCAAAGCAGTCGGTATCATGCAGTTTGGCATGATAACCGGGCTTTTTAAGCCCCGGAATAATGCCGAAAATATTTTTTACAGCTCCTGTCATTCCCATAAAAGTGTGGGTTTTAAGCTTGCAAAGGTTTATCATCCCATCAGCTTCCAGTACCGGAGTTATAACCTCAATCCGTTTTATAAGCTTTCCTTCAGGGAAAGATACTGCTTTCCAAGTCGTGTCATAATTTATGCTGATATTTCCCTCAGTTTCGACTTTATCCATCCCGCATTTTTCATAAAGACGGTTTAATCTTTTTACTGAGTGTGGATATCCGGACCCGGGGCTGTCTGCGATAAGAGGGCTTGCCCCTAAGGATTTTGTCATATTCCCCACTGCAGTAACTAGAGCAGGGTGAGTTGTTACTGCTTTTTCAGGAGCTGCTGCTAAGAGTAGATTGGGCTTAAGCAGGATGTTCTCCTTGGGTTTGACAAACCGTTCCACCCCACCCATAGGCTCAAGAAGTTCTTTTAATTTTTCCTCTACTTGGGAATAGTCTTGGCAGCGAACAGCATATACTTTGTTATCCATACGAAGTACTTGAGATTGCTTTGTTTTCTGAATGGACATGCTATTTCTTAAGTGATTTTATTAATTCATGTAAAGCTGCAATAGTTTCTTTAAGAGCATTTTTTGTTTTTTCGTGTATGTTTACTCTGTTATATCCTTTTACTCCGTCATGTTTAAGTTTTACGGTTTCAGCTTGGCTGATTTTATTAAGTAGATCAAATTCTCTCTGGTTTATCATAACATCATAGAGTTCACAGATACCCTGGTTAGTATTACTCTCAAAAAAATAATCCTCGCGCAGGCGATTACTCTGGAGGTCGACATGCCGGACCTTTTCCCTCGGTAACAGAGTTTGTTTTTCTCCATCTATGGTGAAGATGTACTTTTCAACCCATAGATGCTCAGGGGCGACAAAAGAGATGACCATATGTACAAAGAGCTGGTTGTCTTTATTTTTTCCAAAATACATATAGATTCTGGAATTGCTTCCGGTATTTGTTTTGTGTTTATACCAGGTAACCCCGCTTTTTTTATCTTCTTTGGAAATGAGATTGAATTTCTTTTCAATCTGCGTTGAAAAAATGTTCCCTGCTAAGAGAAGGACTGATAATAAAATGTTTAGTTTTTTCATTTATTCACTCACCTTTTTGAGAGGTTAGAAAAAAAAAGGAGGGGATTTTACTCCCCTCCTTTACATACTGCTTCTCTATGGGATAGCTTAAAACTCCAGTCTGAATCCAAGCCTGAAGGTGCGGGGGGATCGAATACCCCAAACATAGCCAAACTGGTAATCCGACCAGGGGTCTATGGTGCTTTCTTTGTTTGTAATCGTGTCTGAATTAAGTGCATTAAATATATCCACAAGAGCGCCAAAGCGGTATCTACCGAAATTGAAGAATTTTTCAATCCGCAGGTCGAGATTGTGCTGGCTTGGCAAACGATATCTATTTTTTGGTTCAGCATAAAAAATAACCGCATCACCCCATGACACTGGATCCGAGTCGATTTCATCATCAAGCCAGAGGTTTTTGCTGTAGGGACGCCCGGTTGCAAAGGAATAATAAAAACCTATACCAACATCTATAACAGGAATATTATATGAGCCCATAAGCTTTAACACATGGGTTGGGTCGATTGAGAGAGGTCCTTCAATATTTATCTGATAGTTTGGATTACTGTATTTGGTGGAAGCACCCAGGCTTGAAGTCCGGTTGTCTCCGAATTCTCCCCAGGTATTGTCATCTGTACCCCAAGCTTTACTGTAGACATAGGAGGCTGAAAACTGCCATCCATTGGCATAACGCTTGTTTAAAGTAAACTCCAGAGCTCGGTAATTCCGGGTGGGGTCGACCATAACTATGTCTTCAAAAGCTTGGCCGTAATCTTCACCTGTTTTGGGATTGGTAAGAATGAAATTGTTGTCGCCAGGATTGAGACGTTCGTAAACCTGGTAAGTCTCTCCGGTAAGATCAGACGTATAAGATACTTGTTCCCATTCTCCGGTTATATTTACTCTATCGATAAAATCGTGGTTGGTGCGGTAAATAAAATTAATTCCGGCGGAAACATCTTTTATGAGCTCTCTTTCAATTCCGATAACATACTGGTTCATATACGCCATTTTCAGGTTTTCATCAACTTTGTATTTATCCACCCACGGGTCTTCAAAATCCAGCACCCAATCGCCATCTTCATAGAACCATTCAGCATAGGTTCCCTGAGGTTCGAGGTGAAGGTAAAACATTCCCATCAGCCCGTGATAGTATTTTCCATAATGAGCTTTTAAGGCCGTGGAATGGTCACCGAAAATGTCATAGGTGATTCCCAGCCGGGGAGCAATGCCCATCTTAGGCGCAAAAGCAGGTTCGGGATCAAAACTGGGCAGATAGCCTCTCCAGTTATTGATTCTTAATCCCGGATTGATGGTCAATTTGTCTGCAATGGTCCAGGAATCCTGTAGGAACGCTGAGATTCTTTGACTGTTAGGTTCAGCTGCATATCCTCCATAGGTAACTTTAATATAAGGTTCTCCATTGTAATCCAAATAAAGGGCGCCGCCTGGGTATCCTCTTGCGTTTCTCAGGGGAGAGCGCTCAATTTCTACCCCGAATTTAAAGTCATGGGTTCCTGCTAAGAAATTGTCGGCATGGTGGCTTACGGAGGTGTTTAACTGCAAGCGCTGCCTGGGGAATTCCCACCATTCCCAGAAATTTCCGGAAAGATACTCGGTTGCCAGGTCAAAATGGGGAGCTGCTGACATGTCCTCGATATCAATCTTTCCGTCCTGGTCGTAACCGCCGAACTTAGCTTCCAGAAAAGTAGTGTCTGAAAAGATATGCAGGTAAGAAGCATTAAAGTAATACTGGCGGGCTCCTTCCGAAGGAACAGCTTCCGGGGCGGAAAAAGGACCGGCTTCGATATTATTTATACTGTCTTTGTTCCACTCCAGCATCACAGTAAATCTGTTTTCGCCATTTGGCTGCCAGGTAAATTTACCATTAATCCTGTATTCGTCTCCGTATTCAGTGGGACCGTCATACTCATCGATATGGAGATGCCAGTAATCGTACAATCCGGAAGTGAAAAACCAGAGCTTATCCTTGATAATGGGGCCGCCAAAGTTAAAATGGGTGTTGTATGCTTCATCCCAATCTCTTCTTATAAGCTCAGGGTTGTTCCCCCAATTATCACTGTGCCACTTTGGCATCTGCAGGTAGAAGGTTAAAAGAGCACTGAAATCATTTCCACCGGATTTTGTAACAGTATTGACAATCGCACCACTGAATCCGCCATATTCGGCCGGGGCTCCCAGGCCCATGATTTTCATCTCTTCAATTGAGTCATAATCCATGCTCACTTCGGCTTCTCCTGCTTCCGGGCTGTTGACTTTGACACCATCGATCATAAAGTTATTTGCCAAACTTTCAGATGAACCGAATGAGGATTCGCCGTGAACACCGGGAGCTAAGCGAAGTTGTCCTCGCATGCTGCGGCCTGAGGGAATTTTCTGAAGGAATTCATTAGACATCTCTGTGGTTGCGGTTTGGGAGTCTTTAACATCAATAGTGGGAGCTACACCGATGACTTCGACTGATTCTTCAAGTGTGCCTACATTTAGGGTAAAAGTCAGGGTTAAAGTAGATCCTATAGTGAGGCGGATGTCCTCTATCTTCTGAGGAGTGAATCCTTGCAGTCTAGCTTCGGCTGTATATTTGCCTGGAGGAAGCGCTATGAACCTGAATTCTCCATTAGCGTTAGTGATAACACTTTGGGCACCTCCAATAAGTTTAGGGGATGAAATAGTTACTTCTACCCCGGGCAAAGCTTCTCCATCTGGAGTTGCAATATTACCGATTATAACTCCGTAGTCCTGAGATTGGGATAGAAGCGGCAATGAAACAAACGCCAGGGTACAGAAAAAGATTAAAAACGATTTTAAACTTTTAACCATAGAAGCCTCCTTGATAATAGGTTGATTTTGATTTTTATATACGATTAAATTTAATAAAATCGATATAACTTGTCAAGTAAAAAACCAAAAAAAAATCTAAAAGGTTATGTTACCTGAATATATAGTGGCAATATGTTAACATATTCTTTCAAATAGTTTTTTATTTTTATTTCCATTTATTTGCTTTTTCCCCAATTCATCCGCCCGGTTAAAGTAGGTTTTAGCCTTTTCTCTTTTTCCCAGAGACAGGAATATTGCCCCCAAAGTGCGGTTTATGTTGGCAGTATCGCCATATTTTCTCAGCAGCTCGAAGTATTCTGCTGCTTTTGTCAATTCATTCTGTTCCAGCGCTGAATTTCCCAGCATCAATAACACAGAGTAGCTTTTTATTACTTCCGCATTAGCAAGAATTTTGATGACCCTGGCATAATCTTTATTAGCGTAATAAGCGCGGCCAATAACAGGCAGCATTGAAGCATTCCATAAATTTTTGGGAATCCGGTTAAAATATTCCAGGGAAGTGTCGATCTCCCCCTTATTTAGATATTCCTGGGCAAGTTCAAAAGTATAATAGTATCCGGAAGAGGGTGGGTCAGACCATTCATATGCTTTGGGTCTTTTGACAATAAATGGCATAACTGAAATGACTTTTCTGTAATCTTCCCTGTCTTTGCTTTTAATAGTTAAAAAATAATATCCTGATTTCAACGATTCCAGAGCGTGTCTGAAAAAATAGTAATTTTGTTTTTTATCGATATTGGTGATCTGGATGTATTTTTCTACATTGTCTGCGTCTATAAGCCTGATTTCAGGTTTTTGACTGCAGAAGATCATTCCCACAATAGAGTCGGTTTTATTAAAGATGGCTCTGGGGTCGGAAAAGACTTTATATTTTTCCGCACTAAAGGGCATGAATTTGTCCGAAGTTGCTTCTTCAGCTTTATATCCAACAAGTACCGGTATGGCCTTATCGCTGACATTGATCTCTTCTTCATATATATAAAATTCTTCGGTAGTTTTATTTGAAAATATTGTTGTGACCTGGAATTGCCCCGGAATTATGGGGATAAAATCAGAAAATACCGCTTTTTGTTCTGAAATAAGATTTTTTTCAGCTTCATTTAGCATCAGATCAATAGTTCTTTCTCTCTGATATACTGTTTCCCCATCTTTATTGGATATTTTCAAATTAAAATTAAGTTTCGCCGCATGCTTCTTATCTGAAGTCTGCCGGGTTTGAATGATTTCGGGCATTGTCCTGTAATTAAGAAAGCGATACCCTCTGTCCTCACTTATGGCAAAACTGCTATACCCATCGATCTCTTTAAAAGAATACATGACATCAACTACACCTTCTATTGATCTGAAATTTCTTAAATAACTGTTTTTAGCTTCTCTTTCAGGAAGAGAGAAGATTCTGGTGAAAGCTGAGTTAGATGATGTTGCTGTAGCCGGCATGGTTGGGCTTCCTTCACCGGGGATTACTGATAGTGTTGCCTGGGCTAATTGAGGGAAGCTTCCTCTAATTTCTCTGTAGGCCTGTAACTTAGAAACTCCTCCCGATTGATATCCAGGAGACAGAATATCTACTGCAGAATAGACCCCCGGGTAGAACAGCCGTAAATCACCTACATTTCTGGGTTTATAAAACAGCAATCTCATAAATGGAGGCAGGCCGAGCCTCCCTCCTGTGCGGTATTCCCAGACTTCACAATCAATTAGTTTTTCAGAACCCGTGTAACTGTTTATCTCAAAAGGTTCTCCCAGGATCATGTAGATCTCCCCCCGGTCGGAATTGACCCCGCCCAGACGGTTGTTGGCATAATTTAAGCGCTTATAATAATCCTGTCTAAATTCATTTTCCGGGGTTTCCTTATTAGGGTCACGAACTGCCCAGAAGGATTTCTGAAATCTCAGTTTGTCCTCATCGGTTGGCAGGCTTTCAAATACTGATCTTTCAGCTTTACTTATTATAGGGTCTACTTCCTCCAACCACTTTGACCAGCGCTTTGAAGCTTGTGATGAAAAGAGAAAAAGGCTGCTGCAGAGTAGGAGTAGAATTGGAAAGATTACTAATTTTGTTCTGATCTTCATAGCGAAATTATAATATATAGAGACATAAAAGCCAAATTGAAAAGTAATGAGGAGTTCCCTCAATTTTTTTTAAACTTGCAAAAGTTATAAGGCATGGACACGGGTAAGGCCCTTTGAAAGACAGGGATTTCCCCCAGCGGGTAAGTCCCTTCCTGTCCTCACAACGCTCCCCTCGAGATTCTCTCGAGGAACCATGCCCGCGTTGCTCCGGATGGCTTTCTCCGGGATTTACCAGTATCCATGCCAACTCGCAGAGAAAAAAATGAAAGGGCACTCCAGACAAGGCTATAAAAATGTTTTTTCTTTTACCTTTTTATTTATAATATATCACTGCTGTCCGGAACATGAAATTTAATTATCCTATAACTTAATTAATAACAATATGATACATCACAAAATGGCTGTTATCTACTTGAAATTGATTTTATACTGTGGTCATCTTTTTGTCAATAAACAGAGGAGTGACC
>JAUWNW010000024.1 GCA_030612445.1 Candidatus Aminicenantota bacterium
GATGGTGCCTGGCTCCAACATGTGAGGTTAGGCTTTAACTACCGCATAAGCGACATTAATTGTGCTCTGGGAATTGCTCAGTTAGAAAGAATCGATGAAATGTTAGCTAAAAGGGAAAAGGTTGCAAGATTATATAACGAAAGACTAAAGGAAATAAACGGATTAATCATTCCTCAATTTGAAAAGAACAAAAAAATAAGTTGGTTTGTATATGTAGTAAGATTAGCGGATAATTTTTCACAGGAAGATAGGGATTTTATATTAGACAAGCTGAGGAAAAAAGGAATAGGATGCAGTAACTATTTTACGCCGATCCACCTTCAACCTTTTTATCGAAAGATGTATGGATACAGAAAGGGAGATTTTCCTGTAACAGAAAAGGTTTCAGAGAGGACTATTGCACTTCCTTTTTATAATAACCTTAAAGAATCTCAGATAGACTATGTTTGTGAAAATCTTACTAAAATTATTAGAAGTGTTTAATTAGCCTGAGCTATTCACAAAAAATAATTTTTATATATTTGAGGGGTTGATGGAAAAATGAAGTCTATTCTAACAAAAGCTTTAAAAAAAAGTGTTTTTAAACGCCGAGCCTTCTTTATCTTATCTGATGTTCTCCTTATCTCATCTGCGTTGTACATTTCTTTCTGGCTGAGATTCAACGGGGAAATTCCTGCCCAATACAACAAAACCATATATTACTATGTGGCACTGGCGCTTATATGCAAATTATTCTTCTTTCTTTTATACAACCTTTATGACGTCTCGTGGCGATTTGTGGGGCTAGACGAATTAATTAGAGTTTTTAAAGCGGTTTCTTTTGGCTCTTTAGCCCTTGGTATGTCTTTATATTTGTTAAGGCTTATTGAGCCGTTTAGTAGTACCGTCTTCCCTCGCTCTATTCTGATAATTGATTATATATTTTCTCTTATCCTCATAGGTTCGCTTAGAATATCCAAGCGTGTTGTTCTGGAGGGATTAAAAAGCACGCTTAAGTTTAAGGGACCGCTGCGAAAAATACTTATAGTTGGCGCAGGCAGCGCTGGTGAGCAAATAGTTCGGGATATGAAAAGAGAAAGAAATTCCAATTTTATGCCGATTGGATTTATTGATGACGATCCCTCAAAAAAGAATATAAAGATACACGGTGTTAAAGTATTGGGGAGGAAAGAAGACATACCTGAGATAATAAAAAGATATGAAATTGATGAAGTTTTGATTGCTATTCCATCTGCTGAGTCCAAGCAGATAAAATCAATTGTGGAAATCATCCGAGAAGTAAAACCTATGAGAAACATTAAGATTCTTCCTGGGACAACTGATTTGGTAAATGGGAAAGTTTCACTTTCGGATGTTAAGAAAGTTAGGTTGGAAGATCTCTTAGGAAGAGAACCCGTAAAGATTGACTATAGTTCTATACAAGGTTTTATTAAGGGAAAAACAGTTCTTGTTACAGGAGCTGGAGGCTCTATTGGATCAGAGGTTGTTAAAACAGTTTCAAAATTCAGTCCAAAAAGATTGATAGCTTTAGATAACGATGAAACAGAGCTTTTTTATCTCCAAAATAGAATAAAGGATTCAAATAATAGAATTGTTTATACAGTGGGAGATATTAAGGATTTACGTAGGGTAGAGGATATTTTTGAAACATATAGTCCGAATATTGTAATCCATACGGCAGCTTATAAGCATGTACCGATATTAGAGAATCATTTAAAGGAAGCGGTAAAGACAAATATATTAGGAACAAAAATATTAGCAGAACAATCCATAAAGTCCGGGGTGGAAAAATTTGTATCAGTGTCTACTGATAAAGCAATAAATCCTACAAGTATTATGGGTGCTACAAAGAGATGCAGCGAAGAATTACTCAAAGAATTAAATTGTAAAGATAAAACTAAATTTATTTCAGTACGTTTTGGCAATGTTTTAGGAAGTAGGGGAAGTGTCATTACTGTTTTTCAAAAACAAATAAAAAGTGGAGGCCCCGTAACTGTGACTCATCCTGAAATGAAAAGATATTTCATGAGCACACCAGAAGCTGTTCTTCTTACTTTAGAGGCGTCATCTTTTGGCATGGGAGGAGAGGTTTTTGTTCTTGATATGGGGGAACCTGTGAAAATTATTGACTTAGCTAAAGAAATGATTCGTCTAAGTGGTTATGAGCCGGATGTAGATATACCAATTGTTTTTATTAATCCTCGTCCGGGGGAGAAACTATTTGAAGAAATTTTGAGTGCTGAAGAAGGAACAGAACCTACGGATCATAATAAAATATTTACTGCCAGAAACACAAAGACGAAAGCTCTAAATGATATTTACAGCAAAATAGAGCAAATTAGCCAGTTAAGTATAGAGAAAGGTAATGAAAAAGAAATAGTAAAGATGCTGAAACAAATCGTTCCGACTTATAAGCTTGGGGAAAATTTAAAAAAAATCATTTAGAAATGAAAAACAGAAAAATCAATCCTTTATTTTTAGTCTTAGCTATTCTATTTGCTGTACTTCTCTACTTTTTTTATTTTAAGTATGTACCCACAATAAAGGCCTTTCAGATAGTATTAGTCCCTATTCTGTTTACTGTATTTATATTAAACATAGTGAATTTAAGATGGGGTGTGTATTTTTTTGTATTTTCCTTTCCCTTAATCAATAATCTCCCTTATTTTTTTGGGATAGCAGAGCCAATACCTCATGCTCCCACTGCTTTAGTTCTATTTTTATTCTTTTTTCTGGGGTGGTTGATCCATCGGAGTTTATCCCCTGCACAGATTGAATATAAAGAAAAGATTTATCTTCCCCTGATTTTGTTTTCTTTGTTAATACTTGTTTCAGGAATTATTACTTTTTTCAGATACACTAATTTTTACCCCTTTTTGGGTGACGGTATATATGAATATGTCACCAATGTGGATGGAGTGACTTCCGGGGGAGCCTTTATGAGTACTGTCTTTTTCTCCCTGAATTATTTAAGTGCCTTTGCTTTTTTTTTCATACTCCTTTCCACAATTAAGTCAAAATCTCATATTAAAAAAATACTTTCTCTTGTTTGTGTGAGCACTTTGCTGGCTCTTTGCTTCGGACTTTTTCAGTATTTAATAAATATTGAAATCGGGAACAATCCCATAAGTATTAGACAGGGTTTGATAAATGCTACTTTTAAAGATGCCCTCTCCTTTGGTACTTATATTGCGATAATAGTGCCTTTAATCTTAGGGATGATTTTTGCTTTTAAGGGAGTGGTAAGAATAATTTCTATAGTAGCATTAACATTATCTTTATTCATGATATTTTTTATCGGGTCAAAAAGCGGTCTAATCTGTCTTTTTATTTCAGTGATTATTTTTGTCGCGTTGTATATTAAATCAATGATTAGTTCTGAAAAGTTGAAAATTATTTCTCTTAAGAAAGCCGCGATTACATTTGGGATAATAATCATATTAATTGGAACAACAGTAATATTTTTTCAATTAAACAAAGAAAAGATACTGCCATCCAGGACAATAGATAGGGTGAGTGGCCTCTTTAAGCAAAGAAGTGTGGATAAGATTTTAAGAGGAAGATGGGGTGAACTCTGGAAAGTTGCTGTACTGATGATTAAAGATTATCCCTTAACCGGAGTGGGAATGGGGGGCTATATCATCGAGGCTTCCAATTATGCCAAGGTTTATAAAACTAAGGTAAATCCCCAGTCAGCAGAGAATTATTTTCTTCAGGTTGGAGCAGAACTGGGATTAATCGGGCTGGTTTTTGCCCTCTGGGTTTTCTGGGGGATTATACGGCAGATAAAGCGAAGCTATTCAAAAACACCTGGTCTCGATAAAAATAAATTTATCCTTATGGGGGCAACAGCAGGTGTAATATCATATTTTTTCAATATTCTGGTTCATGCTTACATCGGAAGTTATGAGATAAAATATACTTTCTGGCTCCTGGTTGCTTTTGTTTTTATACTGGGAAGAAACCAAAAGGAGAAGCGGGAAAATGTCCTGTTTGGGAAGAATTTTAAGGTTATAAGTATCATTTTGTTGGTTTTTTTTGGGGGGATTCATCTCTGGAATTCGACCCATTCTTTGTCGCTCGCAGGCCGCACCAAGAAGTTTGATTTGAAGCAAAATTTTGGTTTTTATAAAATTGAGAAAACGCAGGGCGGGAGAGAGTTTAATTGGACCAAGAACAATGCAGGAAAAACTATTTATATTGAAAAGCCGGTAATAGAAATTCCTATACATGCCTCTCATCCTGACATTCAGGAAAGTCCGGTGAAAGTTAAAATATTCATTATAAAAGATTTTTTTAAAGAAAAAACACTGCTTGATGAAATCGTTATTAATAATGAGATTTGGACAAATTATGAATATTCTATTCCTGAAGAAGTTGATAATGAGGTGATTTTATTAATAAAAGTCAGCAGGACCTGGACTCCTATGAAAGTAATAGGGGTTCCGGACCCAAGAAATTTAGGAGTAGCTGTAGGAAAGATTAAGTTTAAAGATAAGCTATAATTTTTTAAGCAATTTATATTAAAGAGGCGGTTCTCTAAAATGAACCGCTTTTTTTTTGCTGTATTCTAGAAAAATATACCTGCCTGCAAAGACTTAATGCTTATACTGACTATTATTTTATGATATGATATGAAAAATTACCCAATGACTGAAAAACCACCCCAAAAACCAAATTTTCGCAAAATCGCAGAGCTAAGCTCGATAGGGCTTAGGCTGCCTTCTTCGATTGCTATTGGGCTATTCACGGGATATTATCTGGACAAACTGTTCGGTACTCATCCCTGGCTTCTGCTCATTTTTCTCCTCCTGGGTATAGCTTCCGGTATGATAAGCCTGCTTAAAGGGATAAAAAAGTTCCAATAAGGTATGGAAAAACAAAAGATGACACAGGCTGAATCTATAAATGAAAAGATCCTTAAGCGGATTCCCGGGGAGATAGCTATCCTCACTTTTATCCTTGCCGTCCCCACCCTTATACTTTTCGATGCAGTTTCCGCCCTGCTGGTTTTTGCAGGCGGTCTTTTGGCTGCCGCCGAGTTCATCTGGCTTAAAAAATCCATCACCAAAATTTTATTAGCCAGAAAAAACCAAGCCTTCACAACCATTGTGTTCCTTTACGGCCTCCGTCTTCTCTTGATTATTGCCGTCTTTTTTATTATAATTCTGTTTTTCTCACAGAAAGTAATGGCATTTGCAGCCGGTTTTTCAACCTTGATTTTTGTTTTTCTGGTTGAAGCCATAAAGGCGCTTTCAAAGTTTAAACAATGGAAAAATTAGAGCACAGTTTATATATAGTCGAGCTTATCAATAAAATTTTCAGTAAACCCATTGCTGCTCTCCTGGGAATATTCGGTATCCATGTCCAGGACCCCAGTCACTTGATACCCGACTATATTGTAATGGTTTTTTTTGTTGCACTTCTCCTTATTCTCCTCTTCGGGCTTGCCTCGCGGAAAATAAAATCGATCCCCTCAAAACGCCAGAGCATACTTGAGATTATCATTCAAGCATTTGAAAGCCAGTTAGTCGATATAATCGGCGAGCAGGGAAAAAAATTTCTACCTCTGGTTGCCACCATCGGGCTTTTTATCTTGTTCTGCAATCTCATCGGGCTTGTCCCGGGATTTATGTCTCCCACCAGTAAACTCAATGTCACAGCCGCGTGCGCCCTGGTTGTTTTTCTTTACTATCACTGGCAGGGCATAAAAGCCCAGGGAGTATTAAAGTACTTCAAGCAGTTCTTGGGCCCGATCCCGATAATAGCCCCCTTACTCCTGCCCATTGAGATCATCAGCCACTTTTCCCGGGTCGTTTCGCTTTCTATCCGTCTTTTTGGAAATATATTTGCAGAAGAATTACTTATTGTGGTCATTGCTTCAATTATCCCATTTCTCCTGCCCCTGCCATTTATGGCAGTGGCAATATTCACATCATTTATCCAGGCATTCGTCTTTGTTCTGCTAACGTGTGTCTATCTGGCAGGAGCTGTGGCCCATGAGGAAGAACATTAACTTTAAAGGAGAAAAAATGTCTAAAAACCTTAAACCTATCATCGCCTTGATTTTCTTAGTTATTCTCATGAGTACTCCCCTCCTTGCTCAAGCAAGTGATATTTCGGATAACAGGACAGCCTTATTCAAGTTGTCTTTGCTCATCGGAGGCGCTCTTATTGCCATAGCTGTATTCGCCGGGGCTATGGGCCAATCAAAAGCAATAATCGGTTCATGCGAAAGTATTTCAAGAAACCCGGCCTCCGGAGATCACATCAGGTTCCTGCTCATTTTTGGGTTGGTCCTCATTGAAACCCTGGTTATCTACGCCCTGCTTATCTCGATCATAATTCTTATGGTCAACTGGGGCAATATTTAATTACCCTCTGAGCATCAGATAACAAATGCTGCTACCTATCTTTGAAATACTGAAGACCACATTTAAAAGGTTTTCTGAAGATAGAGGCGGCAATCTGGCCATAACCATCTCCTATTTTTCTCTGCTCTGTGCTGTTCCCCTGGTAGCACTGTTCGCTTTTATTGCCACTAAAATACTGGGCAATGCTGAGTTAGCCTTCCGCAGCCTGAATATTCTATCGGACGAATTCTTTGCCCAACTCGACCCTTTGTTCTTCAAAAAAGTCCAGGTTGTATCCCGAAATATCTCCAATTTAGGCTGGTTCGGACTAGCCGGTTCATTTATCGCCGCCAGCTTCCTGTTTTCTAACTTGATTTATGCCATAAACTTCATTTTTAAAGCTAATTATCAGAAATCATTCTTTTATAACCGGCTGATGGAATACCTTATCATGTTCGTTATCGGAGTTATAATGCTGATCTCTCTTTCTATTACAGCCACCTGGACGGCGCTGCACCGAACAATTGAAGAAAGTACGGTAGTCGCTAATCATATTAATCCCAAAGTCATATCATTGATCGATAACTTTTTTCTTCAATACCTCTTCCCTTTGACTCTTACTTTTCTGGTTTTCTTCGTCTTGTATAAATTTATTCCGGAAATAAAAGTCTATACTAAAGCTGCTGCCATAGGCGCGCTCGTCAGCACTCTTCTCTGGGAAGTCTTCAAGCGCATATTTGTATTCTATATTGCTCATTTTTCAGCTATAGGAATAGTGATGCATAAATTAGTACAGGGGACTCTCACTTCAATTATTTTCTTTCTGCTCTGGATATCTTTTTCCCTGGCCATAATTTTATGGGGAGCGGAGTTGGCAGCTGTATTAAATGAAAGGACCCATGAAAAACACGCCTAAGAATACCCCTCCAACTGTAGCGGAGCTGGCAGATTTTCTGGGATGCCCCTATATGGGAAACGGAGATACTGTTATTTACGGTATATCCGGCTTGGAAAATGCAAAAAAAGGAGACTTGGTTTTTCTGACTAAACTAAAACAGCAGCATTTTCTCGAAAAAACAAAAGCCTCAGCCGTGATAATCCCAACCGGATTAGACTATAACGATTTGCCGTCTATTAAATCAAAAAATCCGCATCTTTCCTTTGTCCAGGCCCTCGATTTTTTCTTTAAAGCTTATCGTCCAGAACCGGGAATCCATCCTCAGGCCCTGGTCGCGCCTTCGGCAAAATTGGGCAAAGATGTCTCTATTGGAGCCTTCTCAATTATCGGAGATAATACAAAAATCGGGGACAACACGGTAATCTTTCCTTTAGTATCAATATATCCGGGAGCAAAAGTCGGCCGCCAGTGTCTTATTCATTCCCATACTTCTCTTAGGGAAAATATCCGCATCGGCAGCCATGTGATAATTCATAACGGTTGTGTTATCGGAGCGGATGGATTCGGATTTCTGCAGGGCAAAGATAAAAGCCACATCAAGATCCCCCAGACCGGGACAGTCATTATAGAAGACAATGTCGAGATCGGCGCCAATACCACCATTGACCGGGCTGCGCTGGGAAAAACAGTTATCCGGAAGGGCACAAAGATAGATAATCTTGTGCAAGTCGCCCATAATGTAGAAATCGGCAAAAACAGTATCCTTGTAGCACAGGCCGGGATAGCCGGAAGTTCCAGAACCGGGAAAAATGTGATCATGAGCGGACAGGTAGGGATATCCGACCACGTCAATATTGGAGATAATGTCATAATAGCGGCCAAATCCGGGGTTACAAAAGATATCCCGGAAAACTCCATGGTAGCGGGTATTCCGCATTTAGATATTATGGAATGGCGGAAAGCCTGGTCTTCTATTCCAAAATTGTACGAGCTGATAAAGGAAGTACGCCGCTTAAAGGAAAAAGTAGCTGAGTTGGAGAAGAAGAGCTGATAGAATGTAGTACGAGCTACATATTCTCTATATATTCATCTGCTGCGATTGCAGCTTCTACTCCTGAGCCTACTGCGGTCGCCACCTGTTTGGAGCAGGCATCTGTAACATCACCGGCAGCATAAATACCTGGTTTTGAGGTAGCCATTCCCTTTGTAACAACAATCTCTCCCTTCTCATTTAAATCCAGCAGCGAATTTAAAAACCCGGTGTTTGGATCCATGCCAACAGAAATAAAAATCCCATCAAGGCGTAATTCACTAACTTTATTTGTCTTTACATTCTTTATGGTCACTGATGCAAGCTTCTCGCCACCGTTTATCTTTTCAATGACAGTATCCAATACCAAAGAGATCTTATCATTGCGGGCTACCAGCTCCTGTAAAATTTTCTCCCCCCGGAATTGGGCCCGCCTGTGAATTAGCTTGACCTCACGAGCAAATTTTGTCAGAAAAACAGCTTCTGTAAGCGCTAAACTACCTCCCCCGGCGACTCCCACAATTTTGTCCCGGAAAAACGCCCCATCACAGATAGCACAATATGAAACCCCTCTGCCAGTCAACTCTTTTTCACCCGGGACTTCTAATTTCCGGTAATTTGACCCTGTGGCTATAATAAGAGTATGAGTCAGGTATTCCCTTTCTCCACAAACTATCTGCCACTGATTATCTTGCTTATCAACACGATTGACTTCGGCAGTTTCAATCTCTGCCCCAAACTTTTCTGCTTGTTTGCGAAAATCCTCCACCAAGGGAAAAGGGGCCACTCCCTCGGGAAAACCAGGGTAGTTTTCAACCCAGTCAGTCATAAGTATCTGCCCTCCCGGCATGCCTTTCTCCAGGACCAAAGTATTTAGCTTTGCTCGTCCTGTATATATTGCAGAGGACAGCCCAGCCGGTCCGGCTCCAATAATGATAACATCAAATTGTTTACTTGTATTCATTCTCAGCAGCACCTCTCTACCTGACCTATTCATAAAAAAATGGCGATGTTTCTATTATTAATTTATTTTCAGTAATATGCAATATTTTTTCAAGAATAGTTATTTTAAATCTTTTCTAGTTTTCATTTTTAATTTTAATCGCCATTTTTTTACCAAAGGCGAGACGATTTTACTGCATCTGCTTCGTTACAGGGCACTTGCGGTGAAGTACCACAGCTTCATACCCTGTGCCTCGCATCTGCAGCAACCTCGACTCGTGAATAATCCAGGCTAGGTAAAGATTAGATTTCAGGCTAACATAGCTTTTTATCCCCAGCCAAGCTTTTCCTGCAGTAAATCAAAATAGTTTCTCTTGGGAGAGGAAATCAACATTAAAGCAAAGGCACTGTTTTTTATTTCTAAGATCTCATCTTCTTCCATCAAGTTCCCCCTCTGCCCATCCAGAGTCAGGTAAGCATGCTCTCCACTTGTCAGTATCTTAAACTTGATCTTTGATTCTAAAGAAATGACCATGGGGCGAAAAGATAAAGTATGAGGACAGATGGGAGCGATTATGATGGCTGGAATTTGGGGCTGAATTATCGGCCCCCCAGCTGAAAGTGAATATGCAGTCGAACCGGTAGGAGTGGATATGATGAGGCCGTCAGAGCGAGGGGTAGAGATCTCCTTATCATCGATCCACATAGCATACTGGATCATGCGGGCCAAGGCACCTTTGTTGATGACAATATCATTCAAGCAATAAAATGTTTTCCCTCTGGTCAAAACCTCAAGCATCTGCCTATGGCTGACAATTTTATCATTCCCAGTCAAATATGCATCAAGAGTTAAAAAAATCTCTCCCTGGGGTACTTCAGTAAGAAAGCCGAGGCTTCCCAGATTAACTCCCATTACCGGCACTTTTTTCTGAGCTGCAAGATGGGCGATACTTAGCAAAG
This sequence comes from Candidatus Aminicenantota bacterium, assembly GCA_030612445.1. Lineage (GTDB taxonomy): Bacteria > Acidobacteriota > Aminicenantia > Aminicenantales > Aminicenantaceae > JAUVXM01. The sequence continues at coordinate 10,184 of JAUWNW010000024.1, forward strand.
TGCCATCTCCTCCCAGGACAACAACCAGGTCTACCTCAAGAGAAATCCTTTCCCTGGCAATAGTTCCGGCTTGGCCCAGTTTTTCAGCAGCGGCTTCTTCCAACACGCATTCAATCCCTTTCTGAGAAAAATAGCGGATCAGCTCTTCAAGTGCTTTTTTTACATCAGGGGCATGCGGCTTTATTACAAATCCAACACGCTTAACTTTTCTCATTCCAGGCAACCTCCTTCACTAAATCTTTCAGATCCTTTGGGCTTAAACACTCAGCATTCAAGGACCACCTAATAAAAAATTCCCGGTTTCCTTTCCGCCCCCTAACAGATGTCCCTGTAACACCCTTAACCTGAAATCCCATATCTTGAGCCTGATCAATAATCCTGATCATAACCTCTTCATGTAAACCCGAATCCTGGACAATGCCTTTTTTGCCTACCTGCTCTTTTCTCACCTCAAATTGAGGTTTGATCAGAGAAATCAAGTCTCCGTTTTCCAAAAAATCTTTTAGCGCAGGTAAAATTTTTAATACAGAAATAAATGACACATCCATAGTAATAAGATCCAAAGTATCGGAAAAATCTTTCTTTTCTAAATAACGGGCATTTTTATTTATCATAACCACTCGCGGATCTTTGCCCAAATTCCAATCAAGCTGCCTGGTGTCTACATCCACAGCAAAAACCTTCCTTGCTCCCCGCTGTAACAGACAATCGGTGAAGCCCCCGGTCGAAGCCCCCAAGTCAGCGGCAGTCTTGTCATCCACTGAAAAATTAAACTCCTCCAAAGCCTCTGCCAACTTTAATCCTCCCCGTGAGACAAAAGGAAGCTTCTCCTTTAACATTAAATACTGTTCCTTATCCAATAATTGACCGGGTTTTTCTACTCTTTCCTGCTGAAAAAAAACCAGGCCGGCCATGATCAAAGCCCGGGCTTTACGGGGATTCTCCGCTAATCCCTGATATACCACCAAGTTGTCAGCTCTTATCTTTTTGTTCATAACTAACAGGGTGTCCGAGCAATGAACTCTCTTATCTGCTCAGCCAAGCCCTCTGCATCAAGTTTGAACCTGGCTTTGATCTGCTCTACTTTAGCGGCCGGATAAATATCCAAAGGCAGACCTATACTTTTAAAACGGATATCAAATTTCATGTTTTTGTCCAGCACTTCCCGGACTGCGCTGCCAAACCCTCCGTTAATAATACCCTCCTCCCCAGTAATAATCCTGCAGCCGGTCTGAGCATATCTCAGGATCATCTCCTCATCCAAAGGTTTGGCAAAACGGGCATTTACTACAGCTAAGTCTATTCCCTCTTTTTTCAGCTTTTTGGCTGCTTCCAGAGCCGCAAAGACCATATTACCAAATACAAAAAGCAAATCCGAGCCTTCCCTCAGGAGCTCACTTTTCCCCAGAGGAATTTGCTTCAACTCCTTATCGATAGCAACCCCATATACTTTCCCTTTAGGGAAACGCACAGCAGTAGGATGAGAATAAGCAAAGGCAGACTTTACCATATGCTGCAGTTCATTTTCATCTTTGGGCGCCATTACTATCATATTAGGCATGTGCCTAAGATAGGCAATATCATTAATACCCTGATGAGTAGGTCCGTCAGCAGGTACGATCCCAGCCCTGTCAAGGGCAAAAACAATAGGGATATCCATCAAGTTGACATCATGATAAAGCTGGTCATATGCTCGCTGGAGAAAAGTCGAATAGATCGCAACCAGCGGTTTAAATCCCGCAAGTGCCAGCCCGGCAGCAAAATCAACAGCATGTTGTTCCGCTATGCCTACATCATAGAATCGTTCCGGATACTTTTGTCTAAAAGCTTCCAACCCGGTTCCTTCCGGCATTGCTGCTGTTATGGCCACTATTTTTTCGTCTTTCTCGGCCAACTTGACTACAGCACTGCCGAAAACTGAAGAAAAAGTAGCCCTTTTGTCAGTACTGCTAGCTTTCCCGGATTTGATCTCAAAGGGAGAGGCACTGTGAAACCGGGTTGGATTTAACTTGGCAGGAGCATAGCCCTTCCCTTTTTTAGTCACACAATGAATGAGAACCGGTCCCTTGCAATTTTTTGCTTCTTCAAAAACTTCTATTAAAGATGGCAAGCTGTGTCCCTGAACCGGGCCGATGTACCGTATTCCCAGCTCTTCAAATAACAAGCCGGGGAAAAAAATCTTCTTAATTGCCTCTTCCAGTCCCCGGCTCATCTTTATTAAAGGCCAACCAATTACCGGCAGGGCTTTTAAAAATGTTTTTGCATGATCTTTTATGCGCAAGTAAGGCTGCCCGGAAACAAGGTAAGTAAGGTATCGGGATATAGCCCCTACGTTGGGAGAAATCGACATTTCATTGTAATTCAAGACAATGATCAGCTTCTCTCTCAGATGGCCGATCTGGTTTAATGCTTCCCAGGCTATTCCTCCGGTCAGCCCTCCATCTCCGACAACAGCCACAACATGGTGTCCTTCTTTTCTTTTGTCCCTGGCTACAGCCATGCCCAGAGCTGCGGAGAGGGCAGTAGAGGCATGACCTGTGTTAAAAACATCATACTCACTTTCCTCGCGACAGGGAAAACCACTCAGGCCGCCTGCCTGCCGTAAAGTCGAAAAGTTGTTTTTACGACCGGTGATGATCTTGTAAGTATAACACTGATGCCCCACATCCCAGATAACTTTATCCTTAGGAAAATCGAAAACAAAACCCAAGCCCAGGGTTAGCTCAACCACACCCAGATTTGAAGAGAGGTGCCCGCCGGTTTTTGAGACGACCTGAATGATCAAATCTCTGATTTCTCCCGCCACTTGAGAGAGTTCTTTTAAAGTAAGTCTTTTTATGTCGTGGGGGGATTCTATCTCATCCAGTATTGTTCTCATTCTCTTTACTTTTTTTAACCTTTAAAAGCATTTCTGCTAAAAATTTAAGTTCTTTTGTATCTAATGATATCTTATCCAAGGCAGCAATCGCCAGACTTATATATCTTGCTAACCTCTCCTTTGTTTTTTCATAACCATATATGGTTATGGAGTTAGGACGGGAAACTCCTAGGCCGGAAACATCTTCCTCTGAATCCAGAATATCATCCCGGGTCTGAAATGCCAGCCCGATATTTTTGCCATAATTATATATGGCATCCATCTGGGACAAAGAGGCCTGTCCCAACAAGGCCCCTGTTTTTACCGATGCAAGGATTAAAGAAGCTGTTTTTTTCTCGATAATACTTTGAAATTCCTCTTTAGATATTCCTGCTGGTGTAAGGGTGACATCCAGCATCTGTCCGCCTATCATCCCTCCCACACCAGCTGCTCTGCTAACCTCTATGATAACCTTTCCCCTGAGACTTGCAGCCTGTCCTTTCAGGGAGGAACCGGCCATTATTTCAAATGCCAGCGTTAATAATCCATCCCCGGCTAGAAGGGCAATATCTTCACCATAAGCCTTATGACAGGCAGGCTTTCCCCTGCGAAAATCGTCATTATCCAGGCAAGGCAGATCATCATGAATAAGCGAATAATTATGAATCAGCTCAATTGCGCAGGCAAAAGGAAGAACTGTCTCCTGGTCAGCGCCAAAGCTTTTTCCTGTTGAGAGGGTAAGTAAAGGCCGAAACCGCTTTCCTCCAGAAAGCACAGCATACCGCATTGCCTGAGATAAAACGGAGCCGTCCCCAGGTAACATGGAATCCAGAGCAGTATCCACTGCCCTTTTTTTTTGTTTCAGACTCTCAACGTCATCCATTTTTCTCTAAAAAGGGAGATCGTTGTTTTCCCCCGTATCAGGCTCCTCTGGCTTCTCCGGGACTACTTCTTTTTTTTCTTTAAGCTCAAATGCTTCCGGCTTTATTTCCCCTTTATCATCTTCTAAGAGAATTTCGATTTTCTTTTCCGCTTTTTCAAGTTCAGCTCTCAAATATTTAGCAAGTTTTATTCCTTTTTCAAAAAAAGCCAAAGATTCATCTAGAGGCAGTCTCCCATCCTCCAATTTTTCAACTGTTTTCTCCAGTTCAGCTAATGCTTTTTCAAAACTCATGTCACTCATGCGGATTTCTCCTTATAATCGAAGCACTTTGAGCCTGACCTATTCATAAAAAAATGGCGATGTTTTTATTATTATTTTCTTTTCAATGATATGCAAGATTTTTTCAAGAATGATTATTGAAACTTTTTTCTTGTTTTTACTTTTAATTTTAATCGCCATTTTTTTACTCTCAGAGCGAGCCGATCTCACCACACCTGCTTCGTTACAGGGCATTCGCGGTGAAGGACCACAGCTTCATACCCTGTGCCTTGCATCTGCAGCAACCTCGACTCGTGAATAATCCAGGCTAGATTGCTTCGTCACTTTGTTCCTTGCAATGACGTTTTTTTTATCTTATCGTCTATACTTTTTTTTGTATCCACTCTGTCTACACGGCAGTCAAACTCCCCTTGGTAAAAGGTTACTGTCATCTCTTCTCCCGTCTTAACCTCATCAATGCTACTTACCATAGAACTTCCTTTGTTCTTCCAGCATAGAGTATAGCCTTTTTTTAGAATATTCAGGGGACTGAGGTTATGCAGCTCAGCGCAAAACTTCTCCCAGACACCTTTCAACCATTGAAGCTTTGCCTTTATGATATTGGTTAATCTTTCTTCTAAAAACCTGGTTCTGGATAAACCCTCGGATACTTTATGCTGTTCGGACTTTATCGCATTAAGCGCCCGCATTTCCAGTTCATCTATAGCCTGAGCATTGCTAAGTAATCTTATTTTAAAATTCTGAAATGCCCGGTGATGAATCAAGCCAGTTACTTTATTGACCTGTTGCTGGGTATAATATTTTAGATAATGGACAATTCTCTCTTCTAACATGTTTATTTTTTCAATAAAAGATTGTTCCTTTTCTATGACAAGTTCCGCAGCTGCAGTTGGAGTTGAAGCCCGGATATCAGCAACAAAATCCGCGATAGTAAAGTCAACCTCATGTCCCACAGCGGATATGACCGGTAGGGGACAGGCAAAGATTGCTCGCGCAACAGGTTCTTCATTAAACGCCCAAAGATCTTCCATAGAACCACCACCCCTTCCCACAATAATAACATCTATATCCGGGCGTGAGCTGAAATACTCAATCCCTTTTACAATTTCCTCAGCAGAACCTTTGCCCTGGACTCTTGCCGGGTAAATAAGAATGTGAAGCCGGGCAAAGCGTCTTTCCAGGGTCTGGAGAATATCAATAATAGCTGCCCCTTGGGGAGATGTTACTATCCCTACTTTTTTAGGCAGCAAAGGCAATTTTTTCTTGATTTCCGGAGAGAAAAGCCCTTCTTTTTTCAATTTTTCTTTAAGCTGCTCAAATGCCAGTTGGAGAGCTCCTTTTCCTTTCGGCTCGATCAACTCGACCTGAACTTGATACGTCCCCCTGGGTTCATATACTTTTATACTCCCCCGACAAACAACCTGTAGTCCGTTTTCCAATTTAAAAGGAACCTTCTGGGCAAGCGAACGCCACATCACAGCGCTTAGTTGGCTTTTTTCATCTTTAATAGTAAAGTATAAATGACCTGAATGAGCACTGGTAAAACCGGAAACTTCCCCTTCGACCCAGACTTGGAGAAATCTCTCCTCCAACTCTATTTTGATCAGCCGGGTGATCTCTGAAACAGAGTATATCTTTTCCGGCTTGAGTAGCCCCTTATCCTCCATCTTTCTCCTCAATAAGATTCTCGCGTTTTATGGAATAGGCTTTTCCGGATTCAGCGTCAATTTCAATATAGACTGCGGAAAGGATGCTGTCTCCTTTTTGCGGCTCAAACCGCAACGGCCGGGAAGTAAGAAATCTTTGCACTCCCTGGTCCTTACGGATCCCGATCACTGAATTGATACATCCAACCATACCGGCATCTGAGATATAAGCGGTACCATTAGGCAAAATCCTTTCATCTGCAGTCGGGACGTGCGTATGAGTACCAACAAGAGCTGAAACTCGTCCATCAAGATACCAGCCCAATGCTTGCTTTTCCGAAGTGGCCTCAGCGTGAAAATCAACAAATATTACCGGGGTGACTTTCCGAAGTTTTTCGATCTCTCTGTCAGCGGTCCGAAAAGGACACTCAATAGGCTCCATAAACACTCTTCCCTGTAGGTTCAATACTCCCACTTTAATACCGCTGCCATGAGTGAAAATAGAGGAGCCTCTTCCAGGACAGGGTTCGGGATAATTTGCAGGACGCAGCAATCCCGGTTCTTCATCTATATAATCGAGCGCTTCTTTTTTATCCCAGATATGATTTCCGGAAGTTAGGACATCGACATAGCTGAAGAGTTCCTCTCCGATCTTTTGAGTGATCCCAACTCCCCCGGCAGCATTTTCACCATTAGCAATAATAAATACAGGAGAATATTTTCGCACCAGGCCAGGAAGAAGCTTCCGCATGGCATTTCTGCCCGGACGGCCAATAATATCACCCAGAAAGAGGATTTTTAGCTTATCTGGCATATTCAACTGCTCTCATTTCCCGGATGACCGTAACCTTGATATGCCCAGGGTAATCTAGCTCATCTTTGATTTTTCGGGCTATATCCTTTGCCACCAACGCAGCTTTGTCATCTGATATCTTCTTGCTTTCTACAATAACCCTTATTTCTCTTCCAGCCTGCAGGGCAAACGCTTTAGCTACGCCCTCATATGAATTCGCAACCTCTTCCAATTTTTCCAGACGCTTTACATATGCCTCCAACAGCTCTCGCCTGGCCCCGGGCCGGGCCGCTGAAAGAGTGTCAGCCGACTGCACTAGGACCGCTTCCACCGAAGGGAATTCAATATCCCGATGGTGAGAAGCAATTGCCTCCCACACAGCTTCTTTTTCTCCGTATTTTTTCGCCAGAGAAACACTTAGTTCTGTATGTGTTCCTTCGACTTCCCGATCTACCGCCTTTCCTATATCATGTAGCAGGCCGGCACGCATTGCTACATTAACATTCACTCCCAATTCTCTTGCCATTAATGCAGATAAAAAAGCAACCTCTCTGGAATGCTGTAAAACATTTTGCCCGTAACTTGTTCGGTATTTCAACTTCCCCAGATGTTTTATCAATTCCGGATGCATATCCGGGATACGAAGTTCAAGGACAAGAGCCTCTCCCTCCTGTTTGATCTTTTCTTCCAATTCCACTTTAACTGTTGCCACTATTTCTTCAATCCTGGCAGGATGTATCCTGCCGTCAGCCACAAGTTTCTCAATCGCCAAGCGAGCCATTTCCCGACGAATCGGATCAAAACTTGAAAGGATTACAGCTTCCGGAGTGTCATCAACAATAATATCTACACCTGTTGCCATTTCCAGGGCCCGAATATTTCTCCCTTCTCTGCCGATTATCCGCCCTTTCATATCATCAGTAGGAAGGTCAACAACAGATACAGTAGTTTCCACTACATGCTCTGCAGCCGACCTCTGAATTGCCTGGCTGATAATATCTTTAGCCACGAGAAGGCCTTTTTCTCTTGCCTCTTCTTCGATCCTGCGGACTATCTGTACTGCTTCCAGCTTAGCCTCATCCTCTATTTTCTTTTTTATCTCCAGCTTAGCTTCCTCTTTACTTAAACCGGCTACACGCTCGAGTTCTAATATGGTCTTATTTCTAAGTTCATCCTGCTCTTTTTCTTTGTTGGTAATCTCTTTTTCTCTGGAAAATAAGCGGCTCTCTTTATTGGTAAAGTCTCTTTCTTTCCTTTCCAGACCCTGAATTCTTCCATCCAGTTTTTCTTCCTTTTTTACCAGCCTTCTTTCTGTTTCATTTAACTTGTGCTGTCTGCCCCGAGTCTGTTTTTCGAAATTAGCTTTTAGGTTTAGGAATTTCTCTTTCTCTTGGAGCACAATTTCACGTTTTGCTTTTTCTGTTTCCTCTTGTGCCCTTTTTTTTATTTCATCCGCTTCTCGCTTGGCATTAATGATAAGGCGGCTTCCGGATTTCTTTTTAATTATTATAAAAATCAGTACGCCTGATGATATCACGGCTACGGCGACTGCAAACCATATGATTAGATTCACTCTATTCACCTCCTTATAAGAGTTGACAGGAGATGAAAGTGTGGAGGGGTTTAAATATTCATTTTTTCCGCATGTCTTTTAAATTTATTTAATTGATTCACAGATAGTCTTCTATGTATTCTCATCTCTTTTAAAGATAAGCCTCCAAACTTTCTATTTCATTCTCCATATGCCCGATTACTTCGACTAAGCTGTCAAATTTCTTTTGACAGAGAAACAACTCATCAGCTATGTTTAGGGCTGCTAAAACTGCCACCTTTAATCTATCCGCAGTTTTTGACTTTACTGCAACTTCCCGCATCTTCTGGTCAACATACGAAGTAAGATGGCTTATATATTGTTCATCCTCCTCTCCTTTAACCCGTATTTTATATTTTTGGTTGTAAATCTCTATTTCAATAATTTTATCAATCATAATTCAATTAGATCGATCTGGTTTATTATTGTTTCTATTTTTTCCTTGATCGCCTCCCTCTCCTTTTTGAATATATTTAAGCTTTTGTCAAGTTGTCCGGCTTTCTTTGCCTGTTCAACATAATTCTTTTTCTCTTCTTTTAGATCTTTTACGTTATTTTTAAGCCTATTATTCTCACTCAGGAGCTTGTTAATATAATCGACAACCTGAGATATCTTCCCTTCTAGAATTTTAATTCTTTCTAATTCGCTTGTCAATTTTCCTCCCCCTCCCTTAAGAATTTATATTCTGTTTTTAAAGCCATAATAATCTCTATTAACCTGAACTATTCATAAAAAATGTCGATATGTATGATTCCTCTTTTTAAATCAATATAGTATATTGATTCCTCAGGCATTACAATTGTCCATTTCGTTTTTGATGTAATTTCTATATATAATCGACATTTTTTACTCTACGAGCGAGCCGATCTTACCTCATCTACTTTGTTGCAGCGGATTCGCGGTGAAGGACCACAGCTTCATCCACTGCGCCTCGTATCTGCGGCAATCTTGGCTCGTGAATATTTTAGGTCCTCCTGAACTATTCATAAAAAATGTCGGATACCTCATGCTGCCGCTTGCTTGACCTTTTGGGTTAACTGAACAAATAATTCTGGAGATTTGACCGCAAGGTCAGCCAGAATTTTCCTGTCAAGTTCAATATTCAGATTCTTTAAACCATCAATAAAGCGACTATACGAAAGACCATTGTTTACTGCTGCCGCTTTAATTCTAATAATCCATAAACGTCTAAAATCTCGCTTTCGGGTCCTTCTGTCCCGGTAAGAATATTGGAGAGCCCTTTCGACTGCTTCTTTAGCAGTACGGTAATTATGGTTTCTTGCCCCCCAAAATCCTTTGGCATGCTTTAATATTTTTGATCTTCTTTTCCTTTTTTTGGTGCCTCTTGTCACTCTCGGCATTGTTATCTCCTTTAAAAATCACTGGGGAGCATTCTCTTAATCCTTTTTCTATCTGCAGCACTTATCAGACCAGACTTCCCCAATTTTCTTTTTCTCTTGGCTGTTTTTTTGGTGAGAATATGGCTCTTATACGATTTATTATATACTATTTTCTTCTTTCCAGTTACTTTGAACCTCTTTTGGGCTCCTTTATGTGTTTTGAGTTTTGGCATCTTTTTCTCCTGTTTTAATTGTTTTAATAGGGGTTGCCAAAGTCGAAACAGCCCATGGTTGCCTCCGGACCTTTGAATCCTGTTCCCCCAATTCTTTGATATCGTCGAAGACTCTCTCCAGAATGCCATGGGCTAATTCTGGTTTTGCTTTTTCTCTCCCCCGAAGCATAACGGTTATCTTCACTTTGTTGCCCTCTTCAAGAAACCTCTTAACATGGCGAATTTTAAAGCTGTAATCATGAATGCTGATTTTAGGCCTAAATTTTATCTCTTTGATCTGAACTTGCTTTTGGCGCTTCTTTGCTTCATGTTCCTTCTTGTGCAAGTCATAAAGAAACTTTCCGTAATCCATAATCCTGCATACAGGGGGTTTTGCGTTTGGTGCTACTTCAACCAGGTCAAGGCCTTGCTCTTGAGCTAGAGAAAGAGCCTTATCAAGGGAAATGATTCCAAGCTGTTTTTTATCATTATCTACAGCTCTAACTTCTCTGGCATAGATATCCTTATTTATTCTATGCGGTTTTTCTTTACGTTTTACAGGATGATATCTTCGTCTTCTAATAACTAACCTCCTTAAAATTTTACATCTATTGCTCTATTGGCAATTAATAGCATAATTTTTTCAAGAAATTTCTCAACTTGTAATTCCCCTGCATCTCCTTGAGTATGTATTCTTAGCGAAGCAGTTTTTCTCTCTACTTCTCTATCTCCGACAATAAGGATAAGTGGTATTTTATTGGTCTCCGCGTCCCTAATTTTGTATCCTATCTTTTCCCGGCGTGCATCAACAAAAGAGCGTAATTTCCTGTTTTTAAAAGTCTCGTTTATCGACTCGGCATATTCATTATGCCTGTCAGCTATGGGAATGATCACCGCCTGTACCGGAGCCAACCAGAGAGGAAAGTTCCCATTATAATGTTCGATCAGAATGCCAAAAAACCTTTCTAGAGACCCAAGCAAAGCCCTATGGATCATAAAAGGGCGATGGAACTTTCCATCTTCGCCAACATAGTTTAAATCAAATCTTTCAGCCAGGTTAAAATCCAACTGGATAGTAGTACACTGCCAAGACCTCTGCAAGGCATCTTTTATTTTAATGTCGATTTTGGGCCCGTAAAATACACCCTCTCCTTCATCAATAGTAAAATCCAACTTTTCTTTTTGTAACGCCCTCTCCAGCGCTTTTGTTGCTTTATCCCAATCCGCATCTGAGCCACAGTGCTTATCAGGACACGTGGAAAGGAAAATATCGTACTCGTTAAAACCAAATGTCCCTAGAATTTTTTTCGCCAGAGAAATAGCTCTGCGAATCTCCTTTTCAAGCTGATCTGGACGGCAGAAAATATGGGCATCATCCTGAGTAAAACCCCTTACTCGGAGCAAACCGTGCAGGACTCCGCTTCGTTCATAGCGGTAAACAGTACCAAGCTCCGCCCAGCGTAAGGGAAGTTCCCGGTAACTTCTCTGCCGAGAATTGTAAACCATAATATGAAAAGGGCAGTTCATAGGTTTAAGCTGGTACTTTATCCCATCCCCTTCAAAAGGAGGATAAAGAGCATCATAAAATTCCGTGTGACCGCTGGTTTCCCAGACGTCAAGTTTTGCCACATGAGGAGAAAATATCAAGTCATACCCATCCTTATAATGTTCTTCACGCCAGTAATCTTCAATCGCATTTCTTATAGCTGCTCCTTTAGGATGCCAAAGGACCAGCCCTCCTCCAAGCTGCTCATTAAAACTGAAAAGGTCCAGTTCAATTCCCAGCTTTCTATGGTCCCGTTTCTTTGCTTCTTCCAGCATGTACAAATATTTCTGCAGTTCTTTTTTAGTCTGGAATGCTGTTCCATATATTCTCTGGAGCTGGGGTCCTTTTTCATCTCCCTTCCAATAGGCACCGGAAATCGATAAAAGTTTAAAATGTTTTATATATCCGGTAGAAGGAACATGAGGTCCCAAACAGAAATCAATAAAATCTCCCTGCTTAAAGCAGCTGACCTCTGCTCCGCCTTTCTCTTGAATAAGCTCAACTTTAAGCTCCTGGTTTTTCTCTTTAAAAAGACTGACGGCCTTTTCCTTGGGCATATTTACTTTTTCTACCTTTACATTTTTTTTAGCGATCTCCCTCATTTTAGCTTCGATCGCAGAAACATCTTCCAGGGTAAAAGGCCTTTCTCGTAAAAAATCATAATAAAATCCATTTTCTACAGCAGGGCCGATACCAGTTTTTGTTCCAGGAAAAAGTTCTAATACTGCCTGAGCCATGAGGTGAGCACTACTATGTCTTAACACCTCCAAAGCTTCTTTTCTATCTTTATAAATTGCCGCAATCTCCATTTTATTTCACATCCATACTCAAGAACCCCTATCTCAGCTATTAATCCCTGACAAAAGGACATCTATCATGGTAGGCGCGGAGGGGATCGAACCCACGACTTCTTCCGCGTCAAGGAAGCACTCTTCCACTGAGCTACGCGCCTCTCTTTCTCAAGCCTATATATATTAATGATTTAAGCTTATTCTGTCAATGATAAGTTAGGTTACAGGAGTTTCCCCCAATGGCACGGAGACAGGTAAGTTATCCTTATTCATTTTACCGCTCTTTTGGCAAAAAATAGGGGAACTCCTGAAAGTGAGAAGGGGGTCTTCTGGTCTTGATGAAGCTGAGAGTATGGATTAAGCGACATTGAAGATTTAGCCTTCTGAGACCGGTCTTTGAGGGAATCCGGCAAAGCCGGACTGTGAGCATGTCTGACCCACGGACGGGGGGAGTTGCGCAACAGCCGAAAAGAGCGGTCGAAGAATGGCGTTAAAAATCTGAAGCGAGCGTATCCATACCCTCAGCTTCATTATATGCTATTTTAAATTATGCTTTTTAACAAATTTACCAAGCACTTCTTCCAGGTCAGGGCTGCCGATCTCTTGCAGGTCGTAATAAACTCGCGTATTAGGTTTGTTTATTTTAACGATCCGGTTCAAGTCTATGGGAGTACCAATAACTACCCCGTCACATTCAGTTCTTTCAATAGTCTCTTCCAAATCCTTGATCTGTTGGCCACTGTATCCCATCGCCGGCAGTAGCACCCCGATATTCGGGTAGATCTGGAAAGTTTCCCCAAGTTTACCCACCACAAATGGTCTCGGATCAACCAGTTCTGCAGCTCCAAATTTATGAGCAGCAACCGTTCCAGCTCCTATTTTCATCCCTCCATGGGTCAGGGTAGGTCCATCTTCGATTACAAGGACTCTTTTCCCTCTGATGACGTCGGGGTTATCAACTTTGATGGGAGAGGCCGCATCAATAACAACAGCTCCAGGATTTACTTTGGCAATATTATCTCTGACCTTCTGAATGCCTTCAGGGCCGGCTGAGTCCATCTTGTTGATTATTACTACATCAGCGGTCCTTAAGTGGACTTCACTGGGATAATAGGCCAGCTCATCGCCGGCCCGGTGAGGGTCGGCTACAGTGATGGAAAGATCAGGGACATAAAAGGAGAAATCATTATTCCCGCCATCCCAGACAACCACATCGCATCCGTCCGGGTCCTTTTCAGCTGCTCTTTAAATGGCTTCATAATCAACTCCAGCATAGATAACATTTCCCCTTACTATATGAGGTTCATATTCCTCCATCTCTTCAATCGTACATTTGTGCTTAGTTAGATCATTAAGAACCGCGTAGCGCTGTACTTTCTGAGCAACCAAATCACCATAAGGCATAGGATGACGGATAGCCACAACTTTTAACCCCTGAGACATTAGAATCTCGATCACTCTGCGGGAGGTCTGGCTTTTTCCGCAGCCGGTCCGGGTGGCGGTTACCGAAATTACAGGCTTTGAGCTTTTAACACATGTATCTTTAGTTCCTAAAAGCATAAAGTTAGCTCCGGCTGCATTTACTATAGCACTAAGCTCCATAACCTTAGAATAAGGCACGTCGCTATAGGAAAATACACAAACATCAACATCTTTTTCTTTAATAAGTTTGGATAAGTCCTCCTCGGGATAAATGGGAATTCCCTCTGGATAAAGATCCCCAGCCAGTTCAGCCGGGTATTTCCGCCCAGCAATATCCGGGATCTGAGCAGCTGTGAAAGCAACAACATTATAATCTTCATTCCCACGTAAATGAGTATTAAAATTATGAAAATCTCTTCCTGCTGCCCCAAGAATAACAGCATTTCTTTTTGACATTCTTTCCTCCTTAATTAGCCTGAACTATTCATAAAAAAAAATTCAGCAGCAAGCTCGACTCGTGCATAATCCAGGTTAGTTTATTATTTCTTTTGGAATAGTCCATAGACACTCTATTATAATGAAAACTTGCTAAGAAACAAGAAAAACCTGGAATCATTGCAAAAGAAGCAAGCCTGTATTATACTACTCGTTTACTTTTAAGAACATGAAAAGAAAAATAGCTGTACTTGCATTTGGTGGCAATGCCATCCTTCCTGGAGATCAGAAAGGTCTGCAATCCCAGCAGATAAAAAAAGCACAGAAGGCAGCCAGCCTTATGATCGATGTTGTAAAAAAAGGATACGACCTCATTATAGTCCACGGCAATGGACCTCAGGTAGGGAACCTTTTGATCCAGATGGAAGAAGCTGTTAACAAAGTCCCTCCATTCTCATTAGAAATCTGTGATGCCATGACTGAGGGGAGTATGGGATTCATGATTGAAAGAGCCCTAGTCAATGAGCTGAGAAAAAACTCTATAGATAAACAAGTGGCCACTCTCATAACTCAAGTCGTAGTAGATAAAGAAGACCCGGCTTTTAAAAATCCTACCAAACCTGTGGGCCCCTTTTATTCACAATACAGAGCTCAAATGCTTAAACGCGAAAAACAATGGACCATGATTGAAGATTCCGGGAGAGGTTACCGAAAAGTAGTCCCTTCACCAAGACCCATTGACATAGTTCCCAAATCAATTCTATATGACTTGATTCATAGCGGAAAAATCATTATTGCTGCAGGAGGCGGCGGGATCCCAGTTATAATCAACGGTCGCGGCTTCTTCCAAGGAGTAGAAGCTGTAATTGATAAAGACTTTGCCTCTAGCCTGATAGCGCGGGAGGTCAAGGCAGGTCTATTTATCATTCTGACAAATGTGAGCCGGGTCTGTTTAAATTTTGGAAGCTCGAAAGAGATTCCTCTCCGGACTCTGACTATTACAGAGGCGCAAAAACACCTTGATGAGGGACAGTTTCCGCCCGGGTCAATGGGTCCAAAAATCAAAGCAGCGATCAAGTATGTCCAAAGCGGTGGGAAAGAAGTAATAATCACTTCGGCAAATCATCTCAGGGCAGCCCTAATAAACCGCTCTGGAACCAAGATTATTGCTGAGGAATAAGGGGATAAAATCAATGCTGACCGATTTCGTATCCATCCACGATCTTTCCCTTTATGAGTTCAACTACCTCCTTGACCTGACCCATCAGATTAAAGAAAAACCACACCAGTTTAAAAACTACCTCAAAAACAAAACACTAGCATTAATATTTCAGCCTCCTTCATCTATAACCGGGATACCCTTTGAAGCCGGAATAATCCAGATGGGAGGCAGCCCTATCAGGGCCGGCAGTATGGATATTCAACAAGACATACTTAAAAGTCCGGAAAATTTTGCCAAAACTATAGAACGATGGGTAGATGGGGTCATCATCAAAACAACCTCTCAAAAAGTTGTGACAGAATTAGCCCGCTCCACCCATATACCGGTAGTTAATATACAAACTGAGCTCTTACAGCCCTGTCAAGCTATATCAGACTTTTTTCTCCTCCGAGAACTCAGAAAAGATCTGTCCAGTATGAAGCTTGCCTTTATCGGCAGGAGCAATAACCTCTGTCACAGCCTGATCTTTGCTGCAGCCAAAACAGGGGCTCGAATATCAGTTGCAACTCCCAAGGGATATGAGCCCCAAGAGGAAGTAATAAAACTGGCAAAATCCGATGGGGCAAGCTCAGGATTCGAACTCCAGCTTACATCAGATCCTTTTGATGCTATATGTAATGCAAATGTCATCTATACATCCCCTGGAGCTTCATCCTTCCCCCTCCAGAGACAAATCTTGCCTGACATAAAGGCCAAAACCACCGCTGATGTTCAGTTTATGAATTACCTCCCGGAACCAGGGGGAATAGGAACTGCAGGGGACATCTATAATCTAGACCGGTCAGTTTTTTTCGAGCAAACTGAAACTATCCTTCATATTCAAAAAGCAATTATGGTATTATTATTTGAGAGTAAAAAATAAAAATGGCAAAAGAAAACGAAAACACCTCAGTAACAGAAAAGGATCTCAAATTTATAAAAAAAGAGCTCCTGAAAGAACAAACCGCTCCCCCCTTACATGAACTAGCAACAAAATTGGCCTATGAAAAAAATGCCGGTCAGTTAAACCAGGCGGTAAAAAAATACAACCCTGATTGTACATATGAACCAGGCGACCTTATCTGCGAGGACTATGATGAACAACTCACAGTCAACAGTAAGGGTACAGAAGCTTTTAAAGGAAAGGTTGTTCTTAAGGTAATCAATAAAAAATCTTACGCAAGCTATAATTGTGAGATGTTGGAAGTTGATTATACTGGCGGAGGTATTTTTCGTAAATATATCGACTATATGAAAAAAACAAACACCCAGGTGCTGCTCCCCTGTTGCCAGGGAGATAAAGCTCAGACACCTGAAACATTAAAAAAAGAAGAAGATCCCAGGCTGCATGAATTGCCTATGACGAAGAAAGATCTTAAGGCTCTTGAAAAAAACCTAAAAAAAGCCCTATCAAAATCAGCTGATTTTTTCCATTGGCATGACCTATGGCAACTCACAGAAAAACAAATCAGAATCCCAGAAACAAAAATCAAACAGATCGAAAAATCCTTAAAAAAAACAAAACAATCAGCTACAACTACAGATTTAGTCAGAGAATTTATGGGAATTAGCCCTTCGCAGGCTGATTTTAATCTGCATTGCCTCAGTTTAAACCACTTCCTGGAAAAAAAATATAAAAAAAGCTTCATATCTGTTTATCCAACAGGCTGGGGGAAATGGATCCTCAGTAACACACTCAAATCATTTATCCAAGAAATCCCCTTATCCGCACCCCAGGCAAAGCTGCCCAAATTCGACAGCGAAGCAAAATCAGATTTACTTAAGCAGCAGGAATTTCCCCTAAAAATATACTTAACTTGGAGAGAAATTCTTTCTGGTGGATTAACAATACCGGCAAATCTTTCCCAGTCTTTATCCTCAAGCCTAGAATACATTTTCACAGATTCTGAGCGCGGAAAACAATACCAAGTATATTTATACCCCAAGTTCGATCTATTTATAGGCCTGCAAGAATTTTACAAACAACACAATGTCACCCAGGGCGCAAGCCTGACTTTAACGCAGAAAGACAATATCAACTTCGATTTTGGACTAAAAAAAGCAAAAAAAGCAATGTCTGCCCCTATGATAAAATATGATTATAAAAAAGACATCTTCACGGTCACCCAAGAAATATCAACCTCAGCTCTTCCAAATAAAATTATTTATTTAAGAAACGATACTTTAAAGAAACTGTTTTCACTTTATGACCAAAGGGACAAGCTCGACCTTCAGGAGTTACTGGTCATCATTTTTAAAACATTCGGGCTAAAGGGGAAAGCTCTGTCTTTACATGTTCAAAGAGCTTATCATCTTGTCGATATACTTAAACATACTACCCTGGAAAACATAAAAAAGACTCTACTTCTATCTCCTGAATTTTCCGCATCAGGAAAAAAGGAAGACCTATTTTTCTATCAGGAAAAAATTAAAAAACCTGAAGAAATCGATCATGAAGCGCTATTTGAAGTTCCCGGGTCAGTCAAAGCAAAACCCTCAACTCAAGAAATTGAAGAAGAACTTCCAGAAATAGGGACAGTTGGAGAAGTCGAAACTCCAACAGTCATTTTAGAAGAAAAACCTCCATTAAAACCGAAAAAAGAAAAAAAACCAAAGAAAAAAGCAGAAGAAGAACTGCCGCCAGAACCGAAAAAAGAAAAAAAACCAAAGAAAAAAAGACACATGCCTACGCTAGAGGAAGATAAAGGCCTGCGCCAGAAAAAAGGGAAAAAGAGAATCATCGAAGAGCAGATCGAACTTGAAGAATCAGAAATGGAAGCCTTATTTGCAATTAAAGCAGATAAAAAGCAAGAAATAGAAGAAATTAAAACCATACAGGAACCAAAAAAGAAAGAAGAATATGCAGCGCCAGAGCAAACCGATCAAGCCTTATCCGGTATTTTTGGGGCAAAACTCAAGTCTGCCCTAGGCGAAAAAAAGCAAGAATCGCCAGAAAGACCAACAAAAGCTAAAACAACTAAAGGGACAAAAAAACCGGCGAAAAAAAACAACTCAACTAAAACCAAAACAACAAAAAGCAAAACAACTATAAGTAAATCCAAAACCAAAACAACAAAAACCAAAGTTAGTTAAAAGTCTTACATCTAAGGTAAAAAGTTCCAATGATAAAATTAGTACTTGTTTTTTTGAGTACATCGTTGGCAATTTTTATGAATGATTCAGGAGAACCTGGATTATTCACGAGTCGAGGTTGCCGCAGATACGGAAAAACAGAAAATGGTAAATGGTAAATGGTAAAACCGTTAAATTTTAGTTAAAAGTCTAAAATCTAATGAAATTCTGATGTGGCTGAAGCGACATTGAAGATTTAGCCTTCTGATGAGTTTTTTCGAGGGAATCCGACGTAGTCGGACGTTGAGCATGTTTGACCCAGGGACGGTGGGAGTTGCGCAGACGGCGAGAAAAACGAAGAGGAATGGCGTTAAAAATCTGAAGCGAGCCCAAGCCACACCAGAATTTCATACATATCGACATTTTTTATGAATGATTCAGGTTAGAGGATTTCGCGGGTAGATCCACGCCTCCGAGTTATTTTCAT
>JAUWNW010000108.1 GCA_030612445.1 Candidatus Aminicenantota bacterium
GGCAACTGTAAACCAATCTGGGTTAGTCACAGGAATTGATGCTGGTGACACAACCATCTATTGTGATTCTGGAGGCATACGTGGCTCTAAGAAATTGGCAGTCAAACGCCTCACTCCAACAGCTGTTACGGTAACTTCAAACAGGTCGATAATCTACGTCGGACAGCTAGAGCGGATGACAGCCACAGTCACGATGTCTGATGGTACAACCGAAGTTGCAACCGGTACATGGGGAAGCAGAAATACAAGAGTGGCAACTGTAAACCAATCTGGGTTAGTCACAGGAATTGATGCTGGTAACGTAGCTATCTTCTTTGAAATGATTGTAAACCCATCTGGAATTGCAGCCAGTGACGTGACTATTCAGGACTTGCTTGGCTCTAAGAAATTGACAGTCAAAAAGCTCTGGAGCAGGAGCGGAGTGGGAAATAATGTCTTTGATATGCCGAAATCTGTTTCACGGGTTCGAGTTATCGGGACGTATACAGGATATAGCTCGAATTTTATTGTGTATGTGGATGGGTGGTTATTAGTCAATGAACTTTTAGGGGTAGGCTGGGGGACAACTCGTTACGCTGGAACACACCTTACAACCGGAGGAGTCGTTGAAATCCAATATTCGAGCGGCGTGTCGTGGTCATTTACACAAGTATTGACAACAACCGCTCCTACTATGAATACCACCAGAAAGATAACTAATATTCCAAGTCAATCCGATCCTCGCTACCACACATATGAAATATATAAGCGTGTTGCTAAAGGAATAAAATGAACGAAACTGGTTTTAAGAGATCAAAAAAAGCCATCACGATTAATAGGGTAAGTAGTGCTGAACAAGCACAGGATGATAGGAATTCACTTCCATCACAGGTAAAAGATAATCGCAAATATTGTGAGGATAAGAAATTAAAAATTGTCAGAGAATTCACTTTTGATGAGAGTGCCTCCGCAGATGAAAGAAAAAAATTCGATAAAGCGATAAAATTTATCGAACAGAATGAAGAACCAATAGCAATAGTAGTTGATCGGGTAGACAGATTTCAACGATCTTTTAAAGAGTCAGTGGAATTTGATGACCTGAGAAAAGAAGGAAAAGCAGAGCTTCACTTTAGAGAACAGAATCTTATTGTCCATCGAAATTCATCAGCTTATGAACTGATGGCATGGGATATGTGGGTGATGTTTGCACGTAATTATGTTCTTACTCTGTCCGCAAATGTGAGGAAAGGTCAAAAGGGGAAAATAGAAAAGGGTATTTATCCAGGATACACACCCACCGGATATATAAATATTTCAAGAGACGTAGGAAACGGCAAAATCATTAAAGAAATCCAGATTGATGAAAATAAATCTAAGTACATAATCAAATGCTTTGAACTCTACGCAACGGGAAGATACACTACTGAAGAAATCGCTAATATTATGAGAAACAGCGGATTCACGATGAAGGGAAAAAAGAGTAGAGATGAGAATGGTAAACCAATTTTCAATGGTGAGAGAAAAGTTATTCACAATGATATACAAAATATTTTACATAATCCATTTTATTATGGTGAATTCAGGTGGCCAGACCCGGACACACATGTTCCACGGGTCTGGGATAATAAAAATACCTACCCTACTTTGATCAGCAAAAAATTATATGATGAGGTTCAGAAAGTTTTTGCCAGCGGTGGTGCTAATCGTCTGAATGGAGGCAAAAACTGTTTTAGATTCCAGAAGCTTTTGGAATGTTCCTTCTGTGGCTCTACTTTAGCGGGAGAGGAAATGTCCCGGAGTTATAAAAATCCTAACAGCGCACACGCTAAGAACAAAAAATATTATCACTGTTCAAATGGAAAGGGAATAGTTGATCCTGGCTTTTATGAACGAAAATTCGGCACCGATCATAGCGGGGTATTTGTTTCTAAAAAAGGAAAAAATAAAGGTCAAACTGTCATTGCCTGTCCCCAGAGATGGTGGAAAGAGGAAGAGATTGAGGAATTTGTGTTACAGGAATTTGATATTCTGCACTATGATGATTCAACCTTTGACATGTTGAAAGAAATACTACAGAATCATCATGTAGAACGGATAGAATTTGCTGACGATCAGATTAAAGGTTTAGAAAGAAAATGCAAAAAGAATGAAACTCTGATTCAAGCTTTTACGCAAAAATTCGCCACTGTAAAAAATAAGCGGCTTGAAGCTGACATGATGAAAGAATATGATAGGTTGAAAAGAGAACAAGAGACCTTGAAAGAGGAAATAAAAATCTACGAAGAGACCAAAATTGTTGATACTGATCAGACGATTGATACGATGAAATTATGTTGTAATCTAAGGAAATTCTATGATTCTTTAGATTTTGAGAAACAGCGGGAACTCCTCAATTTATGTTTTAGTAAGATAGTGGCTGGCAAAGGAACTTGGCGAATTAATGGAGGCAGAGGAAAGCGAGTAACAACTTCAAGCCTTTATCCGGTTTATAATGAACCATTTGCCACGTTGAGGAGTATCAAAATTGATGAATTAGTGTCATTCGAAGAAGAAAGAAGAAAAGGTTTTACTAAAGAAAAAGACAACCTTACTAAAAAAAGTAACAAGCTTCCCAGTTTGTTTTAGTGATAGGATTGATGGCTCTTCCGCTCGGAACCCAGACGAGAAAATCATCATTCACGATACGGCTTCCGCCAGGATGGGCGCCTCCACCTGTTGTTTCACCAACAATGGTAGCCCTCTTAAGGTTTTTTAGATTATAAGTAAATTCTTCGGCTGCGGAGAATGTACGAGAACTTGTCAGGATGTAGAGATCAGTATCATACATTTTTTTCCCGGGCACATAACGAAGAGTCCAAAACTGCTTTATAATATCATCGCCGTGCCATTTAAAACTGTTCAAATATGTATAATCCTTGAGAAAATAGCTGCTTATTATCTGAATCGTAAAGGGACTGCCGCCGCCGTTATCGCGAAGGTCGATGATGACTGCATTGGAATTAGCTAAAAAATTCATGGCTGCAATGATTGTCTCAGCTGCTTGATCTAAGCCGGAAAAGCCTGTCAGATCGAGATAACCAATGTTACCTTCCATGATCTCCAGTCTTCGAAATCCAAAGTTTCGCTGACGCTCCCGCTCGATTTGTGCCTTTTGCGCCTTCTCCCGGTCTTCTTTGCTTCTGCTGTTGCCGGCCCTGATCCTTTTGACGGCTTCGGGGTCGTAAGTGACTCGGATGTGTCTGTCCTTGCTTATTTTGCGTAAATCATTTGTGAGAGCCTGGGCAAATGCATCCTTATTATTAATTTTGTCATATTTTCCTTCTTTTAGCTGTATATTCAGATGATCTTCCATTTTTTCTGCTGTCTCGGGGAAAATGTAATTGCTTGTAAGCAGCTTACCAACCCGGTTGACGACTTCAGATTTCAGTTTAGCTGTGAAGGTAATGTCCTCTGCTGCTTTATTTCCTTGCGAAAAAGCCGGCAGGCTCCCCAGAGTGAAAAAGAGTATAAAAAGCAGAATAATCAAACCCAGTTTTTTTGCCTTAATTACAGACATTGCAGCACTTCCTTATGTTATTTATACGTAATTTAATACATTATATCTTACACATTAGTTGCAAGCCAGACAAAAGTATAAACAATTGTGAAGAAAGGGCATTTTAAAAGGTGTTGGATTTGACAAGGATCAACCATCTGGAGGATTTTGGTCGCCTTACCCTATTGAATATCCAGAAACAGTACGGAATCCAGTCTTATATATAAAAGAAATAAGCGTGGAATATTCTATAAGCAAAAAGATTGCCCTTGGGTTTTCTTATTCGCCTCTCGGATTTCATAGAGTTTCTGGCCGTAAAATCATGCCTCATAAAGACTATACAGGCGATTGGATTTATGAGAGTTATCTCAACGGAAAATATAGTGGCAGTATTTATTTTCTCACGGCTTCTTTCATGCCCATCCCAGAAGAAACCTTTTTGAATAAATTTTCTTTCAAGATTGGAGGAGGACTGGGCTATGGTAAAATCAATGTTGGATTTATGACATCTTCAGATAAGATCCACGATGAAGGGGATGAAAATAGAACCTCTCTTCGTTATGTATGATACATCTTTTCAAATCAACATTTTACCCTGGCGGATTTCAATATCAGGAAGGGCAAATGCTCTGTAAAATCATTCAATCTCCAAACAAAAAGAGAAGCTCTAGAAAGCAAAACCTATAGAAAGTCCTGCCCAAGGAAAAGGCATGCCTAAGAACTGGATCCGTTTTTTAGAAAGAACAATTAAAGGCTGGGCAATTCCCACAAATGGCTCTATGATCATACGCGATCTTGTCATGAACTTATACCCAATGTCAAAAAGGACTCCCCCCATTGAAACTCCATAGGTTTTTAGGAACTTATTCCGACTTTTTTCTGGATATTTTTCACGCTGGTAAATTCCCCAAATTCCCCACTCTCTCCAGAGTCCTTGTGGAGCATTTAGAGCTCTGTAACTTCTTATCCTTACTGAAGCTCCATAAGCTGCTCCTGATTCGCTCCCTCCATCTATTCTTTTTTATCTAGATTTCTTGCTGGAACTCCACCATAGGTTTTATTTGCAGGAATCCTAGAATTCTTTATTGATAAAGAGTGTGCCCCCACTATTGAATTATCTTCTAATCGAGTTCCTGCAAGAATGGTAGCCCGTACACCTACACCGCAGTTTATTCCGATGTAAACCTTCCCAAAGATAATTTTCCCTCGCTCGACAGAATGTCCCAGAATCAAGGAAAAGCCTCCAATGACTGTATTATCTCCCACCTCAAGCAATGAAGGATCAAGCACCAATCCTCCCATCACGACATTTTTTCCGACTTTTCCGCCAAAAAACTTAACATGCAATGTTTTGAGAGGATACAGATGGAAGAAATCCAAAATCACAGCTGTGGGCAAATAGATTATCTGCGAAAGCACCCAATTTCTCATATTCCTGTTGGATAAGTCAAGTGGAACGACTCCAGAATATTTCAAACTCAAAATTCTCCAAAATAAGCCAGGAAAAACAATGGCTGTCAATAACAACACCCAAAAATCAACCAAGAAAAGAAACAGCCCCGCTAGGAAATGTAAAATCCCTTTTGTGAATAAGGGAAGACAAACATATTTGAAAATTAAACCAGGAGGAATTAGGATGAGAAGATAAACCGTTAAAATTAGAATCAAAGTTTTAAAAATTGCTAAAGGGTTGAGTTTATGCATTTTCTTTTTCTTCCAAAAAAAGTTTTAATACCCTTTTTCTTACAGATTTAATAGTCCCTGGCAAGGTAACCTTCATTACCAATCGACAAAGAGATGGTGATACAGCTACTCCTGGATCAGTGATGAGAGTATATATTCCTAATGTTTTGCGTTTGCTGCCTTTAAAGGGGATTAGCTCCCAGGAGCCATCGTTTACTATTGTATTCCCGATAAACTGGGTCCAATTAAAGGAAAAGCTTTCTGGGTGTCGCACCATTTCTAGAATGTAATAACGATTTTTAAAGGGCCAGGGCAAGTTGAATCGATTATAAAAATAGATTAAATCGCCATTGATTTGCTCTAATTTGAAATTTCTTAAATATTTTTCAAACTTTTGCCAATCTTCAACTTTGACATCTAATATCTCTTTGAGTTCCGATGGATTAACAATGAAACTTTCTTTTATTCTCGGCATGAAGTCTTTAAAATGATTATAATCGTTGATGACTTCCCATATCTTGTCTATGGGAGCATAAATGACTCCCACAGCTTGACATTTGTGGGTGTTACTGTTTGGAAGCTTTGTGATGCGAGTAATAATCTTATCTCTTGATAACTTTAACTGATTTTCCTCTTTGGATATCAAATCTTCTATAGACTGTGAATAGAGAAAATGAGTTGTAATCATGAGTAAAAAAAATATGATAAATATTAGGCTTTTAAAGTTGGTCATCTTAGCTTTCTCCTTTTTGTAGCTTTTCAAAAGATGCTATTCGAGTCCCCATTTTTTCCCCCAGGCATGATACTTCTGCATAAGATAGTTCAAGTCATTTCCGTTCGAATCCCAAAGGTTTCTCAATGGCGCCATATCGATTTCAACTTTTTTCTTCGAAGGCAGAACAAATTCAATCGCAGGTTTTTGTTTGGCGTATCCGAGGTAGATAGGATTAAAAGAGATGGACTTGGCTTCTTGTCTGAAGGAATTGATTTTTGAAGAGGGGATAGTAAAGACGAGTTCAAACTCTCCGTGTATACCTGCTGTCATAAACCATTCAGGGACTTTTGCAATCTTACAAAATCTAAAAACCTCTGGCGCTAAAATTGTCTTCCAATCCGCCTCAATGACAAATCCCTTATTGTTGATGCGAGAAAGCTGGTCAAGTGTGATTAACAATCCATCGCTTGTGTCCATACAGATTGTCGCGTATTTCCGGATCAACTGCCCTTCCCTGATACGAGCATGAGGCCGGTAAAGACTTTCAGGAAAAAGCTCCTCCGGTAACTTCGCTAAATGCACAAGCCCGAGGGCATTCCCGCTTCCAGCTCCTCTGCTCAGGAAAACACCATCTCCGGATTTACAGCCGAGACGGGTAATCTTTTGCCCTCGAGGTACAAGTCCGATCGCACAGCCTGTTAAGGAAATATCGGGCCCTGTATTTGTGTCCCCGCCCAAGACAAAAACACCTAATTTTTCACAGGCTGTCCCTATTCCTTGGGCAATTTCCTCCCGAAAATTTTTATCTCTAGTTGTCTCAAGAGAAATGGATATAACAATACCCAGAGGTTCGGCCCCCACTGCGGCCAAGTCACTAAAATTTGACATCACTGTCACCCAACCCATAGTGAAAGGATCCTGATACAATCCCTCGCTGATTTCCTCAGATACGGAATCAATAGTAACTGCAAGAAAATGAGAATCATTGCCTTTGATTTCAATCAACTCAGCATCGGTTTCATGAGGGTTGTTTATTTGATAGGGGGAGCGGCTAAAATGGCGAACCCAAGAGTTTATAGTCTTATTTTCTAAAATCTCATCCATTTTATTCATTGGCAACACCTTAATGTTTTTGAGATAAGTTTGAATCTTACCTGGTTGGCTCTGACTACTTCGCCATCCATTTCCAGATCAAACGTCTTGGGGCTTGTAATGGAGAGTTCCTTCGCCAACCATGAATTATTTTTTGGCTGGTTTTTAAATTTCTGCCTGTAAAGCCCCACCATCGTCTTTACTGCTTCTCTTCTTGTCATATCAGAGGAAAGATTAACTCCGAATTTTCCATCATCTGGTTTGACTAAAGTGTCATAACAGAGACCTCCGGCAAAATGAGGATTTTTTACTACTCCTAAATTAGTGATGGAAAAGTAGCGGGGATTGGCAGTATCTAATGTTAGCGTACATGGAATATTACGATAGGAAAAAATTGTCTTTAAAGCAGAAACAACAATAGCTGCCTCGTTGGATATCTTTTGAATCCGGACCATATAAGGAAGCCTCGAATTGTAGAGTGCGTTGGCTTGGGCGGTAATTCCAATGCTGGCATTAATGATAGAATAACGGGTGGAAAACGGCTTTTGAGATTCTTTATAGCGGATACGAATTACATCTGGCGAGATTGTGTTTTGCCGGTCCATTCTGGTGGGTATTCCCTGGACAAAAGTCTCAGAGCGAAAGGGTTTGTGAAAGTCATTACTGGAGCCAAGGCCTACAGCTCCGAAAAGAATCTCTTTCCTAGCTGCTGAAGGATTTTTCATCAACGCATTTAAAAGAAGATTGACCGTACCATCGCCCCCTGCTGCAATAAAAGTCCTCTCACCTGCTTTGACCGCTCTATTAACTTGACTATATATTGTTGAGGGAGATTTAATTTTCTCGAGTTGAAATCCTCCAAAACGTTGCCTGAGAGCTCTATATATTTTTTCCCATTTTCTCTGGCCTTTACCATAGTCACAATAAGGATTTAGATAGATATACATTTTACACCTGTCCTTTTTCTGGCCTTCGTTTAAGAACAAGCTCAAAGCTGGCATAAAAAAGAATGGCAAACAGAATCCAAGCAGGCTTTAAAAGAACAATCTCAGCAATATGCAGAAGTAAGAATCCTCTGACAACATTAGCAATAGGCCCATGTGATTTTTTCTCTTCTCTGATACGATGGATCTTGACTTGGGCCAGAATCAAGACTGTAATGGCTGTCAAATAAAAGGGAATGGCTGCCCAAGACCAGGAAAAAAAATCTTCCTTCGTAAGGACTTTCGATAATCCCCATCCTGTTGCTAATACGGAAAGAAAAGCAAAAATATCACTTCCGACAGCCGCTTTTTTCCACCCATAAGCAACCACAAAAGTGTTGTAACCGCTCGCCTGATCGGCTGAAATGTCCTTGAAATAACCCATTAGAACAAAATTGGCATAGCTGAAAAAGACACTGATTACAATGAAGATCAGGATGCCGCTTTCAAATATATTTGAAATTGAATTTCCGGAACCTATTGCAGCCATTTTTCCCATAATTGGAAGCAATGCCACAATCCAGGCATTGTAAAAGGGTCCACCCCACCAACGCCGCTTGAAATATGTATATGTGGCCAAACCTGTAATACATAGAAGTCCCGGGAGGAGAGTCAATGGATTGAGCAAGAGGAGGACTGCACATCCTGCCAGGAGGCCGAGCAGACTCACTGGAAGGACCTGTCTTCGCCTTATAATGCCTTGGACCAGGGGACGATAGGGAGAGGAGATCGAATCTGTATCCATCTGAAAACAATCAGTCAATGCCTGCCCGAATCCATAAGCAAGGAAAAAAACAAAAAAAAACACCCAGGGTTACACCAATTCCCCTTTCAGCTCCATCGACAAATCCTGCCATTCCTGCTACTCCTGAAACAAAAAGGAGATAAGGTCGCATCGTGATCCATAAGGCTTTCCAAAAAATAAAGCTGTTTAAGTCAGCATATTTCTTTTTCATTGTCTGTTCTTTTTTCATGAGTACGCCATTTTCTAAATCAAATCCAGCCTCTTACCAACAAGTTTAAATTTTTCTAAGGCCCGCTCTAAATTATTCTGGGAAAGGGAGGCCATAACACTTATCCTTATAAGAGAAGATTCAGCAGACACAGCTGGAGGTACAACTGGATTAACAAATACTCCTTCCTCTTCTAATTGCGATGCCATTTGAAATGCTTTTTTATCATTTCCGATCAGAAGCGGAATAATAGGAGTCTGAGTAGGTGTGACCTTGAACCTTAATTCTTCAAGATTTTTTCTGAGGAAATTCACATTTTGACGTAAATTTCGGAGCAATTGAGGAGACCTTTCCAAAACTTGAAGAGCAGCCAAGACTGTAGCCACAACAGAAGGAGGCGAGCTGGCAGTGAACAGAAAAGGCCGCGAGTTGAATCGGAGATAATCTATAATCTCTTTCCTTGCACCTACCGCTCCTCCTACTGAACCAAAAACTTTGCTAAAAGTACAGCAAACTAAATCAACCTGGTTTTCCATGTTGAAATGCTCTAAAATACCATGTCCATTTTGCCCTAAAACTCCTGTTCCATGGGCATCATCTACCATAACAAGAGCACCATAATCATCGGCTAATCTTTTGATCTCAGGGAGATTGGCAATATCTCCCTTCATGCTAAAAACTCCATCAGTAACGATGAGTTTATTCACATCCGATTCGCAAGAGGCAAGGTTCTCTTCCAGGCTCGTCATATCACTGTGCTCGTAGATTTTGGCCTGAGCCTTAGAGAGCCGAATCCCGTCAATAATGCTGGCATGATTCAATTGGTCGCTTAGGATGACATCGCCCTCTCCAGCCAGAGTGGAAAGAGTTCCCGCCATTGTCATATAGCCAGTGCTGTATAAAAGCGTATCTTCTGTTTCTTTAAACCTTGATAATTCTTTCTCTAACTGAACATGCAAACTCGTCGTTCCCGAAAGAAGACGAGAGCTGCAAGTGCCTGTGCCGTATATATCTAAGGCTCCTTTAGC
The DNA here is from genome assembly GCA_030612445.1 of Candidatus Aminicenantota bacterium. GTDB lineage: Bacteria > Acidobacteriota > Aminicenantia > Aminicenantales > Aminicenantaceae > JAUVXM01. The sequence continues at coordinate 9,969 of JAUWNW010000108.1, forward strand.
TGCTTTTATTACATCAGGATGGGTAGATAAACTTAAATAATTGTTCGAACCAAGCATTATGAGACTTTTCCCGTTTTTTAGAACAACCGGAGATGCAGGCGGATCTATAACGCGCATGTATGGGTTTTGAATATTCAACATTGACATAAGGGATTTTTGAAAAGCGTAAAATCTTGAACATCTGGCCAAGAATGTTTCCTTATGCATAATCCGGCCCAAAGCGGCCGGTGATTCCGATTCATTCCGGCCGGTGATTCCGGTTGAAAGCGGCCACCGATTCCGGAGTTATCCGGCCACTTTTTTAGGGATTCCGGAATCTGATTTCATCGAAGTGACGCTGGATAATTTTAAGGTAATAAGCCATCATAGTCCTTTTAAAAAAAGGAGGACAG
>JAUWNW010000159.1 GCA_030612445.1 Candidatus Aminicenantota bacterium
ATGTTTTTTGATATTTTTTAGTCATGATTCCATCATAATCACTTCATTCTGAGAGCAATTTACGTTTTTGAATTTTGCCTGATATATTTTTAGGTAATGAATTTAGATATTCGATATATTTGGGGATTTTATAGGGTGCAAGATGTTTTTTTAAAAAGTTTTTTAGGATTTCAGTTTGTCCCGCCTCTTTATAGCCTTCTTTTAACACAACAAAAGCTTTGATTTCTTCTCCCATGACTTTGTCTTTAATCCCGATCACAGCTGCTTCTGCTATAGAGTGATGTTCGTAGAGTGCATGCTCGATCTCTTTGGAACTCACTCTGTTTCCTCCTGCTTTTATTATATCTTTTTTCCGTCCTTCTATAAAGAGAAATCCTTCTTTATCCATTACGCCGATGTCACCTGTATAATAGAGGCCGTTTCTCAGCACTTTCTTAGATTCTTCCGGCCGGTTCCAGTATCCCTTCATAATGTTTTTACCGCGGGCTGCGATTTCGCCCGGTTCTCCTGCCTGCAAGCGTTTACCATGGTTATCTGCGACAAAAAGTTTGACTCCGGGGATTGCTTTTCCAATCGAACCCCATTTGCGGGGAAGGTCTTTGGGGTCAAGGTATGAGAGCCGGGCAGAGGCTTCGGTAGCTCCGTACATGATGTAAAGTTTTGCCGGAGAAAAAACCTTTGCGACTTCCTTTTGAAGGGCTGGAGCCATAGCACCTCCTGCCTGGGTTAAGTAGCGCAGATATTTAAAATCTAAATCTCTCACATTACTGCGGTTTAATAATATCCCGAAAGTCGAGGGGACTCCGGAAAATCCTGTTACTTTCTGTTCCTGCATGGTTTTTAATATCACATTCGGATATAAAAAACGGTTGTCAATAACGACTGAACCTCCCGCATAGAAATGGGTGTTCAGTAAGGATTTGCCATATATGTAATGGAAAGGAAGCACGGCCAGTACTCTGTCTTTTTCACTTAAATGAAGGTATTGAATGATGGATCTGGTGTTAGTGGCAATGTTTAGGTGGGATAATACAACTCCTATTGGTTGGGCAGTTGTACCAGAGGTGTAGACAATAGAGGCAGTATCTGAATCAGCGATGTTTATTCCTGGATTTGTGTCTGGAAAGGGGGATAAGGCTTCCGGTAAAAAAGATATTATATTGTCAGTAAAAGCAGGGTTTGGATTTTTTCTTTCCGCCCAGATTAAAAGATGCGTTAAGATTGTTTTTTGCTCAAGCAGCGTTTTGGTTTTAATGAGGTGTTTTTTACTTGTAAGCAGTATTTTTATGCCGCAGTCTTTTAAAACAAAGGCAATATCTGATTCAATACTTTCTGTGTTTAAAGCTACGGTTATGGCCCCGGTTTTGAGGATGGCGTAATAGGTGATAATGTATTCTACCGAGTTTTCTATAAGAAATCCGACCCGGTCGCCTTTAGCTACGCCTGATTTAAGCAAAAACCGGGCAAGGCGGTTGGCTTGTTTATTGACAAAGTCATAAGTGTACCTATTGCCGGAATAAAAAACGGCCTGCCTTTTAGGGAAAAAATCAGCACTTCGCTCTAAAAAATGATGGATAAGCCGGGGCACTGTCCCCTTTTGTTTTACCGGGGATTTTTCCCTCGCTTTTAACTGCTGCTTGTTATTTTTTTTTCTAATAGTCATAGTGCTTGGTTTACTTTATGTGATAAGGCGCTGCTTTTAAATATGCAGCTGTTTTAATCTTCCGTTTTATATCCTTTTGAATGCGCAGGACTTGTTCCTCGCTCAGATCCAATTCCTGGGCTACTTTTTTAAGAGGAATTTCTTTTTCCAGAGCCAACCAGGCTAAATCGCCTATTTCAAAAGGAACCCGGAAGAAAAATTCCTCCTGAGTACATTCTGCACTGTAAGTATCTGTTGTGGGAGTACGGGATAAAATCTCTTTAGGGATATTTAGATATTCTGCCAGCTGGAAGACTTGGGTTTTAAAAAGATGGGCGATCGGCTTGATATCCGCACTGCCATCTCCGTATTTTACAAAAAAACCCTGTTCATGCTCGTTTTTATTCCCGGTTCCGATCACAGCATAATTCAGCCTTTCAGCATGATAATAAAGCATTGACATCCTGCTTCTTTGTTTAAAGTTGGAGGCGGCAACTATATGTAGATATTCTTTTAAGGGAATTCGTTTTGTCTTTTCTTCCCCTTCTGGAGAGATAATCGTAAGTTTAAATATATTGAGTGTTTCTTTTTGTAATAGGTTATCGGGAAGTATGATCTTTGCTTTATAAGTACTGTTATATTCCGGAAAGATATTCTTTATAGGTTCGTTTCTTCGTGTATATGTATGAAAACCCCGAAGAGCTTCAGATATGTCCTCAATAATAAACTCTACCCCGAATTTATGACATAATTCCCGGGCAAACCCTAAACTTTCAGGATTGGATTCAGTCTCAGGCATGGATATTCCTACAACTTTATTTACTCCAAAAGCTTTGATGCTTAAGGCAAGGCATACACTGGAATCAAGGCCTCCGCTTACTCCTATTACTGCTCCGCGTTTCTGTATGTCATTTAATACTATCTTTTGCATAATTTTAACTATTTTACCTGTGGTCGTTTTAGGATCGATATTTATGAGCTCTTTAAGTGCAGGCATGTTAAGCCCTCCTTAGGCAAGATATAGTATAAAGATATATTGTTATTTTGCAAGAATCAGGTAAGTAAATACAGAAACTTAAGAAAAACAATATTTTACACTGAGGACGCGGAAAAAACGAGAAAGCATTAGACACGGATTTACACGGATAAAACCATAATGTTGATTTCTTTTACCAATGGATTGGAAAAAGAAATCAACCATCCATCACTTTGCTTTGCAAAGTAAGTTGAACTAAAGGTTTTCATTTTGGGCTTTGCCCAAAACTGAAAAGTGCTTTTTATTTTTTGGGTGCAAGCCAAAAAAAGAAAAAGCATCTTAGTCTTATCCGTGTCCACAGCGTCCTCAGCGTAAAATATAGCTTTTGAGGTTTTACTGTCTTTCCTGAAGTTTCTGTTTTTCCTCTTTCATTATTATGATGAATTTATTGGGATTATATGATATAAAAAAATAACAAATGCCTAAAAATACAAAAAAAATATTAAAAGAGTTTATTCTTGATAGTTTCCTGCCTTTTGCAGAAGAAAACCCCTTTGGAGATGAGGATTCATTTATGGAAAAGGGGATAATTAACTCGACAGGAGTGCTGGAATTATTACAATTTATAGAGGAGACATTTGAGATTACAGTAGAGGATGAAGAAGTAATCCCGGATAACCTGGATTCTTTAAACAAACTCACTTCCTTCATAGAGAGTAAATTGGCATGAAATTCGATAAGGATGTGCTTACACTTGACTGCAAACAGCAGGTCGCGCGTATCAGTAGCTTTATCCGCCGGCAAACACAAGCCCTGAAACGGGAGGGCGCTGTGGTCGGTTTAAGCGGGGGGATCGATTCGGCTCTTATTGCAGCCTTGTGTGTGGAAGCGCTTGGAAAGGATAGAGTCTTGGGACTGATCCTTCCTGAAAAAGAATCCAGCCCTGAAAGCTGTAAATTTGCGGAGAAGCACGCTTTAAAGCTTGACATAAACACTGAGACAGTTGAGATTACTTCTACACTTGAAGCTTTCGGGACGTATAAAAAAAGGGATGAGGCAATAAAACAAATATTACCAGAATATAATGAGAATTATAAAACAAAAATTGTTTTACCTTCAGATTTGTTATCCAGAGATGCTTTTAATTTTTTTAAATTAATCATAGAGGATGAAAAGGGTATTAGAAAGTCTATTCGATTGAAAAAAGAAACCTTAAACGGAATTGTAGCGGCAACCAATACCAAGCAAAGGATGAGGATGCTTCATCTTTATTTTTATGCAGAAAAGAATAATTACCTGGTGTGTGGAACTACAAATAAAAGTGAGACTATGCAGGGATTTTTTGTAAAATACGGGGATGGGGGAGTAGATATTGAGCCGATTGCTCATCTTTTTAAGACTCAAGTCTATCAATTGGCTGAACATATGGGAGTTATTAGGGAAATAATCGAAAGAAAACCCAGTCCTGATACTTACAGTTTACCGGTCAATGATGAGGAGTTCTTTTTCAGAATGCCCTTTGCTACATTGGACCTTTTATTATATGCCTGGGAAAATAAGATTAAACTGGCGGATATATGTGGTGTAATGGAGCTTACTGAGGAGCAGGTGAAACGAGCTTTTCGGGATTTTACTGCTAAATCTCATGCTTCCCGCCATGCCCGGAAGATGCCGCCTATATTAAAAGCGGAAGATGGGAAATAGAAAATGATTGAAACACTTGAGGCTTTTTCAGGCCTGGTACTGGTTATGATAGTATTAGGGGGTGTGCTGTCAGGAATCTGTTTTTTTGCTCTAGCTAAAGCGAGTGAGAAGGAGCGACTGGGAGTCTGGAGGATGCTGAGGGGAGGGCTGGCTGCCTCGATAGTAACATATGCAGGGACACTGGTGTTTTCTGCATTGCCGTTTATAAGTACGCTTACAGCCTTTTTAGTTGGGATTATTTTGGCTCTTCCACTTATCAAAGCTATATTCCAATTGTCTTTGCGTGAGGCTAAGATTTATTGGCTTGTTTATGTTCCTGTGCAGATACTAACAGTACTGATAACAGCACAGATTTTTTTAGGGGGAGTGAAATATCTTATTCAGATCGTCTGAACTGAAGATAGTTTGCTTTTTCTTTCTTTTTATTCTCTGAAAATTCAAGTTTACCGCCTTCGAAACTTAAGTGCTGGAAGTCGTCAAACTTGTTTATCATCTGCAGGGAAGAAGGAGAGCTGGAGTTCTTACGGACTTTGAATACCAAATTTAGCAGCCTTTTTTCAGAATTAACTGAAATCGGTTTTTTGCTGTATCCTCCTGCTCGTATTACACCCTCTGCGATTTGATTGGCATGAATCTGTACTAAGTCGCTGGAAAATGGAGCTGATTCTGTACAGATAAATTCCAATACCTCTGGCGGGTAGGAAAGGTCAAAACCAAACGCTTTTAAGGTGTAAGCTCCGGATAAAATTAAGGGGACTACAACTTCTTCCCCAGGGATCAGTTTAATGTCATTGATCTTAATTACAGCTTCTTGCCCGGGAAAAGAGTTAATTTGCTCTAATGTTTCCTTCTGGCTGGTTGCAGCCCGGGATTTACAGGAGCAGTCACCTGGGAGTTCACTGATACCCAGGAATTTTTCAAAAATGGCCTGAGCATCAGAAGGGGTGACCTTTGGAGCTGAGGGAGTACCGTCAGTGTTTACATCAGCATTTTCAAGCTGAGCCTCGGTAGCGTTTGGGATGAGGCCTAAGAAGAGTTCAAAGACTCTCTGGGCATCTGTTGGGGTGATTTTTAGGTCGCCGTTTACATCCCCGCAGCGCGTATAAAAATGAGCTTGAATATTTTTGTTCTGGTCCATAGTCAAACTTATATTTTCTTCATATGCCTGAATGGAACTAATGTCTCCAGTCCATTTGGCGAAGCGGTAGTCTTTATTCGGATTGGCTGAGATATTTGCAGATTCACCTGTTATGATGCTGTGGTTTCCAGTCTGTGGATCGGTAGTTCCTCCCCAGCCTGGGGCAGGCAAATCAGTGACTGCAGATATTGACAGCTGAGTCTCAGCTGTCTCTGCTGTAACCGATATCGTTGTTGATTCTGATTCCTCTATGTCTTGATTGTCAATAACTGTAAGCTTAGCTGTGAAGTTTCCGGATTGAGAGTAAGTATGGGAAGGGCTCTGAAGGGTGGAGGAGCTTCCGTCGCCAAAGTCCCAGGAATAGGTGTAAGGAGAAACTCCGCCGGTTGCATTTCCTGTAAAAAATACTGCTATAGGAGCTATTCCTGAAGCAGGAGAAGCATTTACGGAAACTTCCAGGGGAGGAATGTTTTCTGCTGCCCTGATATTTACTGAGGCGGATGCCTCAATCGCCAGGCTGTCAGTAACTGTAACCATCCCTATCAAGTCAGCGGCTGGGGAGTAAGTGTGGGAGGGCTTCTGCTCTGAGGAGGACCTTCCGTCACCAAAGTCCCAGGAATAGGTGTAAGGAGA
>JAUWNW010000131.1 GCA_030612445.1 Candidatus Aminicenantota bacterium
CCGGGGACAGCCCGGCTGTATCCCGTTGAAACAGGGTCAAGGCAGACAATGTCTGTCACATCAAGAAGAGTATATTCATTATCTACCAGCTGCCAAGGCGCATCAAGGGGGAAGCCTTCCTCACTGAACAATGGTTTTCTCGGGCCAACAGCTCCCATATGCAGCCAGGCTGAGGCAGAACCAGGCCCTCCATTAAAAACAAAGGTTACCGGCCTGCGGCTGAAATCTTTGACTCCATCCTTTGTATAAGCAGTGAAAAAAAAGTTTGCTTTGGATTTCCCTTCCTCATCTTTGATAAGAAAAGTGCCGGCTGTAGCAGTGTATCTAAGTGATGCTCCCTTGATTTGAATGGTGTGCTTAGTAACTGAAAGATCATCTCTGGGTATAGCGGGAGAAGTTTGATCAATAACAGCAGCAGAGGCCAGTCCGGAAAAACAGATAAACATAAAACATATTAATAGGACATAATAAAACTTTCTGGGAATCATTTTTTCTCCTTAAATAAGATTTTATTTCACCTAATATAAATAGTTATAAGAAAACATATCAGAATCAAGACATTATTACCAGAACAGGCAGTGATGCTTGACTTAAAAATTTTGACAGCATATTCTTTTCAGCAGGAAAAACACAGGACCCCAAGTCCTCGAGGTAACAGAGAAGAAGGCACCTCCGGGGATTTATTCTCCCCCCAAGGGATTTACTAAGAAATCATTTGATTCGATACTCAGAAAATAGAATCCTGAGCGCTTTTTAAAAGAGCTTTAAAGTATTTTGGAATAAATCCATCATTCTGCTTGTCAAATAATATATGGTTGAAACTTTTTAAGCGATCATTAAGTTTTATGCCATGAGAATTATAAACATATAATTAAGTATATTATGGAGGAATTGGATGAAGAAAATAGAGATACTGAAAGCTGCAGTACTTTCCCTAAGTATTATTATCCTTCTCTTCAGTCAGGTTGGTTGCTCTGCATTTGAGATAGACAGCCTTTGGCGGGAGAAAGAAATTTTGATCGATGGCAATTCTTCCGACTGGTTGGGAGCTTTAGTATATTTGGAAGATAACGGGGTGTCTGTCGGAATACAAAATGATGAATATGATTTATACATATGTCTTCTGGCTGAAAGCAGCTTCCTCCGGTCTCAAGTAATGCGCCGGGGATTCACAATCTGGTTTGATCCGGCTGGTGGAAAGGATAAAACATTCGGGATCAAATTCCCGCTTGGTGTGCCGATACCGGAAACAAGGCCGCAGGCGAGAAGTGAACCAGCAGATAGGATAGATAGAGAGCAAAAACTCGAAAGAATGGAAAGCTTAAACGATAAGCTTGAGATTTTAGGCCCTGGTAAAGCTGACCAGAGAAGGATTCCGCTTAATAAGGTTAAGGGAATAGAAGTGTTTATTGATGCAGCCAGCGGTCTTCTGGTCTACGAACTTAAGGTCCCGCTTAAACAAAGTGAAGGAAACCCCTATGCTATCCAAGCTTCAGCTGGAGATACGATCGGGGTAGGGTTTGAAATGCCGAAGATAGATAGAGGGGCATTGCGGGGAGAAAGACCGGGTGGTGCTGGAGTACAAAGCGGCGGAGGTATCTCAGGAGGTATGGGTGGAAAAGGCGGAATGCGCGGCGGAGGCCGTAGCGGAGGCCGCGGAGGTATAGGGCCGCAGCAGTTCTGAAGCAGGTAAAGGCCTGAAAATATGGGTTAAAACACTTTTGGCTGGGGATAAATGATGTTTAAGCGAACAGCCGTAGTACTGACCGTTTTATTTTTTTTGGGCCGGTATTAGCTCAGGGGCAGCAGGCAACCCTTTACGGAAAGGTTAAACTGGATGATGATATCATGCTGTCTGGGGTTAAGGTCTGGCTTGAAAATACTCTTATTAGCACTATAACTGATAAGGATGGTACTTTTACCCTGACTAATGTAAGTCCGGGTAAATATGTTATCTGTGCTTCTCTTGATGGCTTTATAACAGAAAAGATGGCTGTTTTTGTTCCACAGGGTAAAACGATTGTTGTTGATTTTTCTCTTAATATAAAAAAAATAGCAGAAGAAATATCTGTCACTGCTGAAAGACCGCTTTTAAGCGCTTCCGAAAAAGTAAGTAAGATCACCCTTACACCTCGCCAGATTGCAAACCTTCCCAGTATGGGGGAAAAGGATATATTCAGGGCTTTTCAATTACTCCCTGGAATAAGCGGTAGTAATGAAGCCTCCTCCGGGCTTTATGTACGAGGAGGGACTCCTGATCAGAATCTTGTCCTCTACGATGGTTTTACGATGTACCACGTAGACCATCTTTTTGGATATTTTAGCGCATTTAACATGGAAGCTATAGAGCAGGTTGACTTGTACAAAGGCGGATTTGAGTCGAAATACGGCGGACGCCTGTCCAGCGTTATGGAACTGACTGGGAAAAACGGAAGTACAGAGCAAATTGGTTTTGGAGCAGGACTCAGTATGCTCAGTATTAATGGATTGGCTGAGATCCCTCTTTTTGATATTGGCTCCCTCCTTATTGCTGGCCGCCGTTCCTTTCAAAGCCCTCTTTACAACAGCATTGCTAACATGTTCTCAGGATCAACCGGACAAACAGCAGGTCAGGGTTCGGTTAGGGGAGGTAGGCGCGGAGGTGGAGGAGGGATGTTCGAATCGCACCCGTCCTCCTATTTCTATGATGTTAATGCCAAAATGAACCTTGATCTAAGTGACCGGGACAACTTTGTCTTAAGCTTTTACAATGGCAAGGACAATCTGGACAACTCACGCACCATGACGACTCCCCCCTTTATGCAAGAACGGGGAGCTTCATTCGAAGGCGATGTTGTTGATCTAACCGAATGGGGCAATACCGGTTTCAGTGCCGCCTGGGATCGCTTTTGGAGCGATGCTTTTCATTCCCGGCTGGTTCTTGCTTTATCCAATTATTTCAACAACCGGGACCGGATCAACAACACTTCCATCACATTTCCCGAGCAAGAGGATGATGATTTTTCCTTTCCCGGAAGAGGGAAAAGCTTTGCCCGTGGTTCGGTAGAAAACAATGATCTCAACGACCTGACTGTACGCTGGGACAACACCCTTTCTCTTGGGAGGCATGAGATCGGACTCGGCTTTCAACTGACATCAAACACTATCACCTATAACTTGGGAGAGGATGAAACAGTAGATGAGGAAGAGGATGCAGAGGAGGCTCCGCAGCGGCAGATGATCGGAGTGCTGGACCGCGAGGATGAGGGTACTACTTATGCGTTTTATCTTCAGGATCGCTGGACCCTTTTTGACCTGTTGACTCTCACCCCAGGATTTCGTGGCACTTACTTCGATCAGACAGAGGAGTGGTACTATGAGCCCCGCTTCTCTTTTCATATGGATCTTAGCTCGCGGTTTAAGCTTAAGGGTGCCTGGGGGCGGTATTATCAGATAGTTAGCCGGATCACCCGGGAAGATCTTTTACAGGGCAACCGCGAATTCTGGGCCCTGGCAGACGGGGAGCAGATCCCAGTAAGTTCGGCTGTCCACGCAGTTGCCGGTCTAAGCTACGAAACTGATGACCTTTTATTTGATATAGAAGCTTACTCTAAATCCCTGGGAGGTTTGTCTGAGTTTGCCCCCCGTATTTTCCCAGGCGAGGATATTGATTACAATCAGTATTTTTTTCAGGGAGACGGCAAAGCCCAGGGTATCGAGTTTCTGCTTCAGAAAAAAACCGGCAGCTTAAGCGGTTGGCTCAGTTATACCTTAGCCAAGGTAGAGTACAACTTTCCTGATCTGGAGGATAAGCCTTTTCCTGCTCTTCATGATCAGACCCATGAGTTCAAGCTGGTCGGCATTTATGAGATAGGAGACTGGACCTTTTCAAGCACCTGGATCTATGCCACAGGCAAGCCTTACACCGAACCGGTCGGCATCGAGGAGGTGGAGATATTTAATGGCCGGATTAGGGAACAAGTGATTGCAGGCGATAAAAACGGCGAGAGGCTGCCTGCTTACCACCGTATGGATCTTTCAGCCAATTACTCCTTTTCCTTCGGAGACACAGATAAGTCCTCTCTTGGGCTGACTATATTCAATCTTTATGATCGCAAAAATGTCTGGTACAAGGAATTTGATGTGCTTGAGGGAGAGATCATAGAAAACAATTTTAATCTGATGGGCCTGACCTTTAATCTGTTTTTAAATGTGAAGTTTTAAAGAATGCTTACTCTGTAACCAGCAAAACTTTATCTTTTACTCTGACCGGATTTTTTACTTTTAATCCGGCTTCGTCTCCCGCTGAGATCGAGTCAACGGCTTCATGTTCCATCTGTAAGGATTCCACTTCCTGAGTTAAATCAGAAGTGTGGCCTTTGATACGGATTGTATCTCCGACTTTAAGCTTTCCTTTGGATAATTTAATGATACCCACATCGATTTTGGAGAAATAATGTGTAATTTTACCGATTTCATCTTCCATTTAATCCTCCTAGTTGCCTTGCTTTTTTGCTATATGTTTATCAGAATTTAAGGATTTATGCAAATAAGGATTTTAAGTATAAGAAAAATAGAATTTTACACGCATGGACACAGATAAGACTATAAAAATATATTTTACACTGAGGACGCTGTGGACACGGATTAAAGCGATAAAGCATTAGACGCAGATTTTCACGGATAAAACTAAGATGCTTTTTCTTTTTTTTACAGATTTAGGGTCGGACCAAGTTAATTATCAGCAATTAAAGAAATAATATCCAGTTTTTTTTAAAAAAATGACCTTAAATGAGATTTTTGGCCCCAAAAATCGTCTTTAAGATGTACATTAAAAATGGCAAGAGCAAACCGGCATTTTATTCCTGGATACATTTGGCATATCACCCATCGATGTCACAAAAAAGAATTCCTTCTAAAATTTGCAACAGATAAGAAGCGATGGTTATATTGGCTTTGGCAAGCTAAAAAGAGATACGGCTTGCAAGTCCTGAATTATATCGTAACCTCAAATCACATCCACCTGCTCGTATCAGATTCAAAAAAACCTTCAATCATTCCAGATGCAATGCAGCTTGTAGCAGGCCGCACCGCTCAAGAGTACAATAAAAGAAAAAACCGAAAAGGAAGTTTTTGGCAGGATCGGTATCATGCTACAATCATCGATTCTGGTTCATATTTTAAAGAATGTATGGCCTACATTGACCTCAATATGGTCCGGGCAGGAGTCGTATCTCATCCATCAGACTGGCCCTACTCTGGTTTCTACGATTGTTTTCATCCTCGCTACAGATATCTGATTATTGATTATGTTTGTCTTCTTAGGCTCTTGCATCTTAGTACCATCAAAGAACTCAAAAAGAGTAGGAACGAATGGATCGAAGATGCTTCTAAAAGGGAGGGTGTGTTACAGCGAAATGATAAATGGACAGAGAGTATTGCTGTCGGGGATCTTACGTTCCTGGGAAGAATAAAAAAGAAGCTTGAGTCCAAAGCCTCTGGACGCTCGATATATGAATTCAGCGATGGCTGGAGGCTGAAAGAGGATTCGATTGCTTATTTGCAGAAAACTAGCCAAAAAATCGTAAATAAAGGGAAATAGGCATCTAAAATTCAACGTAACTTAGCTATTATCAACTAATTGACTTGGTCCGACCCCCATCCCCAAATGTAAACCTTTATTCAACTTGCTTCGTATTAAATAATAGAGGTTATGCATCCATGGATTATACACGATGAAGATATTACTCTGGTTAATCTTGCTTGTATTGTCTTGGCCGCTGGCGATTTTAGCCATTTTTTTATATCCGTTTATCTGGCTTCTGATGCTTCCCTTCCGGCTGTTTGGTATTACAGTAAATGCTGTGTTTGATCTGTTTAAGGCTATAATTACCTTACCAGCCCGCGTGCTGAAAATGCCGCGCTGATTACCGGATGATTTCTTTAACCAGATTTGCCGGTTTTAATAATCTATAAACCGGATATTCCTGCAAACTGCGGCTCCACTGAGGAACGATGTAGCGGTCAAAGTAATTCCATACCAGAAGGCCGTCATCACTTTCAGGCTCAAGTAGGTAGGTCGCGACATTAGCCAGAGGCTGAGCAATCCCTATAAAGAGAGTTCCTGCCGGAAATTCTTTCTCTTCTGTCACATATTCACCTTTAACTGTGTTTAAATGATGTCCCTGGTAGGCTCTTTCGCCGCTCTTTATTTCCTGGACTAAAAATTTTTCAATGTGAAGTTTTGCCGGCTTTAGTAATTTTTCCACTGTGATCCCATGCTGCAGAAGTTTTTCCCGGACTTTTGGAATAGGCAGGGGGATGAGGTAGCCATAGGGGAGTGGAACTGATTTTTTCGCATAAAAGTCGGCATAGAATGGCATGGTATATGTTTTTTTCTTGTCAGTTTTTTTTGCCCGCCTATAGCCTCTGTCACTCTTTACTACTTCCATTTCATAGCCGTGTATTGTGATCTTCTGCTTGATCGGCCTGACATCGTATGCTGTAGCGAAAATGTCTTCGTCTGCCAAGTTCAATCCTCTTTCAACCGTACGCTTATCCGCATCGCTTATAAGCTGGAGGATGTTATCTTTGTTTGTACAGCAGTATTCCAGAATGGCGTGGAAAAGTTTATGGCAGTCGTGTACCCGGGTTTTAAAATCAGCGTAAGGATAATTTTCATTCAATACCCCGAGCCTGTTACGCAGGCCGATATAATTGCTGATGTATCGGGGTTGAGGGCCGAGCGGACGCCAGCCTTTTTCAGGATCTCCCACATCCATAAAATCTCCATGGGGGATAGAGAGGATGTCATATTTATCTTTTAGTATTTTATTTACTCCGGGCATAAATCTAGCGCTCATATAATTGATAATAGAGTTATCGCCGTTGGGATTTAAAGACCAGACATAAGTGGCTACTTCTTCATGATAGGAGCCGTTGTGAGTGTGGCTGTCTAAAAGCAGGGCTGGATCCCACCGCAGCATTACATTTTGAACAAGGCCCAGAACTTCCGGGCTTTCAAGTTTCATGCCGTCCCGGTTTAGATCAAGGTTCTGGCCATTGTAGCGGATACCTACTCCGTTTTTTGGCCCGACCTGGCTGCGCCGGTTATCGGGGCTGATCTTTTCGTTGCCGTCTGGATTAAAGATAGGTGCTATCAATACTACCAGTTTATTAAGATAAGGGGGGTCCTCGCTGAGCGCGATATCTCTTGCCAGCATAAGAGCAGCTTCTTTGCCTTCGACCTCACCAGCATGGATGTTGGCCTGGAAATAAACGACTGCTCTGTCGTCATAATTAAGCTCTAAGGGGGAGGAGGGGACTGGGTCGCCCAGGACAAGCAGAGGGATTTTTCTTCCTTCTGTGCTTACACATAAGGTCTCGACTCTGAGCAAAGAGCTTTGCTCCTGGAGCTTTTTGATAAAATCCATTACATCAGTGTATCTTGAGGTAGAGGCATAATCACTGGATTCTGCCACAGTGAGCGGTTTTTTTTCATCAACTGAGAATGAAAAAGCAGTTAGAGCAAATAAAGAAAGAATCAAACAGATAGATAAAATATGTTTTCTTATCATGGCGAACTCCTTTTTTTATCATAGATGATAAATTTTATTATTAGGATAAATAATACTAAGTAAATAGTAAATGGTAAATAGTAAATGGTAAATAGTAAATGGTAAATAGTAAATAGTAAATAGTAAATGGTAAATGGTAAATGGTAAATAGTAAATAGTAAATAAAAAATATTAAATATTAAATAGTAATTATTAAATTGTAAATTGTAAATCGTAAATAGTAAATAGTAAATTGTAAATGGTAAATAGTAAATGGTAAATAGTAAAGGCAGGGAAAAA
>JAUWNW010000178.1 GCA_030612445.1 Candidatus Aminicenantota bacterium
ATTCTGATGTGGCTGAAGCGAGCACAAGCTACTCCTGAATTTCATTTTTTATGAATAGTTAATGAAGGAACATATTCTTGAAATATTCCAATACAGGGAGCTTTTGGGGAACCTTGTCTCTAATGAATTAAAACTCAGGTACCGTAATTCCGTACTGGGTTTTTTGTGGACGATCCTTAATCCGCTTTTTTTCCTTCTGATTCTAGCGCTGGTATTCTCTCAGATCATGAAGTTTCAGATTGAAAATTATCATATATTTATCCTTTCCGGACTTACTTCTTGGCTGATGATCCAGCAGACAGTGGTGGTCGCTACTGCTTCTATTGTCAATAATCAGGACTTGATAAAAAAAGTCTATATACCGAAAATTCTTTTTCCTCTCTCCAGTGTGCTGGCCCGTTATGTAGACCATCTGATCTTAACTGCTATCCTATTTGGCTTTATGATCATATTTCATGTGCCTTTGACCTGGAATCTTCTGTTTTTACCTGTGATTTTATTGTTTCATTTTCTATTTTCTCTGGGATTTTCCCTTATTGCGGCCGTATTTTATATAAAAGTAAGGGATGTACAGCATATTATAGCGATTATTTTCCAGGTCTTTTTTTATCTTACCCCGATTATCTATACAGTTAATGTTTTTCCCCAGCAGTACCGGAAGTTTTTTCTTTTGAATCCTTTTTATTATTTCATCCAGAGTTTTAGATTTCCTGTTTATTATTCTCAGTTTCCACCCTGGTGGATTTTGGGGATTACTTTGGGTATAACGGTTTTTACTTTAGCAGCAGGTGTTTTAATTTTCTTTAAAAATGAAAAATATTTTGTGTTTCATCTATCATAAAGATAATTATGGAAAACTCAGGGCATTCGATAAGAGCAGATTCGGTTGGAGTAAAGTTTTTTCTCTCGCGGCAGGAAAAAAGAAAAAAGAAAGAGTTCTGGGCTCTTGAAGATATAAGCTTTACAGCCGAAAAGGGGGAGATATTCGGAATTGTTGGGAGTAATGGAGCAGGGAAAAGTACGCTTTTGAAAGTCATTGCCGGGATCTACCCTGCGACTCAGGGCAGTGTTAAGGTTAATGGCAGTATTGCTCCGCTTATCGAGTTGGGTGCTGCTATTAATCCAGAACTTACAGGTGCTGAGAATATTTTTCTTGCCGGCTCAATTTACAGAATACCCAAAGCTGCCATAAAAGAACAATTCGAAAGAATCGTTGATTTTTCCGGATTGAAGAAGTTTATAAATATCCCGGTTAAGAATTATTCTTCCGGTATGTTTATCCGCTTGGCTTTTTCGACGATCATTTTTTTCCAGCCGGATGTAATTTTAATCGATGAGGTTTTCTCTGTAGGGGATGAAGTTTTCCAGAAGAAAAGTTTTGAAAAAATCCTATCTTTCCGCAGACATGGCGCCACAATTCTGCTGGTTACGCATGATGCCAAGCTTATTACCCAGATATGTGACCGGGCTTTGATATTAAGTGAGGGGCGGATGTCATTTTTAGGTTCTGCCGAAGAAGCTGTGGACCATTATCACCAGTTGATAAAAGGCGGAGAAGGCCTTGAAACAGATGTACGGCTTGTGCAAAAGCCTCCTCCTAAAGTTGAAGCAAAAAAGTGGGGAAACAAACAGGTTGAGATAAAAAAAGTTGATTTTGTTGATGCGAAAGGGAAGCCAAAGGAGAAATTTAATACCGGAGATTATTTTGAGGCAAGGATTGCCTATACTTCCCGTTTAGAAGGTAAGCGGCCCATATTCGGAGTAGCAATAAATACTATATACAAACTGCTTATCTACGGGCCGAATACATTGGAAACAAAACTTCCGGAGAAAATCCCTAACCAGGGGATTGTCAGGTTTATTATCCCTGAGCTTCCCCTTTTGGAGGGAAATTACCTGTTTTCAGCTGCTGTTTATGATAAGACTTTAAAAACCGCTTATGACCACCATGATATGATGTATCATTTCCGGGTGCTTCCGGGTCGAGGCGATGATTTCGGCAGTGTCAGAATCCGCTCGGAGTGGGAGATAGAAGGAAATTAAGATGAGTGATTTTCCCTGGACCTATGACCAGTTCCAGAGATATTCGGTATTAAAAGCCTGTATTGAGGTGTTGTTTTCAGAGAAGTCGCCCAGGGTGCTGGATGTAGGTGGTACAGCTCCTGACCGGAGGGGAGAGGCATGCTGGCTCCCTGTGCACAAAACTGCTCGGATAGAAGCATATGTTGTAGATATTATTAGCTGTCAGGGTGAAAGGTTTATCCAGGGGGATGGCCGGAAACTTCCTTTTAAGGATAATTCGTTTGACCTTGTCTCCTGTCTGGATGTGCTTGAGCATATTGAGGAAGCAGATAGAGAAGGCTTTCTGCAGGAGCTTTGCCGGGTTTCTCGGGATGTAGTGCTGCTGGCAAATCCCTTTAAGGATAAGGAGATAGAAAAAGCTGAACAAGTTGTTTTTGATCAGATCAAGACTCTTGCTGGAGTTGAGCATGAACAGCTTAAGGAACACAAAGCCTTTGGTCTTCCCGAAAAAACAGGGGTCTCTGAGGCTCTCAGTAAAAATATTACTTTTGGAACAGAGTTTTCCTTTGGTTCGCTGGAAAACTGGTTGTTTCTCCTGAGCTTAAAGTATAGTTTTTGGTATAAAGCTGACAAAGAGAATATCCATGAGTTACTTGACCGGTTCATGACTAGCCGCTTAAATCCGCTTGAGTTTGAGCCTCCTTTTTACAGGCATTACTGGCTTTATTCCCACAAGAGAAGCATGGATGATTTAGTTGTAGTTGCGGAGGAAGTTAAAACTAAACTTGTAGATTATATTCCCAAGGAATCACTGCTTGAAGGGCTTCCTAAATTTAATCGTGAATTAGTACGTGCTTTTTATCCGGAGAGTGTTTCAGCTGTTGTTGTGACTTATGATAAAGGAAAAAATATTGATAAATGCCTTAATCACCTACTCTCCCAGAAAGTTGACTTTAACCTGCAAGTTACAGTTTTGGATTTATCCAAAAGTCAGGACCTAAAATACAAGCTCAAAGATTTTTTCCCGGGTGTATTGTATCTGAGTTTGGGGGAAGATGAAGAGGTAAATACTACTCTTTTAAAAGCTGCAGCCGGATTAAAAGGAGATTATGTCCTGCTTTTATCAGAGGATGTATTTTTGCCTGCAAATTCTGTACAAAGTTTTTATATAGAGTTAAAAAAAGATGCAGAATATAATCTTTTATCTCCGGTTGTGCTTGATGATGAGGGAACTGAGCAAGTGACGTTTTGGGTCAGCAGAAAGCAGCGGAAAAGATGGAAAAAAAAGAGGAAAACTTACAAACGGGAGTCTTCTCAAAAACCCTTTCATTGGATTGAAAGTGAGTGTTTGTTTTTCAAAAAAAGTGCTCTGTTTAAACAGGACAATAGGTATCCTTTAAAACGGGAGAATATATTTCTCTGGGGAAACGACAGCAGGCCGCTTGATGTGGTTTATTTTGAGGAGTTTGTGGTGCCTAGGGAATAAAAACAGGAAAAACAGAAAAAACAAGATGAAAGTTCTAAGTTATTTGCAGGCAGAGCCTGCGTTATTAATGTAATTACTGGGCTAGCGCCCATGTTATTTACTGGCTGTGCCAGTGTTATTTAAATTACGCGGGCTTTAGCCCGCAAATAACTACTAATAACTACGAATAACAATGAATTATCATGAATAACCATGAATAACTTTTTCTTATTTAAAAAAGACATACGGCTTCTACAAAGCAGTAATTTCCGCTTGATCACGGAGAAAAAGACTCATTTTTTTGTCTATAGAACAGGCAAGCGCGTTTTGACTGATAAATGGGGGAAAGCGATTTGGGAGAGCCTTCCTGGTACAAAAAAAGATATATTTGAAAAGATAAAATCCCAAGCTGATTTATCTGAAAGATTGGTTAATGAATATCTCTATGTATTTCTATGTGCAGGAATTATCCGGGCTGATATTAAGGAGGAACCGGAACTAAAAAGTAGAAAGGATTCATCTGAAAAAAAAGGTGAGCTTATCTCTGTGATTGTTGTTACTTATAATGGCGAAGACTATGTTCGGAGATGCTTTGCCTCGATAAAGGAACAGACGTATAAAAATTTAGAAGTCATTACAGTTGATAATGCTTCAAAAGACGATACAGTGAAGCTGTTAAATAAATATTTTCCTGATGTGCGGGTTTTATCCGAGGAAAAGAACCGCCATTATGCCGGCGGGATAAACCGGGGGATAAAAGAAGCTAAAGGCAAATATTTGTTTCTCCTCAATCAAGATACAAATATTGAACCGGATTGCATAGAGCATCTTTATCGCAAAGTTGTAAGTGATGGGAGGATTGGCGCGGTTTCGCCGATGCTGAAATTCTCCCAGCTGCCTGGTTTTATAAATGGAATCGGCAATCAGATAAATAATCATGGATGGGGGACTGATAGTTTTATTTATTGTGTGGATATTGGCCAGTTTGAAACTCTAAAGGAAATTCCGTCGGCTTGTTTTGGGGCGGTTATGCTCTCGAGGGAAGCAATCGAGGAAGTTGGTCTTGTAGATGAAGGGTATAAAAGCTTTTATGAAGATGCAGACTGGAGTTTCAGATGCTGGCTGCAGGGCTGGAAAGTAGTCCCAGAAGCAAAGGCTGTTGTATATCACGACTTTGGGGGATCTTATCTATGGAATAAGAAATTAGTTTATGTTATTCGTAACCGTCTTCGCTTGGTTTTAAAGATTTTCCAGGGCCGGGTAATGCTGGGATTTTTAAAGAATTATATGAGAGAGGACATGAGGAATTATTTCTCTCTTCTGCGGCAAAAGCAATTTAAAACAGCTTCCTGTTTTATAAAAGCATATTTTTCTCTGGGGCTAAGCTTTCCTGGTATT
>JAUWNW010000171.1 GCA_030612445.1 Candidatus Aminicenantota bacterium
CCCGTGGGGCCGGTAACGAGCACGATTCCCCCCGGCCGGACAATATACTCATACAGCAATTTAAGCGACTCTTTCGCAAAACCTAATTCCGACATATCTAATCTAAGCATTTCTTTATCCAGAATCCGCACAACTATTTTCTCGCCAAAAATTGTGGGAACACTGGAGACCCTCATATCAACTTCTTTCCGCGTTCCACTTTCCATTTTTACTCTCATCTTGATCCTGCCATCCTGGGGCAGTCTCTTTTCAGCGATATCCATGTTGGAAAGTATCTTCACACGCGAGATAACGGGGTTCTTAAATTTCATAGCCAGGCTCATCATCTCATACAGCGTTCCGTCAAGCCGGTACCTGACTCGGAATGCTTTTTCATAGGGCTCAAAGTGAATATCACTGGCGCCCTTTTTTATGGCATCAATAAAAACCGTATTGACAAGAGTAATAATAGGCGCTTCTTCAGTCGAGTGGACTAATTCTTCAATGTCATAGTCTTCCTCATCTTCTTCAATAATATTGACACTCGTATCATCAGCTTGTTCGATCTCATCCACAATTTGTTTCACCCGCATAGAATCAGAGGCGCCGTAATATTTTTTTATAGCATTTGATATGCCGGTTTCAGAAGCTATTACAGGTTGAATACTCAAACCGGTCCGAAAACGGATATCTTCGATAACATCAAGGTCGGTTGGGTCCAGCATGGCAAGAGTCAAGAAAGAACGGATACGATGAATAGGCATGATCAAATATTTGTGGGCGATTTCCACTGGGATCAAGTTTATCACATCCGGATAGACATCGAATTGATCAAGGTTTATATAGGGATAGCCCAACTGCCGGCTTAAAGCCTGGGCCATTTCTTCTTCTGATATCAACCCTAAACTGACAATCGCCGTTCCCATGGCAACATCATTCTTTTTCTGGAAATCTACGGCAGACTCCAACTGGTCAGAATTTAATAATTTCTCTCTTAAGAGCAATTCGCCTAAATTAGAACCCATCGGTATCCTTAAAAATACTTAAAATAACATTTTTTGTCAATATCATGTTTTCCTTAATACAGACGCTTATCTTGCCGGGTTTTTCTCTAAGCTCCGTTATATATTCGCAAACCAGCCGATTTTAGTCAATCACCTAAAGCGAGGATTTATAAGATGATTAACTAGCTCAAGACATCACCTTTAGGGGTTACCTTAAATCAACCCGAATCTTTGTCATTCACGGGAATACCTGATGCTTGCCTGATGACCGCATTTCTTAATATTTCATCAACCAACTTGTCATAAGAAGAGGCAAATTTTTTTATCCGGTCCCGTGTCAATATTTTACCCAGAATTTTTTCTTCAGCTGCCAATGTATAGATATAATTGATCACAGCCCTGGCAAAAACATCTTCAAGCAGCTCCAAGGAGCTGTACAATTCCACAGCTTCTTTTTTCAAATCATCAATATGAGCATGCGCTAGATCAACCAATTTCTTTATCTCCAAAGAGGGATAAATAAGATTCCGAGCTATAAATGCCTGGCAAATTGTCTCTTTGGCCTCCTCGATCACGGCTCTAGAATAGATAGAAGTTTGTTTAAGCGGCACCGGTAGATATTTTGAAATTTCAGAAAAGACTTCCTGTTTCCTGTCACTCCCATATATCCAACCTACATAAGGGATAAGTATCCCACTCTTTAGGAATTTCGTTTTTTTTTCTATAAGTTTGGAGCCAAAAAAAGAATCCTGAAAATCATCTCGATCTATGCCGGCCTGTTTTTTTAAAACATCCCTCAGACCATACATGAACTTATTCATGATCATCCCGACCTCAGCCAGATCAAGAAATATAATTGGCTCGACTTTCATCCCCAGGACTACTTTACCTCTACACATATCAAACAATTCGTTCTCTTCTTTTAAGCACCTGCGGGTAAAATCTTGGATTTTTATCCTTTTATCTAAAGGAATATCTTTGACAATAAATAAAACATCAACATCATCTCCAGCAATCGGGATCCCTCTTAACCAGCTGCCTCTGAGGTTTATTGAAACAAAATTATCCCCATACTCCTGTGTCATCTTAACACCCACATGGTTAAGGGTGTCCTCTAACTGCCCAAAAAGCCCATCTCTCCGGTAACAGTTGCTTGGGTCAAAAAAGGGAAACCGGAAATATTTACATGACTGCAAATGAAATTTTATCTGCTCTTTGTTTATGCTTTTTTTTAGCTTAACCTGGCCCATATTTATCCCTTAATTAACCTGATCTTTTCCATGTATTCCTTTACCTGTTCCTCCATATTGTTGTCATGCAAAAACAGCACTGCTTTTTTCAGTACAGATATCACCTCAGCCCCTGCCAGTCCATCGCTGTCTCCTGGTCGGGGCAAGGCAATTCGCACCACTGTCCAGGCGGCTTTAACCTGCAATTCAGGTTCGTCTAAATAAAGAGCTGCTTGCCTCAGGGCATCCAATATTTTAATACCCTCAAGTCCCGTTAATATAAGGTTTTTCTCTTCTGTCTCAACAGCAATTGCGAAAGTTTCCTTTATTTTAGCATACTTATCCTCCGGAGTAAGTTCTGCTTCATTTACCAGGCGGAGATAACCCTGAAGAGCCAAGTAAAGATACTTTTTTTCCTTTGTAGTCCGGCATATATCTAATAATTTTTTCGTTGCCTTAAAATCAGGCCAGTTGGCTATAGTATAAACAGCGGCTGTTTGAACTTTCGGATCTTTATTATTTGTTTCTTCCGCCACTTTTAAGAGAGCTTTCTTTCCGCCGATCCTGGCTAACGGCCTGATCAGATCAGCTTTTTCAGAACCGGTAGTTTCATCCATTGCTGTAAGCAACAAGTCAGCTCGTTGTTCCGGTTCCGTTATCCGATTAGCTGCTGCCACAAGAGCATTTTGGATAAGTGATATTTCAGCCCTTTTTTCACTTTCCTTAAGCAGCCCTATCAAACGCAGCAGGTCATTTGCTCCAACCAAATTCTCAAGTCCAGAGAGGGAAGCCCGCCTGACATTATCATTTTCATTTTTCGCCTGGGCAAAGACTATATCAACATATTCCCGGGCTTGCTTTAGCGCAAGGATCTCTATAATGGCAGTACGTCCGGCAGGAGGTGTTGCTTCCAATACACCCGCAGCTGCAGGAACCAGCTTCCGACTCGGAAATAGCAAAAGGGCATCTTTTAACACTACTATCTCCTCAGCTTCAGCGTTATGAAGAAGAGGAATCAAATCCATAAGGAGATCCTGACCTCCCATATGGGTATAGGCTGGGATCGCCGCCAGACGTAAAACCTTATCCTTACTTTTTAATGCCTGTTTAATAATCGGGAATACTGTCTTTTCGCCACTGCGTCCAAACATAGCGATTATTTCTGCTTTTACCTCAGGCAAAACCGCATCCATTTTATCAACCCACTTTTTAGCTGTCCTTTCAGACATTTGATTTTCAGCAAGTCTAAGCGCTTTTGCCCGGAAAGCTTTGTCAGTACTATCCACAGCAGCAAGAAGATCTGCCCATACCTGATCATCCAGGACTTCAGCCAATAGGCTGAGAGCCGCACAGGGGATATTGTTTTCATCCGGAGCTGTATAATTTTTTATCAAAGCCCGGCAAATTTGAACACACTTTTGCCTTCTTCCGGATTCAGCAGCCCGCCGTGCATATAAAAGATAAAGGGAAGGAGCTTTAGCTCTTTCATAGGGAGATGATGCTACAGCCACCTTGTCCAGTAATCCTTCAGCCACAGGGTCGCCTATATTAGCCAAAGCATAGAGAGTTACTCCCCGAAGTATTTTATCCTCTATTCCGGCATATTTAATAATTTTTTTCACCGCTTTATGGCTGCGCATTTCACCCAGAGCTTTAATAAGAGTTATTCTGTTAGCCCCTCCAGCAGAGCTAAGCGCTTCAAGCAGGGCTTTTTCTACATTAGGAGTACTGATCGCAAGCAACGCTTGAGTCGCCGGCTCACACAATCTCTTATTTCTTAGAAATTTACTGATAGGCTTCACTGCCTCAACTTTGCCGGTAATTTGAAGCTGGCGAATTAAAAAAGCTTTGACTTCATTATTTCCTGCGGCTTTTAAGGCCTTGATAAGAGTTCTGGCAAACATCCTGCGTTCATTCTCAGCCCCTGGGCGGTTTACATAGACCGCAGATCCATTTAAGGCAAATCGAACCCGCGCATCATCCCCTTCCCCCGGGGGGATCAGATAGCGGCAGGTTTCCAGAATGCCCTCCGGTCCCAGCTTTATAATCTCAGAAGCCAGAGCATCTCTTTCTACCGTATTTTGAGCAGGAAATTTAGAAAGCAGATCCAGGACTTTAACTTTTATGCCTTTATCTTCTCCAGCACCTGCAATTGAAGAAGCGATAAAAACCAGTATCAGGGCAAATATAAGTAGCTTTGCTCTATTATTTTTCATATTAATGTCTCCCGGAGCATAAAACTTTACTTAAAGAAACCAAGGCGCCCGCATAGGCTGCCAGATAAGGCGATTAGCTTCTGTATCTCTAATAAAAAGCTGTTTTTCCGGGTCAAAATGCAGCTGCCTTCCCAGACGCACAGCAATTTTTGCCAAGTTTACTATCGTACAGGACCTATGCGCATTCTCTTCATTAAGGGCAAATTTTTTCCGGGCCTTTACTGCCTCAGCAAAGTTTTCCTCCTGTGGTTCAGGATCAGGAAAAGCTGCCAGTTTTTTCTCAAGGTCAGGAATATCCGATTTAAATCCTTTAAACAATTTTCCATTTGGCCCCTCAATAAAAGGGGCATCCTTATCCTTTTCTTCTCCATCCAGAATAATCTTACATCCGTCGGAATACTTTAGCTCGATCCGCCGCCAGGAGCCGCAGGCATCCGGATGCTGCTGAGGGCAATCAGCTTCGATCTCAACCGGGCTGGTATTGTCTTTTTCAAGCAGATACTGCACTGGATCCAGATAATGCATACCCATATCCCCTAAGCCTCCTCCGTCATAATCCCAGTAGCCGCGAAAGGTATTATGAACCCGGTGATGATGATAAGGTTTATACGGGGCTGGCCCCAGCCAGAAGTCATAATCCAGCTCCGGAGGAACCGATTCCTGAGCCAGGTTAGTTTTTCCACTCCAATAAAATTTCCAGTCAAACCCAGTCACACCACTTACCGTGACCTTTAACGGCCAGCCAAGCATGCCGCTCTTGACAAGTTTTTTTACCGGTTTAACTGTAGTACCAAAACCATAAAACTGCTCTCTAAATCTAAACCAGGTATTAAGCCGAAATATCCTCCCATTTTTCTGTACTGCTTTGACGACTTCCCGGCCTTCACCGATCGTTCTGGTCATAGGTTTTTCGCACCAGATATCCTTTCCGGCTTCCGCAGCTGCAATAGTAATAAGAGCATGCCAGTGCGGGGGGGT
>JAUWNW010000074.1 GCA_030612445.1 Candidatus Aminicenantota bacterium
GGTCACTGATATTGATCACGGCCGGATCTACTTCGACCTGACCAAAGTCAGGATTAACGGTCAAATTCAAGGTCAGGTTGCTCTGCAGCCCAGCTTTAAAATCTAACCCGGAATTTCCCAGGTACTCCTCCCCGGTCTGGAAGGGGTTGCCCTTTTCTTCTGGACTATAACCTGCTTTTCCAACAATAAAGGGAAGGAACTCTAGAAAACGGCCTGGATTGATATTGCTTATTCCAGTCAAAATGGCAAACCTTGAGACATATCCGCTTTCTTCCTTGGGCACCCAGGAAAAGACAGTTTTTTCGTTCTTACGCTTTATCACCCGGAAAAAATTGACTCCCCAAGTATATAAATCATGCTTTTTAAAACGCAATTGGTGAAAAGGAATACGCATCTCTACCGTCCAACCTTTGTCATCGATATGCACCCCACTTTCCCAGACTCCATCCCAGGTCATATCCTTGCCTTCATCATTAAAAAGCGTACCATCCATAATAGAGCCGGAGGGATTAACAGCAAAGAGATAACCGCTTCTTCTATCATAATAGGGATCAACGGTAAAAGTGAACCAGTCTGATTCAACTTCATCATCCCTGCGTCCGAGCCGGCTGACGATTTTCTCCGGATCTGTATCATACAGCCTAGCCGCTATATACAGGCTTTTATTATCAAAGGCTATCCAGACGGTTGTGCCTTCAGTTTCAGGCGCTCCATCAATAGGATCGGATTGGAGGAATCCGCTAAAACCCTCTAATTGCCAGACTGCTTCATTTAAAATTCCATCGATCTTAACCCCGTCTTCCATACGAAAAGCCTTGACCTGCTTCTGCTCAAATCCTTTCCCCTCTACCGGTAAAAGGAGAGAAAATAACATGAATAAGATAGTTGTGATTTTAAATAATCTCATTTTGAATTGCCGATTATAATACAAATTCATTACTAAAAAAATAAAAAACTCTTTATTTTAAAAAAATTGCAGAAAAGCTATATTTTACACTGAGGACGCTGAGGACACGGAAAAAAGAGTGCTTTTTCTTTTTTGGCTTGCATCCAAAAAAGAAAAAGCACTTTCCAATTTGTGCTGAAGCACAAAATGAAAACCTTATTTCAAATGACTTCGCGAAGCGAAGTGATGAAGGGTTGATTTGTTTTGCCGATTCATCGGGAAAAGAAATCAACATCTTAGTCTTATCAGTGTCCTCAGCGTCCTCAGTGTAAAATTTTGTTTTTTTACTAATTGCCATTTTTTTAGTATCATACAAATTGACATTATTATGAAAGGAGGCAACAAATCATGAAACATAAATCCACCCAGCATTTCAAATTGGTTCTTGCGCTTTTGATCTGCCTTGTTTTAATAAGCGCAACTGATTCTACAGCTCAAAAAGTTCCTATCAGCTTTAATGATTATCACGGATATACGAGTACAGTAAAATATATTAAGCAGATCACCCAGGCGTACCCGAATATCACCAAGCTGCTTGAAATCGGCAAAAGCAATATGGGAAGGCCCCTCTATGTGCTTGTGATCTCAAACATGGAAACCGGGACCACGATCGACTCATATGTAAAACTGCGAAACATGCGCCGGGAAGGAGTCAAAAACGTAACTCCTATGCAGACTTACCAGGGGAAACCCGGGCACTGGATCTGTGCCAGCACTCATGGAAACGAATTTACCGGCACAGAAGTCTGCTTGTACACAATTGATAAACTTGTCTCTGGGTACAATTCAGATTCAGAGATAACCCGGCTCATCGACAATAAAACTTTCTATATCTGCCCGGTCGTAAATCCTGACGGATTATATAACAGCATAGAAAGAGGAATTCCCCAGCGATACAACAGTATGAAGCAGGATAACGACGGAGACGGGAAAATAAACGAAGACGGAGGCGACGACCTCAACAGAGACGGACACATAACCCAGTTCCGTTATAAAGACCCCAAAGGCCGCTATGTAATAGATGAGACCGATCCCCGTTTAATGGTGCGGCTGGGTAAAGATAAAGAAACCAAAAAGCAGCGATATTCAGTGGTCGGGGAAGACAAAGACAATGACGGCGATGGAAAGCGGGGAGAAGATTCTGAAAGGGGAATAGATCTAAACCGCAACTTCCCGGAAGGCTGGTTCAAGGATGATGGCATGGCAGGAGGCTCGGGAGACTATCCTACTTCCTCCCCTGAAGCACAGGCAATTGCAGAATTTTTTACAAATCACAGAAACATATTAATGGCTCAATTTTATCATACTTCCGGCGGGTTTACATTCAGGCCTATGGGAACAGCCCCTCACCCAAAACTTCACCCAAAAGATGTGGCTGTTTTTGACCTGATCATGGGTAAAAAATACCTTGAGATTATCGGAGAAGAAGTGCCGGAAGCCTGGGAAAAACCGGAACTGCTGGATAAATTCAAAGAAGAACTTCAAAAGACCTCTAAAAACAAATACGCCGCTATGCGCGGGTATGAACTGCCGCGCGGCTGGAGGGTAAGCTATGACGAGATCAGGGACCGCCGCTACAGCTATGGTATGGCAACGGACTGGGCTTATATGCAATATGGAATATATTCTATTACCACAGAGCTTTGGAATCCGAGCAGGAATATTAAGGATTTCCCCCAGTTCGAAGGAAAGGATGTCAGACTAAAACAGATGCGGGCTCTCTTAAAATATCAGGACGAAAAATACGGCGGTAAATTATTTTTACCCTGGGAAAAATATAAACACCCTGAACTGGGTGAAGGTGAGATCGGCGGCTGGATACCAAAATATTACAGCAATAACGCCCTGCCGGGAGAGCCCCTCCTGGATGTCTGTGAAAAACACTGGCAGTTTGAACTATTCAGAGCAGGCCTGATGCCGGAAATAGAGATCTCCGATGTAAAAACACATGTATTATACACAACAAATAAGGCAGGAAACTCTAAAGGAAAATACAAAATAATAGAGATAACCGCCAAGATAGAAAATAAAGGAAAACTGGCGACTCATCTCGCCCGCGGGGCTCAGCTTGCCGGAAACAGGGAAGACGTAGTCTGGCTTATAGGCGACAGAGATAAACTCACTTTCCTTCAGGGGACACCCTTCCAGAAACTGGGAGTCCTGGAAGGAGTACAAAAAATTCCCGGGTATGTGGAAAAAAGCAAGCCCATATCACAGGAAAGCCAGAGCAGGCAGCGCTGGTCACGCTATTACAGGCCGCAGTATTATCCCCGGGAGAGCAGCCCCCAGCAACAAAGGCCGGAGCCTCAGACCCTAAAACAGACCGGCCCAAAGCGTACAGTCAAGTGGCTAGTTGCCATGGAGGGGAGCACTCCGCTAAAAATAGTGGTAACCTCTCAAAAGGGCGGCACTAAAGCAAAAAATGTCATAATTCAATAGAAAAGGGGAGACTAAGATGAACATAAATAAAAGCTTAAAAAACATTTTAATTATTACCCTGGCTGCCTTGTTAATGACAGCCTTTATGCCTCCGGTTTTCGCCCAGAAAAAACTGCAAAAAAGCCCGGGCGGTTACCATGGTGAGCTAGATTTTCCCCTAAGCTGGAGCCGGTATTATTCCTATGCTGAATGGACAAAGATAATGCAGGACATCCAGAAAAAGTACCCTCATCTGGCGGATATCGCAAGCATTGGAAAAAGCCGCATGGGCCGCAAGCAATATCTGATAACCATTACGGCAAAATCAACCGGAAAAGACACAGATAAACCGGCTATGTGGGTCGACGGGGCAGTACACGGAAACGAGGTTAATGGTATTTCCTGTTCCCTTTACCTTATGTGGTATCTGCTTACCAGGTATGATTATGACACATATGTTTATAACCTGGTAAATGACTGCACCTTTTATATACTACCGGGCCTTAATGTCGATGCCAATGAATCATATGTTGTCTACCCCAATACTCCCCACAATCCCCGCGAACCTTTCCGGCCTGAAGACAATGACGGCGACGGCCTCTACGATGAAGACCGGACAGAAGATGTTGACGGTGATGGCGAGCTCTCTACTATGTATAGCGAAGATCCAAAGGGAGAATACAAACTATCAGCAGACAAAAGACAATTTGTCCGGATAGAAGACAAAAGAGAAAAGTGTCAACGCTTCCGCCGCATAGGTTCTGAAGGATATGACAACGATGGTGACGGCATGATAAACGAAGACGATATCGGCGGACCTGACCCCAATCGGAATTACCCTTCAGGCTGGAACCTGCAGGCAGGAAATCCTTACCCCATGTCCGAACCCTGCACCAGAAATGCCTTCGAATTTATGCTGAAACACAAAAACATATTTGCTGGTTTTCATTTCCATAATACAGGCAGGCTTATCATGTTTGTATCTCCTCCTAGAAAAGACAGCCAACAAAGCGCTTTTGAACAATATCAAGCACAAGAAAGATTTGAGCAATACTTGGAAGAAAAGCGTCAGGATAACAAATATGCCCAGGCATTTGATATCCAGGTGCGTTCCGGGTATGAGGAAGACATGAACGCCCAGGCGAAGATCGTCAATATGGGAGCGCGTATTCTAAAAAACTACCGTCCCACACCTACTGGAGGGTCGGGACAGGCCCAGGCCTCAACCTATGATATGCTTGGGGCTTATGCTTATCTTATCGAACTCTGGGGGTCACCCGCATTTGCGGCTGACGAAAATGACGATGGCAGAGTCTCTGATGAAGAACTGCTTAAATGGATCGACATAGAACTAACCGGAGAAGGCTGGGTCAGGCCGCATAAATGCAAGCATCCTGACCTCGGGGAAATTTGGATCGGCGGCACCCGAAAAAAACATATGAGCAGAACCCCCCCTGCCCAGTACATTAAAATGGAAGCAGAAAAAAATGCCCGTTTTGTTATGTACTGCGCCAGTCAGTTCCCAAAAGTGGAGATAGAAGAGATTACCATTACCCCGGCAACAGACGAACTTTACTGGGTGGAAGCGGCTGTAAAAAATGACAGGGTCTACCCAACAGCTTCAGATCGGGCTCTGAAACTTAAACGAGCCGTAAAAGATAAAATCACAGTCAGCTCTTCAAAAAACATCACAATTATTAATGCTCCTAAAGGCCAAGTGAGAACTGAACCAACAAACAGCCAGGCCATAATAGAAATAGTAACTGGAAAAGGGGCGGAATTTAGGCTTAACGGCCAACAAACTCTCAGATTCTGTGCCTTAGTAAAACTTAATGGCTCCAGCGGATGGGTTGAATTTAAGGTAAAATCCCAGCACGGAGGAATGATTCAGAAACGAGTTGAGATAAAAGCGACTCATTAAGAGGGCTTTTTGTTAAATTTTTGCTCCTTAACCAATAAAAGAGGAAATACAATATCGCTCAGGCAGCAAGGTGCCCAGACCGCAAGGAATAAAAAGGCAAATACGACAATATAGGACCAGCCGTTTAAGGCCCCCCCTACGGCCATTAAAATATGAAATAACGAGGCCCAAGTGCTGAGCAGAACATGACCTGTATGAGGAAATTTGGTGGACGGCCGGAAATAGGCAATTGCTACTCCAATAGCAGCCAACGGATTTACAAGCCACCACTTTTCGATAAAACCAAGATGAATTCCTCGATTCGGCATTTTCAGTAAAATTTCCCCTAAATAGGGGATAACCGAGTCGCTGATAGTAGCAATCCCGATCGAACCAATGTAACCGATCAATAACAGAACCAAAAAGTTGCCTTTTCCTTTAAAACCTTTTTTGCTAACCTGCTTGCTTTGATGGAGCTCATAAATAGAGGCCGTAACAAGAGCACTTAAAAGCACATGCACTGGATGAAGGATGAAAAATATTTTTTGTGATACATCCTTCGGTATTGTCTGAAAAACCAGCATGACGCCTATCCCGGTCATGGCGCCAAAAATGGTAAAGGGAGCATGGTTTTTTAGTTCATGGGAAATCTGTTTAAACATTTTATACCTTTAATATTGAATTAGAACTGCATTATCTCCTAAAAGATCCTCAAGTCGCTCTGTCATTTCCCGGGCACAATTGACTCCCTGAATATCTACAGACTGAAGCAATACTTTAAGTGAATCCTTTGTCTCCAACTCTAATAATACCGGACATTCGCCCTCAAACTCCATCAGCAGAGCCTTGATCTCGTCAAAAACAGAGCGTTCAAGAGCAGGCAGGTTGACCCGCAAGATCAATTTCTTGGCCTTTTTTTGGAAAGCATCTTCCAGAGACATAATCTGTAATAACTGAACCCTGTTGCTTCCTCCATTGCTCTGGACTGAAGCCTTGACCCAGACAAGCAGTTCTTTCTGGATAGATTCATAATATTTTCCGTAGCTTTCTGGGAACGCAACTATCTCTATACGGCTGTCCATATCCTCAAGGACAAAAGTAGCCATCCTGTCCCCTTTTCTGGTTTTAAGGGGTTTCACAGAGGCAATTATCCCGGCAAGTCGAATCTCCGTAAGCGAATTTAAATTTTCGTGAAGCTGACTTATAGAATGAGTTACAAGTCCTCTGAGTCTCTTTTTGTACTGCTGCAGAGGATGCCCTGTAATGTAAAAACCGAGTGCTTCTTTTTCATAGGCTAAATATTTTAATCTCTCCCACTCCTCCATCTCTTTTACTTCTTCTGGAATCGGAGGAGGCTCCATCTGGCTGCTGCCGAAAAGAAGCGTCTGATTTGATGATTTCATTTCATCAAAATCATGAGTATATTTTATTAAATCATCAACAAGCTGATACAGCTGGGAGCGTTTCCATCCCATAGAATCAAAGGCTCCGGATTTTATCAGGTTTTCAATAACCTTCCGGTTAAATACTCTTGGTCCGACTTGCCTACAGATATCAAATGGAGAGCTAAACTCTCCTTCCCGCTCCCTGGCCTCAATTATCTTACGCACAGCTCCCTCTCCGATATTTTTTATCGCCGCCAATCCGAAACAGATATGCCCATCTTTGACACAAAAGTTGACGCTGCTTTTATTGATATCCGGAGGAAGAACATTTATTCCCATATCTTTACATTCATTAATGTATTTGACCACCTGGGAAGTAGTCCCTCTATCTGCTTCAGATGTCAAGAGAGCCGCCAGAAAATATTCCGGGTGATGGGCCTTGAGGTAAGCGGTCTGATAAGCAAGATACGCATAGGCCGCGCTGTGAGATTTATTGAAACCATATCCGGCAAAATAATTGATCTGCTCGAATATCTTATTAGCCTTGGACTGACTGATGCCTCGCTCTTTGGCTCCCTGCATAAAACGTTTTTTCTGAGCTTTCATCACCGAACTTTTTTTCTTTCCCATAGCTTTACGCAGCAGATCAGCCTCCGCCATGGTAAATCCAGCAATATCTGTCGCGATCCGCATCACCTGCTCCTGATATACGATCAGTCCTTTTGTTTCTTTCAGAATCGGTTCCAGCTCTGGGAATTCATAATCTATTAGGGCAGGATTATTATGGCATTTAATAAAATCTTCTGTCATTCCGCTCTGTAAGGGGCCGGGGCGGTAAAGCGCATTTAAAGCAATAAGGTCACGAAAGTTTGTCGGTTTAACCCGTCTAAGCAGGTCTTTCATACCTGAACTTTCAAACTGGAAAACACCGTCCGTATTGCCGGCCTGAAAAACCTGAAAAGTCTTTTCATCATCCAGGAGAATATTATTCAAGCCGATCTTTTCCCCATTAGCTTCCCAAACCAGATCAATAGTGTCTTGGATAACCGTTAAGTTCCGCAGCCCCAGGATATCCATCTTTAGAAGACCGATAGACTCTATGTCCTGCATGGGGAATTGAGTTGTGATCTCATCTTTTGCTGACTTGTAGAGCGGGACAAATTCAACCAGCGGCTTAGGCGTGATCACGACTCCTGCCGCATGAATAGAGGGGTGCCGGACATGGCCTTCCAGTTTCTCAGCGACTGAAAGCAAACGTTCAACAAAGGCTTCCTTTTTCCTGAGAGCCTTTAGCTGTGGTATTTTTTTTGAAGCAGCAGCAATAGACGAATCCTCGCCTATAGAAGGAATCATTTTTGCTATTTTATCAACCTGAGACAAAGGGACATCCAGGGCCCGGCCTACATCTCTTACTGCTTGACGCGCTGCCATAGTCCCGAAAGTAATGATCTGACAGACATTTTCTCTGCCGTATTTTGAAGTGACATATGAAATGATCTCATCCCTACGTCTTCCGCAGAAATCAATATCAATATCCGGCAGACTGATCCGCTCCGGATTTAAAAACCTTTCAAACAGAAGGTCATACTCAAGTGGATCGATTTCAGTTATTCCTAAACTGAACGCTAGGAGACTACCTGCTGCAGAACCTCTACCCGGACCAACAGGTATATTTTTTAGTTTTGCCTCCCGAATCAAATCCCAGACGACCAGGAAATACCCTTCAAATCCCATTTCTTCCACAAGCTGTATTTCCTTTTCCAGCCTGCGTTCATATTCCTCAAAGCCGGAGAGTTCCCCTTTTTCTATCCGGCTGTGCAAGGACTTCATCCTTTCTCTAAATCCATCCCTTGCTGTTTTTTCAAAAAACTCATTTAAGGAAAATCCTTGAGGAGGATCAAAATGAGGCAAATGATATCCTGATGAAGAAAGCTCAAAATCACACTTGTCAGCAATCTTTTCTGTATTCTCTATCGCATCCGGGCAGTCCTTAAAAAGCTTCATCATCTCATCGGCTGATTTAAAATAAAATTCCCGAGTACCGAACCGGATCCGGTCCTTATCAGTTACTTTCTTATTAGTCTGTATACAAAGGAGAACATCATGGCTTTCTGCATCATCCTTATTCAGATAATGAACATCATTAGTAGCGACCAAGGGCAACTCGAGTTTTCTTGCCAGTTTGATCAATAAAGGGTTGATCTTCTTTTGTTCCTCAAGGCCATGGTCCTGGACTTCAATATAAAAATCTCCTTTAGAGAAAATGGACATATATTCCCGGGCCGCTTCCTCGGCCTTGTCTTCATACCCCAGGTTCAAGCAATCACTGACCTCACCTTTCAAGCAGGCTGATAAGGCCACCAAGCCTTCGCTGTACTGAGACAGAAGTTCTTTGTCTATTCTAGGTTTATAGTAAAAACCCTCAAGATAGGATTTTGTGATCAACTGACAGAGATTCTTATAACCGACTTCATTTTTGACCAGTAAAACCAGATGAAAATAGTTTTGCCCCTTAAGGCCCGGCTTTTTATGTTTGCGGCCTCTAGGCGCCACATAACATTCACATCCCAGTATTGGTTTGATGCCTTTTTTTCTTGCCTGTTGGAAAAATTTAATAGCTCCAAAAATATTGCCGTGATCTGTAAGTGCTACAGCCGTCATTCCCTGTTGAGAGGCAGCTTCTAAAAGCCCTGCGATTTTTACAGACCCATCCAGGATGCTATACTCTGAATGAACATGCAGATGGATAAAATTTGATCTCATCCCCATTTAATCGTTCCCTGGGCTAAAAATTCAGGCTCTCCAAATCCTCTGACCTTCATTAAAACCTTATTCATGTAAAGATTTTATCAGAGGGATATATGAATGTAAAATAAAATTCCAATAAGGTAAAAAATAAGGAAGATTGACTTCAATGCTGGGATTCTCTATATTTGATATGTTATGTTACACCTAAAATTTATCTCGGAATTATGTCTGGAAACAGATTCAAAAATAGTGCTTTTAGTCTTAGACGGCCTGGGAGGTCTGCCAGTAAACGGAAAAACACCTCTGGAAGCGGCAGCTACTCCTAATCTCGATAAGCTGGCCGCTCAAGGGGCATGCGGCTTAACAGACCCTGTACTCCGGGGAATAACTCCTGGGAGCGGGCCCGCCCATCTCTCACTTTTCGGATATGACCCGGTCCGGTATCAGCTGGGGAGAGGTATTCTGGAAGCCCTGGGAGTCGATGTGAAAGTTGGAGAAAGCGATCTGGTTGCAAGGGGAAATTTTGCTACCATGAAAAATGGCCTCATTATCGACCGCAGAGCCGGGCGTATCCCGACCAGCGAAAATGAACGACTATGTCTTACTCTTAATGAAAAAATCCGATCCATTGAAGGAACCCAAATCTCCTTCTATCCGGGCAGAGAGCACCGCTTTGTGGTTAAATTCAGTAAAGACGGACTCTCAGACGCCCTCTCAGATGCAGACCCGCAAAAGGAGAACAAGCCGAGGGCCTACACATCACCACTTTCTCCAGAAGCAAATAAAACAGCAAAGCTCGTGAATAGTCTCCTCGATGAAGCCACTAATATCTTAAAGAACAATCCAAAAGCCAATACGGTTCTTTTACGGGGATTTGCAAAATACCCTGACCTTCCGGGCATGGATACCCTGTACAAACTGAAACCGGCAGCTATAGCTAATTACCCTATGTACAGGGGCCTGGCTAAACTCGCTGGTATGAATGTCCTTAATGTCGGAGCAGAAGTTGAGGACCTTTTCAATACTCTGGAAGAATATTATAAAAATTTTAATTTTTTCTATGTTCACGTAAAAAAAACCGATTCTTACGGAGAAGACGGTAATTATGAAGCAAAAAAAGCAACCATTGAAAAAACCGACTCCCTGATCCCCCGTATTCTGGCTCTGAAGCCTGAAGCCCTGGTTGTTACCTCTGACCATTCCACTCCCTGTCTTATGAAATCACATTCCTGGCACCCAAATCCTTTTATCATCTGGGGACAGACCGCTCAGCCGGATACAGTCACCAGTTTTACAGAAAAAGACTGCAGCCACGGATACTTGGGCCGCTTTCCCGCTGTAGAGGCCATGCCGCTAATGCTGGCCCATGCCGGAAAACTAAAAAAATACGGGGCCTGAAGGTCGGCTTATTGACAATAATCTACTATTTTTATAGAATTCCTTGTTGTTTCTAAAATGAATAAAAAGAGTTTATATGCCACCCTGCTGTTGAGCATTCTTATCCTCTTTCCCCCCCTCAGCCAAGGCCAGCGCGACTCTCAAGTCGAGATCTATGACCTCCGTTCCCACACCCACGCCTCATTTACCCGAATCGTGGTCGACGTTGGAAAGCTAAGAGAATACAATTTTAATCAACTTCCTTCACCCGACCGCCTCTACTTGGATATTTACCAGGCAAAATTAAATCCTATCCTGCACGGCAGGGCTGAAACAGTGGACAACGGGTATGTCAATAAAATCAGGATTGCTCAAAAAAACAAAACCACTGTAAGAGTCGTAATCGACCTTGACTTTGATAAGATCAAACACTACCGTGTCTGGCACCTGTTTGACCCTTTCCGGATTGCCATAGACATCTATCCCAAAACACCTGCTTCAACCTCTTCTTTAGAAAACGTTTCTCAACCTGCAAAACCCACAAAATCCGGCTACAGCATGGCCCGTCAGCTGGGCTTGGGAATTAGAAGAATAGTCATCGATTCAGGACATGGCGGCCGTGATCCTGGATGTATCGGCAAAAAAGGAACCTTAGAGAAAGAGATTGTGCTGGATATATCAACCCGGCTCAAAAATATTTTGACCACAAAAACCGAACTTGAAGTGACTATGACCCGAGAGTCGGATATCTATATCCCGGTTGAAAACCGGCCGGTCATAGCCAATCAGAAACAAGGAGATATTTTTATTTCCATCCATGCTAATTCCAACCCAAAAAAAAATTACTCCGGAGTACGGACCTATTTCTTAAACTTCAGCACCGACTCTTCAGTAATGGCTACTGCCGCCCGGGAAAACGCCACTTCTACAAAAAACATAAGCGCAATGAAAAACATCATCCAGAAAATCGCCCGCAATAGTAAAATACAAGAGTCAAAGGAACTATCCCAAAAAATTCAGAAAAACCTGATAGCCTCTCTAAATAAATCATATACCGGCGTTAAAGACCTGGGCGTAAAGGGAGGGCCTTTCTGGGTACTTATCGGGGGGGAAATGCCCTCGATCCTGATTGAGGTTTCCCACCTAAGCAACCAAAAAGAAGAGGCCAGACTAAAGACTTCGCAATACCGCCAGAAAATAGCTCAAGGTATTTTTAACGGAATTATAGAATATATTAACTCTTTAGGAAAAGGATAACCTAATGAAAAGAAGAAATTTCTTAAAAAACATTGCTGTCGGGAGCTTGGCTCTCAATATCAAACCCAACCTTTTTGCTCAGACACCAAACCGGCCGGATCTGGCTGTAGTCAAGGGCTAGGCTCCTTATCTGATCACCAAAGAAGCAATCTCTGCTCTGGGAGGAATAAAGCGGTTCATCTCGAAAGGAGACAAGGTTCTGGTAAAACCTAATATCGGCTGGGATAGAAAGCCGGAGCAGGCGGCCTGCACTAACCCGGAAGTGGTAAAAACTGTTGTAGAGCTGTGCCTGGAAGCCGGCGCCAAAGAAGTAAAAGTCATGGACAATCCCTGTAATCCAGCCCGCAGAACATATGTTCGCTCAGGGATAGCAAAAGCAGCTAAAGACGCAGGCGCTAAAGTCCCTTTTCCCAATGAGCATAAATTAGAGAAAATCCCCCTTAATGGTGAAAAACTGAAAGAATGGGAAGTCTACCGTGATTTCATCGAAGCGGATAAATTAATAAATATGCCGATAGCCAAGCACCACAGTTTATCACGCTTGACTTTAGGGATGAAAAATTGGCTGGGCGCCCTGGGAGGGAACCGCAGCGCCCTTCACCAGGGACTCGATTACGCCATGGTTGACTTGGCTGCCTTTTTCAAGCCAGCCCTTACGGTTCTGGACGCATACCGTATCCTCCATCGAAACGGCCCCCAGGGAGGAAGGCTCTCAGACACCAAACTCTTTAAAACCGTTGTAGCTGGAGTAGATTATGTGGCAGTAGATGCTATGGGTACCACATTTTTCGGTATCAAACCTGAAGAAATGCGCTTTCTGCAGCTTGCCAGTGAAAGGGGACTAGGAATAATGAACCTGGAGAAAATAAAGATTGAAAAAAGAACGCTCTAAAAAATACCGACTGATCCAGATCCTGCGGATAATCAGCCAACTGCTCTTTTTCAGCCTCTTCTTTTATCTCTTGCTGGGTACCCGTTTCCCGGGAGGAGATTATATCGGTAGAGTAGAGATTTTTTTTCATTTTGACCCCCTTCTTGCCCTAACTACTTCAATTGCTTCCCGCGTTTTTTTTGCCTCTTTCATTTTATCTGCGATTACCCTGGTTTTAACCTTTATAGCCGGGCGTTTTTTCTGCGGCTGGATCTGCCCTTTGGGCTCTATCCATCAATTTTTTTCCTTTCTTTTTAAAAAAGCCAATCTGCTTAAAACAAAAATCTATAAAGACAACCATACCGCTTGGAAATATTACTTACTGGCTGTAATTCTTGCCGGTAGCCTGTTTTCCTTAGACCTGGTAGGCTGGCTAGACCCCTTTTCCCTGCTCTATCGTTCATTTACAGTAAGTTTTATGCCGGGTGTAAGCCACCTCATATCAAACCTGATCGAACTGCTTTACCAAGTAAGGTTATACTCGCTTGGGGACAGCCTGGTTCAATTCTTTGAGACCCTGGACATCAATGCCACTTTTATCCAGGGATTTATTATTGGAGTGATTTTTATAGGCCTGGTCTTTTTAAACATATTCCGAGAAAGATTCTGGTGCCGCTATCTGTGCCCCCTGGGCGCATTCTTGGGATTGGCAGCGAGATGGAACATCTTAAAGCTAAAAGTGGATCCGGACAAATGCATAGACTGCGGTCTCTGCTCACGCCTATGCCAGACCCAGGCCAATCCCTATCCCAACGAAAACTGGAAAAGTTCCGAATGCGACTACTGTTTCACCTGCAGTGCCATCTGTCCTACCAATGCTATCAGTTTTCCCATAAAATCCGCTCCTGAAAAAATCAAATCCATCGATTTATCCCGACGCAAGATGATCCTAGCCTCCCTGACCGGAATTTTTGCTGTGCCGCTCTTCCGGCTGTCGCCCGCATCCTATCGGGCATCAGAGAAATTAATCCGTCCCCCCGGCTCCCTTCCGGAAAAAAAGTTTCTGCAAAAATGTGTCAAATGCGGTGAATGTATGAAAGTCTGTCCCACTAATGCCCTTCAACCAGCCCTAAAGGAGGCCGGCCCAGAGGGGATCTGGACACCTATGCTGGTCCCAGAAATAGGATACTGCGAATACTACTGTTCCCTTTGTACTCAGGTTTGCCCGACCGGAGCTATAAAAGAACTGAGCATCGAGGAAAAAAACGAGCTTAAAATCGGAACAGCCTGGATAAATAAAAACAGATGCATTCCCTGGATATTCGGAGATCCATGTATTGTTTGCGAAGAACACTGCCCGGTATCTCCCAAGGCCATTCAGTTGATGAAAGTCGAAGTCATACAGCTTGACGGAACAGTAAAAACCCCCTTAGCTCCGGTTATTGATCTTGAGGCCTGCACAGGCTGTGGAATATGCGAGAACAAATGTCCGGTAATGGACAAACCTGCTATTTATGTGACCAGTGTGGGAGAAAGCCGTTCAGAGCAGAACCAGCTGCTGCTGGATGTTATTTCCGGAAAAAATATATACTAAAGGGACCCATTGGGGGATGGGTAGAGAGAGGACGGAGATATCCCGACCCAGCTTAAATCCTATACGCACTGGCATGGACACAGGTAAATCCCGGAGAAAGCCATCCGGAACAACGCGGGCATGGTTCCCCGAGAGAATCTCGAGGAGAGCGTTGTGAGGACAGGAAGGGATT
This sequence comes from Candidatus Aminicenantota bacterium, assembly GCA_030612445.1. GTDB lineage: Bacteria > Acidobacteriota > Aminicenantia > Aminicenantales > Aminicenantaceae > JAUVXM01. The sequence continues at coordinate 14,669 of JAUWNW010000074.1, forward strand.
TCCCCGCTGGGGGAAATCCCTGTCTTTCGAAGGGACTTACCTGGGTCCATGCCAGCATGAATAACCCAGGTTAAAGGGAACCATATCAGGATATTTTCGTATTAATAAAAGAATAGAAAATGGAAAAACCGTGAGTCGATTACAAATTTATATTACATTGTGAATGAAATCGTGAATTGAATCACCATAAGAATCAGGGTAAAATGCTGCTTAAAAAAATGTATCATATATATCGACATTTTTTATGAATAGTTAAGGAAAACCTTAACTATTCA
>JAUWNW010000078.1 GCA_030612445.1 Candidatus Aminicenantota bacterium
GTTGCGCAGACGCCGAGAAAAACGAAGAAGAATGGCGTTAAAAATCTGAAGCGAGCACAAGCCACACCTAAATTTCATCTTTTATGAATAGTTCAGGTAAAATAGGGAGATATGATGTTAGAGAAATATTTTAAACATGAAGAAGAGAGAAAAAAGCTGGGAATACCTCCTTTGCCTTTAAATCCTGATACAACTCAGAGAGTATGCAAAATGTTGGAAGAGCCTCCTGAAGGAAAAGATAAATTATTGCTGCATCTACTAGAGAATAGAGTGGCTCCGGGAGTTGATCCAGCAGCGAAAGTTAAAGCAGCCTGGCTGGATGATATTGCTAAAGGAGTAATTTTTTCCCCGGTGATAACAAAAAAAGATGCGGTAAAAATGTTGGGAACAATGCTGGGTGGCTATAATATCGAGCCTTTGATATTACTTTTAGAATGTGATGAACTTGCTTCTGAGGCGGTGAATGCTCTTAAAGATACAATTCTGGTTTACAGTGCTTTTGATAAAATTGTTGAAAAAGCGAGAGAAAATGAGCATGCCCGTAAAGTACTGACATCCTGGGCAGAGGGAGAGTGGTTTCTGTCACGCCCTGAGTTTCCCGAGGAAATAGTGCTTAAAGTATATAAGGTTAGGGGAGAGATCAATACAGACGATTTTTCTCCAGCAAAAGACGCATGGAGCCGCCCGGATATTCCTTTACATGCACTTTCTATGGGCGGCACAAGCTTTTCTGAGGGCAAGGAGACCATTAAAAAATTCCGGGATGATGGGCATAAAGTTGTTTTTGTAGGAGATGTTGTCGGAACAGGCTCTTCAAGAAAATCTGCTACTAATTCATTGCTTTGGCATATAGGAGAGGACATCCCCTTTATTCCAAATAAAAGAAGGGAAGGCATTGTTTTAGGCGGCTTGATTGCGCCCATATTTTTTAATACGGTCGAGGACTCAGGCGGGCTTCCGATTATGGGTGATGTATCTGGAATAAAAAGCGGTGATTTGATTAAACTGAATATAAATAAAAGGATCATTACAAATGATAAGGGAGATATCCTTACAGAATTTGAATTAAAACCTTCGACTATTATGGATGAATACAGGGTAGGAGGAAGGCTTTTCTTGATAGTCGGGCGTACTTTAACTAACCGGGCCAGAGATGTGCTTGGCTTACCTGAGGCTGATTTTTTTGAATCTGTAAAAAATCCTGTGCCCAAAGAAAAACAGGGATATTCCCTGGCTCAGAAGATTGCTGGAAGAGCTTGTGGAAAAGATGGAATTCTTCCGGGTACAGCCTGTGAGCCTGAGATGACTACAGTCGGCTCTCAAGATACAACTGGGCCCATGACTGCGGATGAATTAAAAGAACTGGCTTGCCTCGAATTTCAATCAGGTCTCTTTATGCAGTCATTTTGCCATACGGCTGCGTATCCAAAATTAACTGATGTTGAGATGCACAGCTCTTTGGCAAAATTTGTTGTAGAAAGAAAAGGAGTTGCCCTGAGGCCAGGAGACGGTGTGATCCATTCATGGTTGAACCGGTTGTTACTGCCGGATACTATGGGTACTGCTGGTGATTCCCATACCCGCTTTCCTATTGGGTTGAGTTTTCCTGCCGGTTCCGGTTTAGTTGCTTTTGCAGGTGCTTTAGGATTTATGCCGCTTGACATGCCGGAATCTGTATTGGTGAAATTCAAAGGCGAGTTTAATCCTGGAATTACCTTGAGGGACGCAGTCAATGCCATTCCTTATTTTGCCATTAAACAAGGACTATTGACTGTAGAAAAAGAAGGGAAGAAGAATATTTTCAACGGGAGAATTGTAGAGATGGAAGGATTGCCTGAGATAACAGTCGATCAGGCATATGAATTAACAGATGCAACGGCAGAGAGGTCAGCTGCCGGAGGGACAATTGACCTGAGTATAACCAGAGTAGCTGATTTCTTGAAAAGTAATATAGTATTGATGGAAAAAATGATCGGAGATGGGATTAAGGATGCGCATACTCTTAAGCATAGAATAGCGGCATGTGAAAAATGGATAGAAAATCCTTCCCTGCTGAGAAGGGATAATAATGCCGAATATGCTGCTGTGCTTGAGATAGACCTGGCGGATATTAAGGAGCCTATCCTTGCCTGTCCGAATGACCCGGACGATGTTAAATTGTTATCTGAAGTAGCAGGAGAAAAAATTGATGAAGTATTTATTGGCTCCTGCATGACAAATATTGGTCATTTCCGGGCTGCAGGTAAGGTATTTGAGGGTGCTGGGTATTTGAAAACCAGGGTATGGCTTACACCTCCTACAAAAATGGATAGAGCGCAGTTGAAAAAGGAAGGATATTATTCGCTCTATTCGAGTATAGGAGCCCGCACTGAAATTCCTGGTTGTTCCTTGTGTATGGGGAATCAAGCAAGAGTAAGACCTGGTTCTACTATTATTTCGACATCCACTCGTAATTTTGATGACCGTATGGGTGATGGAGCTCAGGTTTTCCTTGGTTCAGCAGAGCTAGCAGCTATTACAGCTCTGGCTGGAAAACTTCCTACACCTGCTGAATATTATGCTGTTTACAAAGAAAAGATCCAACCTCACAAAGAAAAAATCTACCGCTATTTGAAGTTCCATAAAATGAAAGATTTACGCTTAGAGTACGAGAGGATGGAGTGACCAATTTTGTTCTCTAGGAGATGGTATGGACACGGCTAAGTCCCTTCGAAAGGCAGGGATTTCCTCGCTGGGGAAAACTCGCGTGTTTTCGTATCAACTAACCTGATTGTTGCTTAAGGCTAAGAAGCTAAAAAAAAATTGGGGAATTCCCGTCGACTATATACCCTTGATAAAAAGGGCTGTATTTGCTAGATTAGCAGAGTACTTAAAAAGAATTTGCAAGAGAATGGAAAAAAGGAAAATTCGGATACTGATAGCAAAGCCAGGCCTTGACGGGCATGACCGTGGCGCAAAAGTCATATGTAGAGCTTTACGGGATGCAGGATTTGAAGTCATATATACCGGATTAAGAAGGACTCCTGAGGAAATTGTAAACACAGCTGTTCATGAAGATGTTGATGTGATCGGTTTAAGTTTGCTATCTGGAGCTCATAATGTTCTTTTTCCAAAAATACTTAAAATGTTGAAAGACCGTGATGCAGGGGATATTAAGGTAATCGCTGGGGGGATTATACCTGAGAAAGACTTTAATAAATTAAAGGCTGATGGAATAGCTCAAATATTTTTACCAGGCGTTACTACTGCGGAAATAGTGCATTGGATTAAAGCAAATGTAAAATAATTTCCTTGACATTGGTTTTTTATTTTGTTAATCAAAAAGAAGAATTTATGAAAGAAAAATATTTGTCCTTAATAATAATCCCTCACAAACAGGGAAAACAACGCATTTTTTCTATTTCAAAAAAAACTTTCAAAACAATGTCAATTATAATTCCTTCTGTTTGTATTGTCCTGGGAGTTTTTTTAGTTGATTATTTTGCAATGAACAAAACGAGACAGAAATATAAAGATTTGAAAACTGAATGCATTAAACAAAAAGAAACTATTGCTCAATACAGAGATTCCATTTCCGGACTGAAAGATTATATCGGGGAATTTGAACAATACCGCAAGAAATTGAATGTTATTGCTGGCCTAAAATCACAAGATAAATTAGAAGGAGAGCCGGGAGTCGGAGGACCAGGCGATGGTCAAGAAATAATTAGTTCTAATCTGAACCAGGACTTAAGTGAATTGCAGGATATTACAGATAAAGCTAAAGGTATCAGTGCAAATTTTAACATTTTAATGGATCATTATGAGAGTCAGAAGGTAGTACTGGACAATACTCCTAGTATAATGCCAACCCAGGGATATTGGGCGTCTCCTTATGGATGGCGGGATGACCCATTCACCGGGAAAAGAGCTTTTCACCCAGGAGTTGACATTGCTACCCAAAAGGGAAATCCCGTTTTAGCAACTGCAGATGGAATTATAATATCTACTATAAACGAGAATAGAGGCGGGAAAACAATAAAAATAAGTCATACAAAAACAGGATATATTACTGTTTACTGTCATCTGGACAAATTCTTAGTCAAGCAAGGACAGAGAGTCAAGCGGGGAGATGTTATCGGCCTTGTCGGAAATACCGGGAGGACTCGCAGCCCTCATGTGCACTATGAAGTTAGACTCAATGGAAAAAAATTAAATCCTTGGTATTACATACTAGATAATTAGCCTGACTTACTGAAATATATCCCCGGTTTGCAGTTTATCTCCTAAAGAAAAAGCATAAGCAGACATTTCTTTTTTATTTTCAGGTTGAAGTTCTTCGATTAAGTAGGAATTGGAATCTCCGCAGCATACTTTTATCCCTATTCTATTTATTTCAATAATTTCTCCAGGTTGATAATTAAGTCCTGATTTTTTGTCAAATGGTTTCCCCTTGATTATTTTAAGCCGTTTATCTTGCAGAAATGTGAAGGTAGATGGCCAGGGGTAAAATGCTCTAGCCTGCCTGTAGATCGCAATAGCATTGTTCTCCCAACAGATTTTTCCATCTTGTTTTTTAATAAGAGGAGCATAGGTGGCTTTAGCATGATCTTGGGGCCGGAGTTTTAATCCGGGGATCTTGTTTATAGTTGTGATGAGAAGTTCAGCTCCGACATGGGCAAGATGGGATTCAAGTTCAGCGGCATTTTCATCAGCTTGAATGGGGACTTCTTTTTGAGAATAAATTGGTCCTTCATCCATGTTTTTGTTGAGTTCAAAGATGGAAACACCGGTTTTTTCTTCTCCTTTCAAAATTGCCCATTGAACTGGGGATGCTCCTCTGTATTTGGGAAGAAGAGAAAAATGTAGATTAATGGAGTTATATTTTGGCAGATAAATGATCGAAGAGGGTATGAACTGACCATATGACACTATTACATTAAGATCAGGCTTGATTTGTTTGAGTTTTTCCAGTGCTTCTGGATTTTTCCTGATTCTATGGGGCTGTAGGATGGGAGTATTGTTTTCAAGGGCGTATTTTTTTAAAGGATTCTGGGTAATTTTCTTACCTCTTCCAGCTTTTCTGTCTGGCTGAGTAATAATGAGTTCAACGGTCAGGCCGGCACTTGTTAATAACTGGAGGCAATACGATGATGACCGGGAGCTGCCGAAAAATACAATTTTCATAAGATCTCTTCTTTTTGTAGACGTTTTTTTAGTTTCTTTTTTATCAGGCTTTTCTTAAGGGGGGAAAGATGTTCAATAAATAAAATTCCGTTGAGATGATCTACTTCATGACATAAAACTCGGGCCAGAAGTCCTTCAGCTGAAATCTCCAGTTCTTTTTCGTTTAGGCTATATCCTTTCAACACAATTTGCGCAGGCCGGTTGACATTTTCGTTTATCTCAGGGACGGAAAGACATCCTTCTTCCATAACCTTATTTCCTTCCCAGTAAGTAATTTCAGGATTGATCAGCACCAGGAGGTCTTCTTTCTTTTCTCCAACGGAAAGGTCAGCTGTTATCAGCCTAATGCTCTGGTTTATTTGAGGGGCTGCTAGGCCTATTCCGGGAGATGAATGCATGGTATAAACCATGTTAGCGGCGATATTTTTTAAATCTTCTGTAATATTCTTTATTTCTTGAGCTTTTTGTTTTAGAACCGGATGTCCATAAGTAATAATTTCTAGCAAGGTAAAATCTTTCTCTATCATTAAGTATTCCTGTTATTATTGTAGAGTAATTCTAATGTTAACTCAATGTTATGAAACCATTCCTTTCTAAAGTCTGAAGAAATGTTGCTATTCTGTCGAATAAAGGCTCCACTTTATCTCCGAATCTTTCTTTTTGTAGTGCAGCTATTTTTTTGACAGTATGGGAGCCGTTGCAATTTTCCCAGAAAAAACTTCCGATGTCATCTAAGGTGATTTTATAGTAAGGCTTTTTCATACGTGGCAGGATATATTTCACAAAAAGCGGATTTTTAAATTTAGGTTTAAATAGAATTACTTGTCCTTTAGTGTTTTGCTCCCACTTTATATTGCGAACCGGTATTATATCGAGTAAGTTAAGCTCGGAAATATTTTTTTCTTTCAGCTTAAGGCTCAACTTTCAGCTTCATCTGGAGCGGAGTCATATTCTCCTGATTCAATCATTTTTTTATAAGGAAAATAGATCAGAATAAAGCCGAGGATAAAGAAAATTGCCAATCCAAACAAGGGGTTGGCCAATGAGGTTGGCAATTTGATATTAAGGGCTTTAATGCCTGCTGTTAAAATCCCAGTCAAAGCTTGGCCAGCTATCAACCCCGAAGCCAGCAGCAGCCCGATGTTTTCAACGATTTCTTTACCTTTAGCAGTTGGTTTTTTCTTTATAGAAGTCTTGTCGATGAAATATTTTAGGACACCGCCGAAGAATATACAGGCAGTAGAGCGAAAGGGAAGGTACATACCAACTGCAATTATCATTGGTGAAGGAGAGCCGATAAGAATGAGTACTATTGCCAGCAACATGCTGGCTAAAACCAATGGCCAGGCCATTTCCCCACCTACAATTCCTTTTGCCATGGCAGCCATCAGACCAGCCTGGGGAGCGGGAAGAGTTTCACTGCCGATTCCGATGCTGTTATGCAGCAGCTGTAGAGAGAAGGTAAGCGTCAGGGCAGCGGCAATAACACCTATGATACCGCCGATCTGCATTTTCCAGGGAGTCGCACCTAAAATATGCCCCACTTTCCAGTCCTGGATCATATCACCAGCGACACCTGCAACACAGCAAACAACTGCTGCAACTCCGATCACTGCGGCCCTTCATTGCCTTTTTGTCCCATAATCAGCATCATGAGAGCGGCGATAAGGAGAGTTGTCAATGTCAGACCCGAGATCGGATTGGAAGATGAGCCGATTATTCCCACAAGATATCCGGCTACAGCCGCAAAAAGAAGCCCCATTACGATCATAACCAAGGCCGAAATTAGTGAAGTGCTGATATTATGAGTGAACATGTTGTAAACAAAAACCATGGGAATTATCAATGCTGCTATTGCCATGATAATTGAAGAGAAAGGAAGGTCTTTTTCTGTTCTAAGGGTATCAGATTTGTCTTCAGCCTGGGATTTTTTAACATCTGAGAAGGAACGGCCGATTCCTGTGATCAAGTTTTTTCTCATTTTGAAAAGAGTATAGAAAGCACCTACCAGCATAGCACCTACAGCAATAGGTTTGATCTGGGCATTGTAGGCTGAAATGGCTATTTCAGACCAACTGCTCAGGTCCTGGTTTACTATGGTCTTTAAGTCATTACTTATGAACAATAGAATAGGCATAAGAAAGAGCCATCCCAGCACTCCACCGGAGAATGTCAGGGCAGCAAGTTTTGGACCGATAATGTAGCCTACTCCGGTCAGAGCGGCGTTAGCTGCCGGTGATTCGATGAACATTCTGCCTTTTATCGAGGGAGTTTTGTATATTTCTACATTGTCTGCATTGAGGTAGCTGATTTTTGATAATCCGGGGATCTTGAATACACTTTTGGTAAAAGGTTTTATGAACTGAATTCCGTTTTCACTGGTAAAAAATTCGATCAAGCCCCCCAATCCCATGGCCCAAAACATATAGCTGACTTGGGATTTTCCGGATTTTTGACCGGTTTTTACCATTTCGGCACAGGCCAAACTTTCAGGAAAAGGCAGATCAGCATCTTCGACAAGAGTGCGTCTGACCAGTATTATTAGCAATACTCCCAGTACTCCCCCGATTAACATAAGGAGTGAGGATTTGAAAACATCGAATTCTGTCAATACTCCTGTAAATAAGAAAGCTGGAATAGTAAAAACAGCACCAGCTGCCAGTGCTTCTCCTACAGCTCCTGTTGTTCGGGCCATGTTTTCTTCTAAGATTGTTCCTTTTAAAGGACGGATTATTGCCATGGAGATCACTGCAGCAGGAAAGGTGGCTGCCACTGTCATACCTGCAGGCCCAAATAGGCATTTGCAGCTCCCAATATAACTGCCATGATTATGCCGAGAAATATTGCTTTAAAGGAAATTTCCTGCATATTTTGATCAGCTGGAATATAGGATTTGAAGGGTTTATTGCTCACGAAAACCTCCTCATGATAATTTTTTAACATATATATCTTTATAGCTTGTTGCTTGTCAAGGAAAATAGAAAGATCAATGTAAAGAGTTTTTTTTAATTGCGTGATTGTTAAATTTATGATAAAAATTAGGGACATTTATTATTAAGGTAGAAATGAGTTTATTTAAATGGATAAAAGAAAAACTATTTTGTGACCTGGCAATTGATTTGGGTACGGCCAATACTCTTGTTTTTTTAAGGGGTAAAGGGATTATAGTCCAGGAACCTTCGATAGTTGTAATAAATAAGCAAACTGGGAAAGTTGAAGCTGTTGGGAAAGAGGCAAAGGAGATGCTTGGTAAGACTCCCCAAAGTGTTGTTTCTATTAAACCTATGCGTGACGGAGTTATTGCAGATTTTGAGGTTACCGAGAAAATGTTGGATTATTTTATAAAAAAATCCACAAACAACCGGAATTTTATCCTCAGGCCAAGGATTGTTATTGGAATTCCTAGTGGAATAACTCAAGTTGAACGCCGAGCAGTCAAAGATGTAGCTATGCGTGCGAAGGCCTCTGAGGTATATTTAGTCGCGCAACCTATGTCTGCTTCTGTAGGAGCAGATCTCCCGATTTCTGAACCAACTGGAAATATGATCGTCGATATCGGAGGTGGAACAACAGATATTGCTATTATCTCACTGACCGGAATCGTCTTTAATCATTCCATTCGAATTGCCGGAAATGAGATGGATGATTCTATTATCCAGTATGTTAAGAAAAAATATAATCTGCTTATCGGAGAAAAAACTGCGGAGCATGTTAAAATATTGATCGGTTCAGCCTATCCTTTGGATGAACCAATGACGATGGAGATCAAAGGAAGAGATTTGAGAGAAGGTATTCCCAAAACTATTGTTGTTGATGATCAAGAAATCAGAGGAGCACTTGAGGATGTTGTGGGTTCTATTGTTAATGCTATCAGAATAGCTTTGGAAAAAATCCCTCCTGAGCTATCTGCAGATATAATAGACCGTGGTATAATTTTAACCGGCGGTGGAGCTCTTGTTAAGAATATCGATAAACGAATTCGGGAGGAAACACAGCTTCCAGTTTTCATTACCGAAGATCCCTTGACAACGGTTGTGCTGGGAGCGGGGAAAATGCTTGATGATTTAGAATTATTGAGGAAGATCTCTTTAATCTAATCAGTTGAAATATATTTTATGCCCTCTTTTCTGAAAAAGAAGAAAAATCTAACCATTCTTCTATCACTCATATTGATCCAGATGATTTTGATCTCAATTCAGGCTCCTCTAGGAGAAGAAGAGAGCTTCTTTAAGAAAACGCTGCTTTCAGTTTTTATTCCTGTACAGGATGGGGTTGACTATTTTTTTCATTCGTCAAATAAATTCTGGAGGAATTATTTTTTCCTACACGATGTTCAAGTTAAAAATAACTCGCTGCAGGAAAAAAATTTTCTACTTAAACATGAAAATGAACTTCTCAGAAAAGCATTAAAAAAATATCAGGGTGAAAAAGAAGTCGAAGAGATTTTCAAGCAGGCACACAAAAAAATAATTACCGCTCGTATAATCGGTTTAGATGCCGGAAATATTTTTAAATCGATAAATATAAATAAAGGATCTGCTGATGGTGTAAAGAAGAACATGGTCGTCCTTGGCCTAAATGGTAACCTGGTTGGACGGATTATTACAGTAACATTAAGGGGAGCAAGAATTCAACTGTTGACAGATAATGATGCTGGAGTCAGTGTTAGCTCTGAAGAGAATAAATCTATTGGAGTTCTTTCTGGAAGTGGGAATGGTCTTTGCCAGGTGAATTATATTTTAAATACGAACAAAGATTTGGATATAGGGAATATTATAATTACTACTGGTTATGATGAAATTTACCCTCCGGGGATAAGAGTGGGGGAGATAATTTCGATTGAGATCCTTCCATCACTTTTTAAAATGATCATTGTTAAGCCCTATTTTGACCTTAGTCATTCTAACCGCCTGGCTGTGATCGGAGTTACTGCTGCGGAATTTTACTAACCTGAGTCTAATGAGGATTGATTGATAATGAGAGATTATTTGTTTGGTGGTTTGGTTATTTTTATTAGTGTTGTGTTATATTTATTTCTTCAGAATGTTTCCTTTTTGTTTCCTTTTTTGTTTAATGTGTTCAATATTGTAGTGATTTATTTTGCGGTTGAGAAGGGAGAAGTTTTTGGTGCTTTTACAGGAATGACCTGTGGGCTTATTCAAGACTCATTTAGTCTGGGAGTGTTTGGTGTCGCTGGTATTGCAAAAACATTACTTGGTTATTTTACTGGATTAATTTCAAAAAAAATAAATATTGTTCCTTTTTTCAGAAATGTTTTATTTAATATAATTATGTTGATCTTTGAGTTGCTCGTATGGGTTTTTATATATACTCTGATTATTGGTGAGAAACTTTATATTGCAAATGGTTTACTGTTTCTGCAGCCGTTTTGTACAGCATTGGCGGCGAGTGTTACTATAGCTCTAGTCAGGAAGATCAGGGAAAGGAAGTCAAAATATATAAGATGAAAAATAAGATATACGAGGACCTTTCTCTGATACGCAGCCGGGCAAAATTAACTTTTGTTTTTATTGAGATCTTATTAATAATAATAATTCTTTTTTTCTGGAAAATACAGATTCTTGACCATAAGAAGTACTGGAAAAAATCTGAATCAAATCGTATTAGAGAGATTGTTCAGTTGCCCCAGCGCGGCCTTATTCTGGATAGAAAAAATCGAATAATTGCAAAAAATAAAGCTTCCTTCAAAGTTTCAATAATAAGGGAAAACAGTACTGACATTAAAGAATCTTATCAGAAAATATCTAGTATTTTGGATTTGGATATGGAGGAAATAGGCAGACGGGTCAATAAGTATAAATCTATCCCTGATTTTTTGCCAATAGTAATTAAGGATGACCTTACAAAAAAGGAAGTATCTATATTTGAAAGCAGGAAAATAGAATTTCCGGAATTTGTTATTCAGCCTGAGCCAAAAAGAGATTATCCCAATAAGATATGCGCATCCCATGTTGTAGGCTATTTACAGGAAATATCTATGGAAGAAATCAAGAGGGGAAAGTACTTGCGGAAACGTATAGGAGAGTTGGTTGGAAAAACAGGAATTGAAAGAGAGTGTGAATCAATTTTAGCAGGTAAAGAGGGGCTTGTACGTGAAGTAGTGGACAGCCGAGGGAGAAGGAAAGGAGAAATTTCGCGTATCGCTCCAAAAAAAGGAAGAAATATCAATTTAACTATTGATCTAAGCCTTCAGAAAAAAGCTGAAAAACTTTTACAGGGAAAAGAAGGCGCTATTGTAGCCCTAAAGGCAAAAACCGGGGAGGTCCTTGTTTTGGCAAGCTACCCCAGTTTTGACCCGAATAAGTTTATCAACCGTTTTTCTCCCGAGGAATGGATAAAATTGGCAAACAGCCAAGAATACCCATTACAAAACCGTGCTATTAGAGGGCTGTATTCTCCTGGATCTATTTTTAAACTTGTTATGGCAGTGGGAGCGCTGGATTCTAATATTATTAATGACCGCACTTCTTTCTTCTGTCGAGGTTCGATAATAATCTATGGCCATCTTTTTTCTTGCTGGTTTAAGCCAGGACACGGGTCTGTTGATCTATACAACGGGATAAAAAAATCCTGTAATGTATATTTTTATCAACTTGGGAAAAAAATGGGGATAGAGAAAATCTCACATTATGCAAAAATACTTGGTTTAGGAGAAAAAACCGGAATTGATCTTTCTGGTGAAAAGAGCGGTCTAGTTCCCGACCCGAAGTGGAAAAGAGAAACCAGGAATCTTCCTTGGTATCCGGGAGAAACTATTTCTGTAGCGATCGGGCAGGGTCCTCTTCAGGTTACTCCCTTGCAGATTGCTGCTCAAACAGCTCTTATAGCTAATAGAGGGAAAAAAGTCAGGCCTTCCCTTCTCTTAGATAAAACAAAGAGATTGAGTTTTCCGTCAGTGGGTATTAAGGCAGAACATTTTGAAAAAGTCATTCTTGGGATGTGGATGGCAGTCAATGAAAAAGGAGGGACTGCCATAGCTGCCCGTATATCCGGATTTGATGTTTGCGGGAAGACAGGATCAGCCCAGGTTATCAGTAAGGAAACTGCCCATAAATTAGCTGAGACTAAAAAAAATGAAATAAAAACTCATTCCTGGTTTTCAGGTTTTGCTCCCCGAAATGATCCGGAGATTGTTGTGACGGTAATTGTTGAACATGGCGGGGGAGGAGCAGTTACAGCTGCTCCTATAGCTCGAGAGATCTTTAAATTATACAGAGAGAATTATGCTAGATAGGTCACTTATAGTTAATATTGACTGGTTTTTAATTGGTCTGCTGCTGTTGAATTCAATAATAGGCGTAGTAATGATTTACAGCAGCTCTCATTACCTTCCGGGAAATTTTTTTTTCAAGCAGATGTCCTGGATCTTAGTGAGTATTATTATCCTTTTTGTTTTGTTATTGATAGATTATAACTTTTTAATTTCCTATGCTTTATTTTTCTATAGCATCGGTATTGTTTTCCTGGGAGGTATTTTATTTTTTGGAAAGCTGATAGCAGGGACTAAAAGCTGGATTAAAATGCCTTTTTTTCAAATCCAGCCCTCTGAAATCATGAAAATTGCCATTATTCTTATGCTGACCCGAATTTTTGCTGAATTTAAACAGAGTCATTTGCCCTGGAGGACTGGATTATTAAGCGGTTTGGTGGTATTTGTACCATTTTTGTTAGTTGCGTTACAACCTGATCTTGGAACAGCTCTTACTTATATACCCATATTCATGGGAGTTATTGTTCTTGCGGGAATCAATAAAAAAATATTAATATTGCTTTTAATATGCGTTTTGATCCTTGGTTTTACTGGCTGGAAATTTGTTATGAAAGATTATCAGAAGCAAAGGATTTTAACTCTATTATTTCCTCAAGAAGACCCACTTGGTTCCGGATACCATATCCTCCAGTCGAAAATCGCTATTGGTTCAGGTGGATTGTTAGGAAAGGGGTATAAAAAGGGAACTCAAAGCCAATTAAGGTTCCTGCCGGCAAGGCACACAGATTTTATTTTTTCAGTTATAGGTGAAGAATTCGGATTTGTTGGTATATTTTTTGCGATCTTAATATATTTTTTATTCTTATCCAGGTTGTTTAAATCCTTATTAGACTCCCGTGATAGGGTAGGAGTATATATTGTTTTTATGGTTTTTATGATGATCGTCGGCCAATTCTTGATAAATATTATGATGACTATTGGGCTATTTCCGGTCGCAGGGATACCATTACCTTTATTGAGCTATGGAGGATCATCTTTGCTGACGAATTTTATTGCTGTAGCTCTAGTTTTGAATATAAAGATGAGGCGGTTTGCGAATGTTTGAATTATAATCCAGCTAAAAAAAGGTTAAAGCGGGATTACGGATTAAGGATAAGATTAAGTAAAAGCCTTACTGCAGTATTGCTCAAGGAGCTAGGAGTGCAGAAGGCAGAATGACTCTTTAACTTAGATTATTCATAAAAAATGTCGATATGCATAATATAACAGATGAATGGGATGAAATACTAAGACATGTCCAAAAGCCAGGACGTTATATTGGGGGAGAGTGGAACGAGATAAAGAAAGATCCAGGTAGTGTGAAGACTAAGGTAGTGCTCGCTTTTCCTGACCTTTATGAAGTGGGGATGTCCTATCTCGGACAAAAAATCCTTTATCACATTTTAAATGCTAACGATTCTATCCTAGCGGAACGGGTATTTACCCCCTGGATCGATTGTGAAAAGGAATTAAAAAAGAGGACACTGACTTTATCTTCTCTTGAAAGTAAGATACCTATTTGCGCATTTGATATAATAGGTTTCTCTCTTTTATATGAGCTGAATTATTCAAATATATTAACTATCTTTGATACAGGGAAGATACCGTTTCTTTCGTCAGATAGAAGCCTTAAATATCCTTTAGTTATTGCTGGGGGCCCAGCTGTTTTTAACCCTGAGCCGTTGGCAGATCTGTTTGATGCGTTTTTAATCGGAGATGGTGAAGAAGCTTTTTTGGAGATCATTAAGATATTCGAAGAATTAAAGGGTAAAATTACAAAAAAAAGACAGCTATTACAGGAATTGTCAAAGATTAAAGGGGTTTATGTCCCTTCATTATATAAACCTTACAGAGCTGCCGGTTCTTTTCTGCAGGCTGTGAAGCCGGAAGGAAAGGCCCCCTCTGTTGTAAAAAAGAGATGTTTTTTTCCTTTAACTAAAGGTTCGTATCCAGAAAAAATAGTAGTTCCAAATATAAAAGTAATTTTTGAAAGGGTTGCGGTTGAAGCAGTGCGGGGGTGCCCTCAGAATTGCCGTTTTTGTCAGGCAAGAACACTTTATTTCCCGGCAAGAATGAGAGAGCCTGAAAATGTTTATAACAAAGTTTTAGACAGTCTCCGGGATACTGGATATGAGGATGCTTCGCTGGCTGCCCTCTCTATAGGAGATTACCCATATCTTGAAGAAGTTATAAAGTGTCTGATGGAAAAGCTGGAAGAGAATAAAATATCTCTTTCTCTCTCATCTATGAG
>JAUWNW010000025.1 GCA_030612445.1 Candidatus Aminicenantota bacterium
ACTTGGTAGGCTTCATTCCGTCCGGAATATATACTGGATTTTTTTTTACTTTTTCCCATGCAAAGAACTTTGAATGTTTTACCAATAAGATTTTTATGTTTTTTTATTTGAATATTTTTTTGAAGATCCTGAACTTGAATAAGGCGTTTCTTTTTATCTTGAAAAGAAACTGAATCTTTATATTGTAGCGCCTTGGTAAAGGGGCGGGGAGAGTATCGGAAAGAAAAAATATTGGAATAACGGACTTTTTCAAGCAGCTTAAGCGTGTCTGCAAAGTTTTTTTCTGTTTCTCCTGGAAAACCTACGATTATATCCGTACTTAAACTGATGTCAGGTATAAAATCCCGTAGTATGTCAATTTTTGCAAGGTATTCTTCCCGGGTATACCCTCGACTCATACGCTTCAAAACTGAATTAGAACCTGCTTGAACAGGAAGGTGGAGTTGGCAGCAGATCTTCTCAGATTCTTTCATTGTTTGGGCAACAACTGACGTGAAATCTTTGGGGTGAGAAGTGAAAAATCGTATCCATTCGATTCCTTCAATACAGCTAACCTCTTTTAGTAAGTCACAAAAACTTCTTTTTGTTTGAGGGTCTCGGTATGAGTTAACGTTTTGACCTAAAAGCTGGATCTCTTTAAAACCATTACGGGCTAATTTTGATGCTTCTTGGATTATACTCGTAGAGGAACGATATTTCTCTCTTCCCCGAGTGAAGGGAACTATACAGTAAGAACAAAAATTATTACACCCTTCCATAATAGTGATATATCCACTAATATTATTTTCCCTGGAGATATTATCGATTTCATGCCAATTACTGTACCATTCTGTGTACAGATTCCTCTCTCCTTTCCTTCCAGATAGGATATCTGCAATTTTCCAGTAATTATCAGGGCCTACAACAAAGTCGACATAAGGAATTTTAAGCAGAATATTTCTCTGGAGTTGGGCTACACAGCCGGCAATGCAGATAATGGCATCATTATCACTTTTTATTAACTTATACCTTCCTAATAAAGAGTAGAGTTTATTTATAGTTTTTTCTCTAACTGCACAAGTGTTTATAATGATCAGGTTGCTTTTATCTGGAGAATCGACAGGGGATGCGCCATTAGCGGAAAGTATTCCAGCAATATGTTCAGAATCATATTCATTCATCTGGCAGCCGAATGTATAAATGAAAAAATTATAACCGGATAACCTATTAGAATTCATCGGATTTTTACTTACTCAGGTTGTTCTCTAGCATTTCTCTGGCATTTTTTAGAGTAGTATCAGTAATATGACGTCCTCCCAACAGTTTTGCGATTTCCTTAATGCGTTCATTTTTTGTGAGTTTTTTAACCTTAGTGTAAGTCCGGTTGTTTTTGACTATTTTTTCAATCCGGTAATGATGGGACGCATAAGATGCGATCTGAGGTAGATGGGTAATACAGATCACTTGATTTTGTTTTGAAAGAGATCGAAGTTTTTGAGCAACAAAATCTGCGGTTTTTCCCCCGATACCCGCATCTATTTCATCGAAGATCAATGTTTTTATTTTTTTTTGATTTTTGTCTACAGATTTTAAGGCTAACATTAAACGCGAGAGTTCTCCGCCAGAAGCGATTTTTCGTAAAGGTTTTGGTTTTTCGCCGGGATTTGGACTTAAAAGGAATTCAACTGTATCAATTCCGCTGTCTTTTAGCTGATTAAGATTATCTGGCCCAGGGGGGGTTGATTTAATGTCTATTTCAAAACGTGCTTTTTTCATTCCCAGGATGCTGATCTCTTTCTCAATCCGCTTCTCAAGTTCCTTCGCAGCTTTTATTCTCATATTTGAGAGGATTTGGGCTTTTTCTTTATACTTTAAAAAGGTAGCTGTAAACTCTTTCTTAAGCTCTGACAGTTCTTCATGACTGGAGCCAAGGATATTTAGTTCATTTCGGGATTTTTCGAGGAAAGAGAGGATTTCTGGAATACTCTTGCCATATTTTCTTTTCAGGTTTTCAACATTACTAAGGCGCTCCTCAATAGATTCTAATTTTTCGTTTGAGTTTTCCTGCCTATCCTTAAATTTGATTAAATGATCAACAAATTCTTTGAGAGTTATCATAAATTGTTCAACAGCATTGTCTATTGTTTTCATTTCCGGGTCATAAGGAGTTAACTCTTTAATTTGGTTTTGAAACTTGGCAAGGTGTGGTAAAATTGAACTTTCTTCTTTATATGATATATTCAAAGTTTCTTCTACGACATTGTTGATTTTTTCAGCGTTTTTTAAAATCGTTCTTTCCTGCTGGAGATTATCCTCTTCATCGGCTTTTAATTCAGCATTATCTATCTCTTTTATGGTATATTTAAGGAAATCTATTCGCTGGGCCCGGTCTTGTTCTCTTGTCTGCAGGGAGTTTATTTTCCGATTGAGTTTTCTAAGTCCTTGGGCTAACTGAGAAACATTTTCTCTAAGAGAAACTGTATGGGCAAAGTTGTCCAGGAAATCTTGTTGATTATCTATATTGCGGAGAAATACATGATCATTTTGCCCATAAATATCTACGAAGTTAAAACTTAGTTGCCTGATTTTTTTTATTGGAACCAGAGTTCCATTTATATATGCCTTGCCATTCCCCTTATAGGGGATTTTTCTATGGAGATAGAGATTCTCTTCGTCTTCAGAAAGGAAATTGTCTAAGCAGGCAGTTTTGGAGTGAATTTGAAAAGTGGTTTCAACTGAAGTTTCGCTTTTTCCGGTTCTTATAATATCAGGGGATGATTTTTCTCCTAGACCAAGCCTGATGCTCTCAATAATAATTGATTTACCGGCTCCTGTTTCTCCTGTAAGGATAGAAAAACCGCTCTGGAATTCAAGTTCGATATCTTCGATGGTGGCAAGGTTTTTTATTCTTAAGGTTTTAAGCATTATTAGCCATGCTAAATATCAACTCGTGAATAATCCAGGTTAGCCTACACTATTCATAAAAAATGTCGATATATATAATATAAAGTAAAATGCAAATTGTAAATTGCTTCATTGTTAAAAGTATTTCTATATTGACATACTGCCATAAAGAAAGCTATTCGTAGTTATTTATGGACTAACACCCGCGTAATTCATTGCTCTTAAAACTATTGATAACATGGTCGCTAGCCCTGTAATTACAATTAATAACGCAGGCTCTGCCTGCAAATAATTTTGAATTTTAATTCTGCGTTGGTTAATTGGTGATTATAAGCGGGACCAGCGCTTTTTCCATATTAATCCGTCCATATCCGATGTAATCGTCTTTTCCCGGATGTTCTGTACTATTTACATCATCTGCGGAATAACAGATGATATTCATTATCTCAGCAGCAGTCAACCAGTCCTTTGAGCTCTTGATCAGAGCTGCAAAACCAGCAACATGAGGGCTTGCATATGATGTGCCACTTCCGAATGCATATGGGATAGATCCCGGCCCCCAAAACCAAGCGGGAACACAGCCTACAATTCTTTCACCTGGAGCAGCGACATCGATCTCTGGTCCATAATTTGACCATGATACTCGGTTATCGTCATAATCGGAAGCAGCTACTGCAAGACAATATTCAGTATAGGCAGCAGGATAGAGTACAGGCTCGGCCTCATTGCCTGCTGCTGCTACTACTACAATATCATTGTCAAAGGCGTATTTCAAAGCATCTTCAAGGCCTGGATCCGTTTCGAGGCCACCTATACTTAGGTTAATGACTGAGGCATTGTTATCTACAGCCCAATAAATCCCCTCGATGATCCAGCTGTAAAAACCAGTGCCTTCCTCATCTATACATTTGATCGGTAAAATTTTGCAGTTCCAGGCAACTCCGGCAACCCCTTCATTATTGTTAGTCTCAGCAGCCGCTATTCCTGCTACAAAAGTACCATGGCTGTTATCATCGGTTGCATCTAAATCATCATTTACGAAATCACGCCCACTGGATATGATTTTGTTTACCAGATCTGGATGCTCCAGGTCGACGCCAGTGTCAATTATTGCAATGATGACTTCTTCTCCTCCCTTGCTTTCTTCCCAGGCTGCTGTTGCTTTGATATCAGCTCTGTTTTTTCCTTGAGGGCTTCCGGGAACGCCTATGTCCTGGCCGGAATTATAGAGGGCATATTGATAGTCAAAAAAAGTGTCATTGGGAGTGACAGTGATATGAGCAATGAAATTGGGCCCGGCATATTCTACATTAGCGTTCTGGCTCATATAATAGACCATTTCTTCTACAGTAGTTCCTTCTGGGATCTGTACTTGATAAATATTTCCAATCGGTATCTTTTTCAGCAGCTTTGCATTGTAAACAGCCAGAGTAGTCTTAATGCTTTGGGATTTTACAGAGGGTTTGAATTTTACCAGGATCTGATCTACTGCATATTTTTGGGATTTTTTATGTAAGGGAAGACCATCGTTCAACTGGCGTATTTTTTGATGATGCAGGTAGTTTTTATTGCGAGGGCGTAATTGTTTATGAAATCTGGTTTGGGTGTATCCGGTAGAAAGTATTATGCTGAATATAATACATAAATATAATAATAGTTTTCTGCTTTTCATCATTCCCTCCCATAATATCTAAAATGAAAAAAGAGTGCCTAATATAAAACTGAAATCAAGGCTGGTCTCATTGGGAATAATAAGTATCTCTGCTTTAATATTTAGGTAATCGGTGAGTTCATAATAGGTTCCAATAGCAGCGCATATATTTCCCAATGACACTATTTTTTTATCTTCTTTTCCAGATAGATCTTCAATCGATTGTTCCATGGAGTAAGTTCCCCGGAGGTCGGAATAACTGATGAATATATAAGGGTAAAAATAGTCAAATCCGGTATAAGTTATCTGAGGTCCGGCTATTATTCTCCACCAGTTTGGCTTTCCGGTTACATTCCCAGAGACACTTAGACCGGGGATGGCCCATTCTTTTTTTGTCGCAATATAATAGATGAACTGACCTCGGGCTTTTATCTCAAAATCATTAAAATTATATATTTTAAAATTTAATTCACTTCCAAATAGATATCCTCCTATATTTCCTGTGTCAAGTTCTATGGAGAAGGGAAGTTGTTTGAATAATAATTTGTCAAAACTTGACAATGAATACCCGGCAATTGCGCTAAGGGATATTCTGTCTTGAATTTCGATTTCTGCGTTTAAGGTAAATAAATAGGAATTCAGTTTAGAAGTATTGTCATCTCCCCAGTCTAATGTCCGGTTTAAATATTCGAATCCTATTCCTGGCTTAAACTTAATAGAACGTTCTGTACTTAGTTCCTGATATTGGGGAAACAGAAGACCAGGCGCAAAAGCAAAAATTAGCACAACTGCGAACAGCTTTTTTATATAGCGCATCCCATCCTCCTATTTTTCTGTTTTATTTTGCATTTTTTCAATTTCTTTCAGCCGCTCAGCTGATTTTTTAGCGAATTCACTTTTTGGGTAATCAGTTATAACTTTTCTGAAATAAGGAATGCTTTGGTCATAAAGTTTTGAATTGAAATTGGAATCAGCAAGATAAAAATAGATCTTATCCATCCTTGAATATCCTGGGAATTTTGTAATGATTTCCGTTAACCGGCTGATTGCAGCCTTATACGCATGGGAATTATAATAGAAAACAGCTATAGAAAGAGAATGTTTAGTCAAGCGGTCTTCACAGTCTTGTATTTTTTCTCTCGCCTGATTTGATTCATCACTTAGTGGGTATTTGGTCACTACTAATTTGAATTCTGAAAGAGCTTGCTCGGTCTTGGACTGGTCTCGTCCCGATTTTAAAATTTTTTCATAAAAAGTCATTCCTATTTGATATTGGGCATAAGCTGCGGAGGGGCTGTAGGGAAAAAGATTTGTAAATTCTCTATACTCGGAGGCAGCGATTATCATGCTGCCTTCGTCTCCTTTTTCAAAATAAGAGTCTGCAATTGCTAATTTAGCGCGTTGTGCATAAAAACTTTTGGGAAAGGAATCAATTATTTGTCTATAATAAAGCCGTCCTTTTTCGGGATTCTTTTTGATATATTTTTCTCCCATATTGAATAGAGTTTCGTCATTTGAAGCTATTTCAGGAGAAATTTCTGTAGTTTTTTTACTGCAGCCTATTCCAATTATGATTGTTGCTAATAATAAACATAAGATTTTTTTCATGATAAATACCTTTGAATCCATTTCCATTCTTCTTGTAGTCCTTCATTAAGTTTGACTTTAGGGGAATAGTCCAAATCTAAACAGGCTTTTTTTAGATCAGCAAAAGTATGCAGAACATCACCTTTTTGCTTTTTTTCGTATTGAAGTTGGATTTTTTTTTGGCAAATTTGTTCAAGCAAAGAAAAAACGCTTTTTAGTATTAACGGATTTCCGCTGCCTATATTATATATTTCCCCTTCTTTTCCTTTTGCTAAGGAAACAATGTTTGCTTCAATGATATCATCAATATAGGTAAAATCCCGGGTTTGTTTTCCATCACCGTATATTGAAATAGGTTTATTTAAAAGAATGGCTTTGAAAAATCTATGAAAGGCCATGTCCGGACGCTGACCAGGGCCGTAAACAGTGAAAAATCTCAAAGAGACAGTAGGAACTCCATAATTTCTAAAATAGAGACGGCAGAGATTTTCAGCGGCAAGCTTGCTTACTCCATAGGGAGAAAAAGGGGAAAGTGCGCTTGTTTCTTTCATGGGAAGTTCTGGTGATGATCCGTATACTGAAGAAGAGGAAGCATAGATAAATTTTGTTATACGGTATTTTTTGGCAGTTTCCAGGAGTTTTTGAGTGGCTTCGATATTGTTTCTGGTATAAATTGAAAAGTTTTTTCCCCAGCTTGCCCTCACTCCTGCTTGGGCAGCCAGGTGGAATACAGCATCAGTATTTTGTAATAAATTATTCAGATCAAGCAGGTTTATATCTTCCGGGAAAAATTTAAATTTTTTATGCTTAGAAAATGGAGAAAGATTTGCTTCTTTTATACTGCGGGGATAATAATCAGTAAAAGAATCGATTCCTGAGACATAATGGCCTTCTTTTAAAAGCCTGTGGCATAGGTGAGAGCCGATAAACCCTGCTGCCCCGGTAACTAAACAATTCATTTGTTTCCTTGTTTACTCAGTTTGTTCTTCAAACGGATTATAGTTGCTTTCGGGTCTTCAGCTTTAAAAACCTCTGAGCCGACGACAAAAATATCCACGCCCAATTCACAGAGTTCCTCTATATTTATTTCTTTTACCCCTCCATCTATTTCTATAAGAGTATTAAGGTTTTGTCCGTTTATCCAATTTTTTAGCTGGGATATTTTTGTTTTGCTGGATTCTATAAATTCTTGGGCCCCAGAACCAGGATTTACAGTCATCAGTAAGACAAAATCAAGATCTTTTATTATATCGTTCATCAGGTGGATCGATGATGCCGGATTAAGAGCAAGGCCGGCTTTGCAGCCTGCTTGTTTGATGGAGGATATATCTCTATTAAGGTGCTTGGAAGCTTCCAAGTGAATTGAGATCCAATCCGCCCCTGCATCTTGAAATAAAGGAATAATATATTGGGGATTATCCACCATTAAGTGAACATCAAGAGGAAGAGAAGTTTTTTCTTTTAAGGAAGCTACCAGTTGAGGTCCGAACGTCAGATTAGGAACAAAGTGACCGTCCATAATATCAATATGGAGAAGATCGGCACCGGCTTCCTCCACAATTTTTGCAGCTTCAGCTATTTTTGAAAAATCAGCTGAAAGTATTGAAGGTGCTATTTGAGGCATTATTTGCTAACCTCCAGAGTGATAATATTTCTTTTTTGGATACAATTCCCTTGTTTCGGGATTTGATTTATGATTATATCGGATTCAAGGCCGGGATATTGAAAGCGATGTATATCTCCTATCCTGAAACCAATTTCTTCGAGTTTAGCTTTCACAACTTTAACTTTTTTTCCTAAAAGATCCGGCATAAGGTATTTTTTTTCATTCTCCCCCTGACTTACCAGAAGGTTTATTTTTGAGTTAATTCCGACTTCCTGGGTTGGTATTGGGTATTGGCTGATAATTTTTCCTGCCGCATACCTGGAAGTGTGTACATGGCAAACAATCCCCTTGCGTAAGCCTGCTTCCTGAAGAGTTAGAGGAATAGCTTCAAGGGTTCGGCCGATGATCATTGGAACCACTACCTTTTCTTTTCCCGCACTTACAACAACTTTGACATTTTGGTTTAATTTGATTTTTGAGCCAGGTGGTGGTTCTTGAGATATGATCTTCCCTTTTTCATATAGGTCATGGAGTTGAACGTCAGTCTGGACTGCGTATAATTTATGCTTGGAAAGTTCCACTCTGGCTTCTTCAATAGTTTTTCCTCTAAGGTCAGATAAGGTAACCATTTCTCCTGTTTTAGTTATTTGAAAAGAAACAATAGCTGAAAGAAAAAATAAATTGAGAAGTATCAAAGCAAAAAATATTATTTTAATATATTTTTCCGACATTTTTATTAGCCTGAACTATTTATAAAAAAATGGCGATGTACTTATTATTATTTTTTTTTCAGTGATATGCAAGATTTCATCAAGAACGATTATGGAAACTTTTTTCTTGGTTTTATTTTTAATTTTAATTGCCATTTTTATACCATAGGCGAGACGAATGTTGCTGCATCTGCTTCGTTACAGGGTGCTTTGAGGTGAAGGACCAAAGCTTCGCACCCTGTGCCTCTCATCTACAGCAACCTCGACTCGGGAATAATCCAGGTTAATTTAAAATCAAAATAATAAATACCATAGTTTAATAACCAAGTAAACCTTTAAAGAGTTACAATGAGGTTTAAAACTACTAACGTGAATTATTCACACTGACATGGACACAGGTAAGTCCCTGCGAAAGACAGGGATTTCCCCCAGCGGGGAAATCCCTTCCTGTCCTCACAACGCTCTCCTCGAGATTCTCTCGGGGAACCATGCCCGCGTTGTTCCGGATGGCTTTGTGCGGGTTTGACCATTATCCATGCCAGTGCGTAGCGGATGAAGCTGGGTCGGGATCTATCCGCCCGCACCGTAAGGTACCCACGGGGGGATGGGTGGATAGAGGACGGAGACATACAGACTCAGCTTCCCATTTGCAAGAAGCACAAGCCACACCTGAATTTCATCTTTTATGAATAGTTCAGGCTAAAGATTCTGCTATTAGCTGGACTATGTCCTTGACCTTGATGTTTTCCTTATCTTTGTCCTTAAGGCCGTCCTGAAGCATAGTCTGGCAAAAAGGACAGGATGTAACCACCAGCTCTGTATTAGAGTCTATAACCTCATCTGTTCTGAGATGGTTGATCCTTTGGCCGGAAGATTCCTCAGTCCACATTAAGCCGCCTCCTGCTCCGCAGCAGAAACTGTGTTCGCAGTTGTTTTTAAGTTCTATAAGTTTAGAACTGCATACTTTAGCTAGAATTTTCCTTGGTTGAGAAATAATATTATTGTGGCGTCCGAGATAACATGAATCGTGATAGGTAAAATCTTCTCTTATTTTTCGCTTAAGAGGTAGTTGGTTTTTCTGGAGAAGCTCGGCAAGCAGCTGGGTGTGATGGATGACTTCTATTTGCTTGAATGCTTTTTTTGTATCCGGCTTTATTTCCGGCAGTACATCCAGTAGTCCCGGATATTCGTTTTTAAAGGTATTGTATCCATGCGGGCATATGGTGATTATTTTTTTTACATTATACTTCTTAAAGAGTTTTATATTCTCGGCTGCCTGCATCTGGTATAGATATTCATTACCAAGGCGTTTGGCTGAATCCCCGCAGCATTTTTCTTCTACTCCCAAAATGGCAAAATCTATATCAGCTATATTTAAAACAGTTGCCATTGCCCTGGCTATCTTTTTTCCTTCTTCGTCAAAAGAGCCAGCGCATCCAACCCAGAATAAATAGTTCGCCTCAGGGTGGTCGCTGATGAGTTTTATATCCAGTCCTTCTTTCCAGTCGGCTCTGTCGGAAAAGCCAATTCCCCAGGGATTGCTGTTTGTCTCTATATTACGGAAAAAGGAATTTAATTCACCAGGGAATTTACTTTCCATTAATACCTGACTTTGTCTTAAGCCTATGATTTTTGGTATATGTTCTATTTCAACTGGGCATACATGCATACAAGCTCCACAAGTAGTACAGGCCCAGATCTCATCTTGGGAAAACGTGCTTTCCATCAGGGATATAACCTCCTCTTTTTTGTTTGAAATATATTTTTTTCCGTGCTCAAGGAGATGCTTTTTAAGGTTAAAGATTATCATCTTGGGTGAGAGGGCTTTATCACTTGAAAAGGCGGGGCAGGCATCCTGGCACCGTCCGCATTCCATACATGCGAATGTATCAAGCAGGTCTTTCCAGGAATAATCCGAAGCCTTTTCAACTCCAAAGACTTCAGCATTTTCGATATCAATTGCCTGAAGCTGTCCCATGGGGCTATCACTATTAACCAGAACATTAAAAGAACCGGCAAACATATGGAAATATTTTGAATGGGGGACATAAGCGATAAAACCGAAAACAAGTAGAATATGCAGCCACCAGGATATATGAAGATGTGTATTGAGAATGGCCGGGTTTGATAAGTTCTGTATAAAGCTAGCAAAATAGCCGCCCAGAAAAGAAAGACGTTCTGTTTCAGGGTGAAGGGCAATAGCAAATATCTCAAAATATAGATAGCTGAGAGTAACCAGAGTAAGCATAATATAAATTATGGCAGAGTCTATTAGGGTAGTTTTATAGGCTTCCGGGCGTATTATAAAACGTTTAATAGTGAAAAATGAAACACCTACTATAACCAGAATTGCGAACATGTCTACGAGAAAGGAAAAGAATAAACCAAAATGTGTATTACCGAACAGATAAAATTTAGAAAAAAATCCTTCCAGGCTGTGATTTAGGGTCATAGTATCAAAGGTCAGGGCTCCGTAAAAAATAAAAACATGCATAAACCCAGTTAACAGTCGTTCATTTTTAAGCGTGCATCTCTGAAGCAGGATTTTTGAAAGAGCTTGTCCTATTCTTTTTGCCAGATTATTAAATCTTTTATCCGGCCGGCCGGTCCGGATAATTTTGATGCGGTAATAGACCGGAATGGCAAAAGCTATTAAAGTGATGAAAATAACAAAGCTAAATATAATTTTCCCTATAGGTGAAAGCATTTTTCCTCCTCTCCAAAACCTAGAATATTCATAAAAATTGCCGATGTTGTATGCAAAAAAATCATAACTAATTTTATCATCGGCACTTTTTACCTTTCAGGCGAGCCGATCTTACCGTATCTGCTTTGTTGCAGTGGATTCGCGGTGAAGGACCACAGCTTCATCCACTGCGCCTCGCATCTACGACAACCTCGACTCGTGAATAATCTAGGTTGTCCTAGAATATTCATAAAAATTGCCGATGTTGTATGCAAAAAAATCATAACTAATTTTATCATCGGCACTTTTTATTAATAATCCAGGTTAAAAATCATAGGCTAATCCTAAGCGAAATATTCGTGGGTATTGGATTTCCGTTGCATAACGTAGAGGAAATTCAGGTCCCGTCCATTCATTTTCTTCTGTGGCCCAGTGACGATTTAAAATATTAAATCCATCAATAATTAGTCGTAAACGGGATTTTCCCAGGGTTATTATTTTTTCTAAGCGAATATCTATTGTTTTGTTATATTCATACCTGGATATTCCGCGTGGATGAGCCTGGATATAAAAAGGTCCTTGGTTAAGCCCGGTGATGATGATTTTTCTTGAAAAAGGCTGTCCGTCATAATATTTGATAATACCACTGATCCTTATTCCGAAAGGAGCAAGGTAATTAAAGCCTAATCTTCCTGTATAGGCACGATCAAACCTGACCCGGCCGTTAGCATTTATCAAATTATTGGGATTGTCAAATAAAACACCTACAATTCCGTCGTCATTTTCCCATTCAGTATTTCCTGGATTTGTGTGGCCTGCTGCTTGAGTGGCTGTTAAGGATAGGAAAAATGTAAAGCGGGAGCCGAATTTTTTTACAAGGTTAAGGTCAAGCCCATAATAAGAAGTTGCTCTGGTATTTGATTCCATATTTGTGAGAAGATAATAGTCCTGGCCAAGGCTATTGTTGTCTTGTTCATAAATAGTAAAGAGAAGATCGTCATTAGAAAAAGGAATACGATCATCACCTATATCTGAGTAATAAAACGGGTGATAATTATCAAAACTGACTCCTGTATTCAAGCGGTGAATCAGGTTGTTTGTGGTCCTGTGAAAGCCTCCTAGAAAAAAATACCAGTTTGAGCTGAGAGTGATGGAATATGATATGGCCATCTCATCCGTATAGGGCCTTTTAAGGTCAGGGTCGATGGAAGCAAAGTAAGACCCTTGTCTTCTCATTAAAATCCCCGTTTCTCCGGGCTGATAATGCTTATCCCGGTTTGAGTCATCCCACTTATATACAAGACCGGCTAATGAATCAGGATTTCCATAGGAAAGAAAGTTCAGCTGAAGTTTATAAAAATAGCGAGCAAAGGATAGCTTAAGGGCTGATGTCTTGGCTTTGCAAAGCGGGATGATAATTCCCATTCTGGGAGAAAAATTAAGCCAATCGATCCTATTTTCAGAACTGATCTCTTGCTCAGCTTGCATAGGAATCCATCCCTGGCTATAAGCGAGGTTGAATCCGAGATAGACAGAAAGAAAGCTGGATAGGGACAAAGTATCCTGAAGATAGAGGTTAAGATTTCGGGATGATTCCCGGTGTAGGACCGGGGAATTGTATTTAATTATCTGGAGAGGCTCCTTCCCGTAAAAGATAAGGTGAAGATTATCCCTTATTTCTTTTTGTGAGGAAGATGAATTGTTTTGAAATTGAAGCCCGTACAGGAGTTTATGCCTAGAGTTGAAGATATTTGCGAATAAGGATTCTCCTTTTAAAAGTATAGTGAAATTTTTCCGCGAATTATCATATGCTGAAGGTGCTGCCCCTGCAGGAGGGCTGCGAAATATGCCTGTGCTGTATGGCTCTGTTGCTGTTTTCTGAAAATCAGATTTCACATTACCTGAACTGAATGAGGCCCCCAAGGAAATGTAATGATCATTATGGATTCTTGTATCCCAGATGACCTGAAATACATTATATATTTCTTTTTGATCTAGAGTAGACGAGAAGGGGATATTTCTTTCAGCCCCGAAGGAAGGATGGGAGATCTTCTGGCCGGTCCAAAGGAAAAATAGGCTGCTTTCAGGAAATTTATATTTTAAACTCATAAGTCCGGATATTAAGGAGGATTTGTCTATATCTGAGTAGTCGGCCAGATTCCGCGCTAGATCAAAGGCTGTAACAGAAGAAAAGATATAAAGTTTTTCAGGGATAACTGGACCGGAAAAGTGGAAATTTCCTTCAGTAAAATAATCAAATCCGTGACTTTCCAAAAGGTGTTCCTGTTCAAGATCCGGAGTTATATTTGTGCTTTGAAGAGAATGATGGGTGTAAAAAGTAGAAACTCCGCCCTGGAATCGTTCGCTTCCATTGCGGATTGAAAGGTCGAAATATCCTCCGGGAGACATGGCATAAGGAGGATTTCCTGCATCCACCATCCTGTAAGAGTTGAGGCTGAAGAAATCCGGGTAAAATAAAGGTTTTCCTGTCTGGTATGGATCTGTAACATCCATTCCATTTAGAAGGTAAGTGTTTTGGGTCCAAGAGCAGCCTCCCCTGGCACTGAAAAGAGCAGGAATCCCCGACCAGAGTCCTGCTGCGTCTATACGGTTGGTTGTAGCGGAGAGGTCTTGATTTTCTATCACAGACCAGATGTTGTGAGCAGAGGGGAAGCTGTTGAGTTGGTTTTGGTTTATTATAGTTTGATGGATGTTCTGGGTGTAATCCAGGCGTACCAGCCGGGAATAAGAGCTGCCATTTTGAGATAAAATAGTTTCAATATACAAGGTCTGAGATGGTTCAAGCCGGATTTTATTTTGAACATGAGGTTGATAGCCATCTATATTAAATTTGACAGAATATTCACCTGGGGGAAGTCCTGTTATTTGAAATGTCCCTTTTTTGTTGCTGAGCAGAGTTATATCATTGTTTTGACCTGCTTGGGATAAAATAATCCTGACCTGAGCTAGGGGATTCTTTATGGAATCGCAAACTACTCCTTGTAGTCCTGCATATTCAGGAACGGCAAAGATAAAACAAGAAAAAAGAACTGGCAGATTAACAAGAATTATAAGCCGGGTGAAAAGCCATTTTGAAGTTGGCTGTTTATAGTTAGGGTTATTGTTTAATAATTTTGTTAACATTTTCTATAATTTGCTTAGACTATTTATCTATTTTTTGATTTTGTCTGTCAAGATTAAATTATCTTTACAGAACTTCCCCTATTTTTTCTAAGCTTCTGAACTGATTCTTGCTTGGCTAAAAATTGCTAAAAGTTGAAAATAATAGGAAACTCCAGTAATATTCATCTATTCTGCAAAATAATTAAGAGGAAAAAATGTTAAAAGAATATGACATTGTAATAATAGGAGCCGGGCCTGGTGGATATGTTGCTGCTATTAGGGCAGCTCAGTTGAAAAAGAAAGTGCTGTTGGTTGAAAAAAATAAATTGGGTGGAACTTGCACGAACCTGGGTTGTATTCCTACTAAATTCCTTCTCCAACAGACAAAAAAGTTTATAGAGGTAAAGAAAAATAAGAACCTTGAAGGCCCTATAAATGAAATAAAATGCAACTGGCAAAAAGTTCAGGATGAAAAAACACAAAAAGTAGAAAAATTGGTTAAAGGAATTGAATTCCTGCTGAAAAAAAACGGAATTGATACTATACGGGGAGAAGCTTCTCTAGGTAATGGAAAGAAGATCGTTATTCAGGACAAAAAGGAAGAAAAAGTAATTAAGGCAAAAAAAATTATTTTAGCAACTGGCAGTAGGCCAGCAGAACTTCCTTTTTTAAAACGAGATGGTGATAAAATAATAAACAGTACTGATGCGTTGGGCTTAATTGAAATTCCCAGGAGATTACTTGTTATAGGAGCCGGAGCAATAGGATTAGAAATCGGAACAATATTACAGAGGATGGGAACAGAAGTAACGCTCCTTGAAATATTGCCACAGATCCTTCCTGGAAGCGATGTGGAAATATGCAATCGATTGGAATGGGTCCTTAAGCGCAAGGGCATGAAAATATATACAAGCATGAAAATTAAAGAAGTCGTTAAAAATAAAAACCAGGTATTCCTTAAAGGAATTTGTTTGAAGGATAATACTGTTTTTGAATATGGAGCAGACAAAGTTCTCTTGGCAGTGGGGCGTATCCCGGCAACAGAAATATGCAAGAATAAAAGCAGGGGATTCCTATTTGATGAAGCCGGATATGTCAAAGTAGATGCATGCCTTGAAACAAATGTTCCAGGATTTTTTGCTATAGGAGACCTGATCGGAGGGAAGCTTTTAGCTCATAAGGCATACCATGAAGGAATTATTGCTGTTGAGAATGTTTTTGGAGCTAAAAAAAGCGCAAGCGACAGTGCTTTACCTCTGGCTGTATTTACCGAGCCAGAATTTTCATCAGTAGGCTTGACCGAGCAGGAAGCTAAAAAGAAGAATGGAAAGGTAAAAAAAGGAGTATTTCATCTTCAGGCCAATGGACGTGCCTTAACTATGGGAAGTCAGGAAGGGATGGTTAAAGTTATAGCAGATGAAGATAATCGGATTGTAGGTGCTCATATCCTAGCACCCAATGCATCTGAATTAATACCTGAAATGACAATTGCTGTGGAAAAGAAGCTCATTCTGCAGGATATTGCTTCTTTAATACACATACATCCCACATTATCCGAAGCTTTGAAGGAAGCGGCCATGAATGCTGAGAATAAAGCTATTCACACCCTTTCCAGAAGTGAATAATTGAGAAGAATCTGGGTTATTCACGAGTCGAGGTTGCTGTAGATACGGAAAAACAGAAAATGGTAAATGGTAAATGGTAAATGGTAAAACCGTTAAATTTTAGTTAAAAGTCTTAAATCTAATGAAATTCTGCTGTGGCTGAAGCGACATTGAAGATTTAGCCTTCTGATAAGGCTTTTCGAGGGAATCCGACGTAGTCGGACGTTGAGCATGTTTGACCCACGGACGGGGGGAGTTGCGCAGACGCCGAGAAAAACGAAGAAGAATGGCGTTAAAAATCTGAAGCGAGAACAAGCCACACCAGAATTTCATCTTTCACCACGAATACCCTGTAACGAAGTAGATGAGGTAAGATCGGCTCGCCTGAAAGGTAAAAAATGTCGATTATAAATAGAAACTATATGGTGAACGAAATAGTAAATAAGATACATGAATCAATCAGGGTAGAATATTTATGCAAAAATAGATGCTTAATAAATCGACATTTTTTATGAATAATTTATTTTTCTGTTTGTATGGTAATAACCTTGGTAGTCGCCTTGATTTTTATAATTGAATCATCATTTACATAGCCGGCTTTTGTCTTTCCAGAATCTTCAGTTTTAAAATATACATAGTTCCAGACTTTTCTAAACTTCCGGGAGCTTGCACTCATTAAAACTGTATCTTTATCAAGGACCTCAATAACTGGGCTGCTATCACTTGGTTCTAAATAGATGTTAGCTTTTTCTGTAGTAATTTTATATTTTTTTGTTACGGCAGAAATTGTTCCAGAGAGAAAGAATAATACAAAACCGATATAATGAAGATAATACTTATCTTTTTTGTGGATAGTTTCATGTTGTTCCTTATCATGCCATTTTTAGTACATACATTTTTATTACATTGATTAAACAAGCAAGTTTTACGCCAAATTTAGGAAATTGTAATTCATACAAAATAAACAAGTTAGATTGAACTGGGATTTTAAGAGTTGATAAAATGGACATAAAATGCAAAAAGTGTACAAAATAATGACACTTTATTTATTTAATATATGCCAATGCTCGAAGTATTTCTTCGTTTGTTATGTCTATTTTAAATGCTTGTAAGAGAAATTTTATATCTACTTTTTTGAATAACTTGACTCTTTATTTTATGTAACCAAGAGACTTCAACATCTCAAAATATTTCTTGTCTATCTTGATATCTTTTTTTTGATTTAAAATATCCAGAGCATGTTGTTTAAGCATACTTTGAAGTTTTTTTATTTCATCAAGATCTTTTAGTTTTTGATAAAGATTTATTTTCTCATCAGCATCTGTTTGTAGGTTAAAAAGTTCATAGTGTTTTTCAGATGGAGTATATATGAGATGCCAGGGGAAAATTAAAACTGCGAACCTGTCGTAAATTGCTTCAGGAGTATAGGTTTCCGCAAAAATGAGGGAATTAACTTGATTATTGCCCAGATATAGATCTTTTCCCGAATGATATTTCTTCTTTTTCCATCCCATTATTCCGAGAATAGTAGGAGCAATGTCTTTTAATTCGGCAGGTGTTCTTATTATTTTTCCTGGGGAGTTGGAGAATGATTTTGTAATGATAAGCGGAACTTTCATGTAGATATTATAAAGGTAATGGATATGTCCGAAATATTGTTCTCCCAAATTAGTTTTATTTTCCCCAAGACCTTCACCGTGATCTCCGGTTAAAATAATTATAGTATTTTTATAAATATCGTGGCGGTTTAGAGTTTTAATAAGCTCGCCGATTTGTTTATCCATATATTCTACTTCTTTTTTGTATAGCTCAACCTGCTCGAATGGAAAAAGATTCAGGTCCCCCTCAAATCTCAGGGTGAATTGCATGTCTTTCCCTTTATTATTAATAAATATGTGGCCTTTTTCTTTTATTAACATGTTTTTTTGAGCATTATTATCATAGATAAGCAATTCCTTAAATTTTATTTCTAATTCCTCTGTATTTATGAATTTAGTATTCTTAAACCTTATTCTGTAATCATCATGTTGCTCAGGAAAGTTATTGAGAACTTTAAATGAAATTATGTTTTTGCCGGGAGTCAGGTTGAATTGGAGAGAATGTTTTTCGCCTTTTTGAATACACAGTTGGGAGTGAATTTTATCATTGAGATAAATACTCAAATCAGGAGGCAGGTCAGGCGGAGCATAGGGAAGGTGAGGGTCGGAATAATGGATCCACAGGAAAAAATTATTGTCCTTTTGAATTTCAAGCCAGGGAAAGACTTTAGAGTTGACTTCTTCAGCGTTTAGATACCATCTATTGCTGGGGAGTTTGTCATCATAAGTGTTGAAACCATTGTTTAATCCGAATTGTGATTTTAAAACACCAAGGGAGATAAAGGCTGCAGTGTTAAAACCTTTTTGATTAAAAATCTCGGCTAGGGATAACAGATCTTTCTTTTTTGGAAGTACCTGTCCATTGTTGTAAATTTGAAGCTTATGGGGAGGTAGAGAATAGAATATGCTGGCATGAGAGGGGAGAGTTATGGGAACTTCTGCGTAACAGTTTTCAAATAATGTGCCTTTTTCCGCCAATGAGTCAATATTGGGAGTCTTGGCCTTCTCAGGGCAGTAAGCACTAATATAGTCGTATCTTTGTGTATCCAGGGTGATGAGGATTACCCTTATATTTTTTTGATGGGATCGTGTATATTTAATTATAATGAATATTAAAAGGCCTGATATAAATAAGGATAAAACTATTAATAGAGATATTTGCCTTTTTTTCATTTGTTAAAATAATACTCGGTAAATGGCAAATAGCAAAGGGAAAATTGTAAAAAAAATAATATTAGAAATGTGATTATTACTTACACTTAAAACTTGAAAGTTTTTAACCAGACTGAGCCTATTTAATATACCCGAGCGCTCTTAATCTTTCTTCCAGGCTGGAATCCAGGACAATCTCATCTTTTGCTTTTTTTTCTTGCTCTACTTTTTCATATTTAGCAAGGAGCTCCCGGATAAGTCTGAGGCAGAGACTTCGGTGTTTTGTGGCCCCAGCTAGATTTTTTGTTTCTCCAGGATCCTCTTTTATATTATATAGCTCTATTTTCATCTTATTAAAATCTGTGCTGTTTGCTAAGACATATGGGGATATGGTATTTTTGTTTAAAATAAGCTTATAGTTTTTATAATTAGTAGCCATTAGGTCTGGAGTATCTTTAAATTGCCTGAGGGCAAGGTCAGTGATATAGATTCTCTCTGTATTTTCCCTATTTTCTAATACAGGGAAAAGGGTTTTTCCGTCAAAATTATATGGTTTTGATTTAATATTAAGCTGGTCCAGGATAGTAGGTGCAATATCTGTGATTCGGGTAATGCTGCCTATCTTTTTTCCTTTGTGATCTGAGTAGGGAAATTTAATAATTAGGGGTATTTTAATGGCTTCATTGTAAACACTATGATCATGAAGCCAGGCGGTATGGTCGTAAAATTCCTCTCCGTGATCTGAGGTTACAATAACCATTGTATTATCATAAAGATTGAGATTTTTTAATTCATTTATGATCGTTTGGACAAAAATTTCGTCAGTATACCTAATTTCTCCTTCGTATAATGCGATGATATTCCTTTTTTCTTTTTCTGAAAAGGAAGTGGCGAATCTACCGTTTTCTTCAAATAATGATTCCATCCGAAGTTGTTTCCATTCTGCGTCTTCGTCTAAAAATAATTTTCCGGAGGGGGAAAGATTAGCATATGGGTCATGCGGTTGATAAGTGTGCAGGAAAAGGAAAAACTTTTTGTCCTTATTATCTTGAAGCCATTTAACCGATAATTCAGCCAACCGTTCTGCTTCATCAAATCTGATAGCTTTATTTCCATGTAGTTTGATTTCCTGGTACAAGTCAAAACCTTTAGAAAATCCATAGGAAGAGCTCAAATAACCGCCTCCCGTAAATGCGGCAGAAGTGTAATCGTATGAACGTAATATATCAGCTAATGTGGTGGTCTGGGTATCCATTTTTTCCAGCGGGTAATAGACCTGATGATGTAAACAATTTAATGCGGTCAAGAGAGATATATGGGCAGGCAGGGTCCAGGAAGAAGTGCTGTAGGTGTTAAAAAACAAGGCTGAATCTTCAGCGAGTTTATCTAGACCGGGGCTGGTTTGCTTATTATAACCATAGCAACTTAGATAGTCCTGCCTGACTGTATCAAGTGAAATTAGGACAATATTGGGGAGGTTATTTTCCTGAGAAGAGTAGACTGTTGGATTTACCCAGAATGGTATGCAATTGATTTTATTGTTTTGATCGTAATTAATTTCCTCTGTAATCAGTGATAGGCTTACTTTATTGTTTTCATATGGGGTCAGGTCGATTTTTTTTGTTCTTATAATTTCAGCATCTTTTAGGCTAAGACTTTTTTGAAAAAGAACAATGTTTTTTAGGGAGTCTTTTAATAGTACTGAAAATTTAATTTTATTTTCGGTACGAACTTCTTCGCGGAGGAGAACTCCATACTTAAATTCAAGAAAAGCTTGCTGAGGGACTTTTATAGGTATGGAATATTCGCTCCGCAAAGGTGCAAGCAAAGAATTATAGGAATATTCATCGATTATGAGTTTCTTTTTCACCTGAAAAGGATTAGATTTTATTTCCGAATCATAGAGGGAGTATTGAGTTTTTAGATTATAGAGATAAAGCTTATTTGAAAGTTCAGATTGATCCTGAGACGCTGCTAATTGATCACAGCGGTGATACTGAAATTCTATATTTCCTTTAGGGGTAGTTTTTTTGGCAGTGTGGGTTTTGGAAAAAAGCACAATATCTGAAGAACTTTTGATCCTGATGTTTCCGATAATAACAAATTCATCGCTTTTTCCTTTATTGATGTCAGAAAAGGAAATCTCGAATTTATGTTCTCCGAGTGCAGCATTATGTCTTATGCTGAACCATTTTTGCCGGGAGACTATTATGTCTTCGATTTTTTCCTCGTCATAAGTGATAGACAATTTTGGACGATAATCATGCCAGTTGTTATTGACTATATAAAGTTCAATAATTATTTCTCCCCCAGGCAGGAGTTTTTTAAATTCGACCTTGTTTTCCTTTCTTAAGATGATTCCACGCACATTTTTATTAAATCCCGGCTTGCTTCTTAAATTTATTTTTTCATCAGTCCTTATCCATCTCCAGCTTTCTTGCTTTTTCGATCGTATGCCGGAGTAAACTACTTCCGCACTATTTTTTAAAAGTTTTTTACCGTTTGCATAGATTGAGTTTGGATCTCCCAGGATCGGAGAGCTAGTTGAATGGATCCAAGTCTCTTCTAAATTATTTGATAGTTCCGGGCAATAGCTCCAGTTTGAAGAGAAATCTTCCCTAATAAAAGCAAACTTTTTTTCAATGTTTTTAAGAGGTGTTTCTATGACATGTTCAGCTGACAGGTGATCGATGATACGAAATATTTTATATTTTTTTTCTTGATTATGGCGGCAGTTAGGCAAGAACAAAGAAAGAATTACTAAAAGGGTGATAATGAAACATGTTTTTTTTGGGTAATTTGTCATTTTTAAATATTTTGTGAGAGTATTAAGAGAGAACAACAATTTTATATTTATTGTTAAATATTATCAAACCTTTTTAAAATAAATTATGATTTATAAAAAAAAATTGTCAAAGTGTTTGCATATTTTAAATTAATTTTATAAAATTTAAATCTTTAAAAAAACTATGAGCGAACTTTTCTTAGTATTTCTTGTGACCGGTGTACTAGGAACTCTTCTGGTTTTGATAAACAAGATCATCGGACCTAAAAAGTCAAATCCGACTAAAAATACTCCTTTTGAATGTGGAAGCCCCTTTCTTCAGGATAGAATCATTCCTGTTCCTATTAAGTATTATTTGGTCGCTTTTTTATTTCTTCTCTTTGATGTGGAGGTAGTATTTCTTTTCCCATGGGCTCTGGTTTTTAAAAAGATCGGGTCTCCGGCTTTGATTTATATGGCAGTTTATATTTTGATTCTGGCCTTGGGATTTATTTATGCATGGAAAAAGGGAGCATTTTTATGGGAAAAATAAAACCTCGAGCATATTACCGAGAGACCCTTAATGGAGGTTTTATAGCCACAAAAATCAATTATATGCTGGGATGGGGGCGTAAATACTCTCTTTTTCATTACCCTTTTATAACTGCCTGTTGTGGTATGGAATATATGTCAGCTGCCTGTGCTCATTGGGATTTTGACCGCTTTGGTGCCGGCATGACTACATTTTCTCCCCGTCAGGCAGATATGTTGTTTGTAGTAGGGACTATTTCTCAAAAAGAGGCTCCTGTGCTTAAAACAGTGTATGACCAGATGTGTGAGCCGAATTGGGTGATCGCATGTGGAGCCTGCGCAGTGAGCGGCGGGATATATGACAATTATGCAGTTGTCCAGGGAATAGACAAAATTATCCCGGTGGATGTTTATATTCCCGGATGTCCACCTAGACCTGAGACGATTTTAAATGCTATAGAAAAACTACAGGAAAAGATTCAGCATCAAAAACAAGACTGGCAATGGAAAATAAAAAAGTAATAGAAGCCCTAAAAAAGACTTTTCCGGAAAAAGTTACGGAAATCCCGGATAGGTTGGGGGATACTATTGTCCGAATAGAGAAAGATGCTTTGCTTAATATTATGGAATTTTTAAAAAACAGACCCTGTGAATTCACAATGCTGCTTGACCTTACATGTGTAGATTATTTGAGCAGTAAAGGTTGTTTTGAAATGGTTTATCATCTTTTTTCTATTTCCAGTAATAATCGTATTCGGATCAAAACCGAAGTTAGGAAAAATGAACTTGATATTGACTCTCTTTCCGACCTCTGGAAAAATACCAATTGGCTTGAAAGAGAAGTCTTTGATATGTTCGGGATAAATTTCAAAGGACACCCTGATATGCGGCGTCTGTTTATGTATGAAGGCTTTGAGGGGTATCCTTTGCGCAAGGATTATCCTTTGCGAAAACGTCAGCCAAAAATACCGTTGAGAAGATTAACATAATGACTCGAATTCAAAAAGAAGCCAGCAAAGAAAGCCTTTTAATAAATATGGGGCCGTCTCATCCTGCTATGCATGGTACTATCAGGATAATGCTGGAACTTGATGGAGAAGTAGTAAGAAATTCGGAAGTGGAGGTCGGATACCTTCATCGTGGATTTGAAAAAACCTGCGAACATAAGACCTATTTTAATCTTTTGCCTTATACAGACAGGCTGAATTATGTTTCCCCGCTTATAAATAATCTTGGTTATGTCATGACTATGGAGAAAATGCTGGAGATAGAAGCTCCAGAAAGAGCCCAGTATATCAGGGTCATTATGAGCGAGTTTTCCCGAGTATCTGATCACTTGACTGCCCTTGCTGCCATGACTATGGAATGCGGAGCTTTTACAGTTTTTCTGTATTACATTCAAGCCCGCGAAGAGATATGGAATTTTATCGAACAGACTACAGGCGCCAGGATGACAACCTCATACATCCGTATAGGAGGGGTGAGAGCGGATCTTCACCCGGATTTTAAGGGATTGATGGATAAGGCTATGAAAGTTACCCGGCGTGTTTTAAAAGATGTGAAAGGATTACTGGACAAAAACAAAATTTGGATAGATCGAACCCGGGATATAGCGGTTGTAAATCCTGAAATGGCTGTAAATTATGGCTTTACAGGGCCCTGCTTACGTGCTTCTGGAGTAAGTTATGATGTCCGCAAAGCACACCCTTACCTTGTCTATGATCAATTGGAATTTGAAGTACCTCTAGGAGATAAAGGAGATAATTTTGACCGGTATATGGTCCGGATGAAAGAAATGGAACAAAGTCTCCGGATTATTGAACAGGCTGTAGAGAAAATGCCGGACTCAGCTTCAAGGGCTGGTCTTATGGTTAAAGGAATTGAACCGGATGAGGCAATAAAAGCTTCCCGGTCAAAAAAAGCCGAAGAAAGAGTCAATCTTTCTCCTAACCTTCAAGGTTCTGAAAAAGATGTGCGCCCTGATATTCTGGTTAAAGGGAAAAAATATACCGTACCTCCTAAGGAAGATACATATACCAATATCGAAGGTCTTATAAATCATTTTAAATTTTTCATGAGTGGGCATGGTATTCGACCGCCAAAAGGAGATGTCTATTTTTCAGTGGAAGGAGGAAACGGGGAGCTAGGCTTCTATATCGTTTCTGACGGGACAGATAACCCCTATCGCCTCCATCTTAGAGCACCTTGTTTGCACATTGTTTCCGCTTTGGAAGAA
Organism: Candidatus Aminicenantota bacterium; assembly: GCA_030612445.1. Lineage (GTDB taxonomy): Bacteria > Acidobacteriota > Aminicenantia > Aminicenantales > Aminicenantaceae > JAUVXM01. The sequence goes on from JAUWNW010000025.1 coordinate 24,132, forward strand.
ATGATAAAAGGTCATTATATTGCTGATATTATCCCGACATTTGGTTCAACTAACATGATCGGAGGAGAGCTGGATAGATGAGCCTGGAATTTTCGGATAAGACAAAGAAAACGATCTATAAGATCATTGCCCGGTATCCTCAAAAAGAAGCTGCTCTCTTACCGGTTTTACATGTTATCCAGAAGGAATTTGGTCAGATATCTGCAGAAGAGGAAATTCTGGCAGCATCATTATTGGGAATTTCCCAAGTAAAAGTAAGAGAAGTTGTATCCTTCTACACTATGTTTAATCGTAAGGCAGTGGGAAAGTATCATATTCAGGTCTGTTCAAATCTAACCTGTACTCTTATGGGTGCTGATAATGTTCTCAATTTTATTGAGGAAAAATTGGGGATAAAACCGGGAGAGACGACTCCGGATAAGAAGTTTACTTTATCTACAGTAGAATGCCTGGGGGCCTGTGAAAAGGCACCCTCTATGATGATAAACTTCGATTATTACGGTTATCTGGATAAAGAGAAGATCAATAAAATACTTGATAATTTAGAGTAGAAAAAAGTGAAAGAAAAAGTATTATCGGAACATTTCAGTATTGATAATTTTTTTAAGCTGGATGTTTATCTTAAACACAATGGCTACCAGGCTGTAACAAAGGCTTTGACTGAGCTGAACCCGGAAAAGATACTAAAAGAAGCTAAAGCTGCTAATCTAAGAGGTAGGGGAGGGGCTGGTTTCCCGGCTGGGGTAAAATGGGGCTTTGTTCCTCAGAATGGGGATAAACCGAAATATTTGTGTGTAAATGCCGACGAAGGCGAGCCGGGGACCATAAAAGACCGATATATCATGACCCATAATCCCCATTTATTGCTGGAAGGGATAATAATCTCCGCGTATTGCGTGGGAATCAATACTGCCTACATATATATCCGCGGAGAATATGAAAATATCGCTCTTAGACTCGAAACAGCCATTGATGAGGCTTTTCAGAAAGGTTTTTTAGGCAAAGATATATTGGGAAGCGGATTTGACCTGGATATTACTGTTCATAGAGGAGCAGGAGCTTATATTTGTGGTGAGGAGACTGCCTTGCTGGAATCCCTGGAGGGAAAACGGGGAAATCCGAGGTTAAAACCTCCTTTTCCTGCCTCAATAGGGTTGTTTCAGTGTCCTACGGTGATCAACAATGTTGAAACCCTATCCAATATACCTGCCATAATTCTGAAGGGAGCGGAGTGGTTTTGTGCTTTGGGACTTCCAAATGATGGTGGCACCCGCATTTTTGGTGTGAGCGGAATGGTGAAAAATCCTGGGATATACGAGCTTCCGGTAGGAACCAGCTTAAAAGATCTAATATTCAAATATGCTGGCGGAATGAAGGAAGGAAAAAAATTAAAGGCGGTTATCCCCGGAGGAATGTCGGCACCGATACTAAAAGCAGATGAGATAGATATCGCAATGGACTGTGATACATTAATGAAAGCGGACTCAATGTTAGGGTCGGGAGCAGTTATCGTTTTAGATGAAGATACGTCCATTCTGGATGTGCTAAAAATCATCACTAAATTCTATGCCCATGAGTCATGTGGCCAGTGTACGCCCTGCCGCATAGGAAATTCATGGATCAAGAAGATAGTAACCCGGATTTCTCAGGGTGGGGGTAAAGAGGGTGATATAGATAATATAGCCCGGCTGGCTTCAAATATGCTGGGAAAAACTCTATGTCCGCTGGGTGACGCAGCAGCTATGCCAATTTTATCTATTGTGAAAAAATTCAGAGATGAGATAGAAACTAGTATAAAATGATGAAAATTTATATTGATGGCAGAGAAATGCAGGTCGAGAAAGGCATGACTGTATTTAAGGCAGCTGAAAATGCTGGTATTGAAATTCCACATTTATGCTACCACCCTGCTTTTCCTCCAGAGGGAACCTGCCGGATGTGCCTGGTCGAGATTGAAGGGCTTCCCAAACTGGAACTGGCCTGTTCGACCCAGGTAAAGGAGGGGATGAAGGTCCATACTAAGAGCGAAAAAGTAGTAGAAGCCAGAAAAGGAGTGTTAGAATTTCTCTTGGCGGAGCATCCCCTGGATTGCCCTATATGTGACCAGGCTGGAGATTGTAAACTCCAGGATTATTATGAAGAATACGGATTGTTTGACGACAATTTTTCAGAATCAAAAGATAGGCGGGAGAAAAAAATAAAGCTGGGTAAGCATCTTATTCATGATAATGAAAGATGTGTTCTTTGTCGAAGGTGTGTCCGTTTTTTGCGGGAAATCATTGGCACTGGTGAGATGGGAGTATTTGAACGGGGAGCTAATACAGAGGTTAATATATTGGAGGGAATGCCGGTTGACAACAATTACTCTGGCAATCTGGCTCAGTTATGCCCGGTCGGAGCTATTACAGATATGGATTTTAGGTTTCAAACCCGCACATGGTTTTTGGAAAAGGGTGAAGCTATCTGTCCTCTTTGTTCCCGGGGATGTAATATATTTATTGAGCATCACCGTGGATTTTCCCGGTTTGATCTTCCTAAAAGAGTTTACCGGATTAGCGCCCGGGAAAATGCTGAGATAAACAGCTACTGGATATGTGATATTGGACGTTATGGTTACCATTCACTTGATGAAAATAGAGCTGAAAAAATAGTAGCGAACAATAATAAAAGTATTAAAAACTATAAAGCGGCTCTGACATTTTTTACGGAAAAGATTAAACGGCTTTTATATAAAAAAAAGACATCCCGAATAACCCTGCTTTTAAACACTTTTTTAACCAATGAGGAATTGTTTTTGCTTAAAAAGATTTTTCAGGATGACCTGGGAGTAAAAAACATATTTTTTATAGACCCACCAGCAGGGGAAGCGGACGATATCCTCTTAACTTCCGATAGGACTCCCAACAAAAAAGGAGCAGAAGAGCTTGGTTTTGAGATTACCCCATTTGAACTGGGTGACCTGGAAGATGAAACTGAAGTCCTGATTATTTTCGGTGATTATATTGGGGAAATATTCAGTCCTTCTGATATACAGGCTTATTTCGACAGGATAAAGGATACATTTCTATTTGCCCCCCATAAGAGTGAAATAGACTCAATAGCCGGTATAATGTTTCCGACTGTTATGACCCCTGAAAAGGGCGGTTCTTTAACGAATGTGGACGGAAAGGTCCAAAAATTTAGTCCGGTTTTAGAAGCTCCGGAAGATGGTAAAGCTGAATGGAAGATTTTGGCTGAACTGGGAACAAAATTGGATGTTAATTTTAAATATTACAAAAAGTTTTTATCTCCTGAGGAGATATTCCGGCAGATGCAGAAAGAAATCCCATTTTTTGAGAAATAAATGATTGAAACCTTAATCGTACTGGTAAAAATTGTCTGTGCTTTAGTTTGGTTCCTTCTTATTACTCTATATCTTACCTGGGCTGAGAGGAAAGAAAGCGCTTTGATGCAGGACCGTATCGGAGCTAACCGGGCGAATTTTTTTGGGATAAGGATTATCGGCTTATTCCAGCCCTTTGCTGATGCTATCAAAATGGCATTTAAAGAGGATTTTACCCCTTCTTTTTCCCGAAAATTTCTACATGACTTAGCTCCTTTTATTTCTTTCTTTTTTACAGGAGTTACTATCACAGCCATACCTTTTGGGGATATATTGAAAATCGGCGGGAAGGAGATAAAGCTTCAGGTGCTTGATATAAATGTGGGGCTTCTTTTTGTCCTAGCTATGCTTTCATTTACCATCTATGGAGTTTTGCTCAGCGGTTGGGCATCTAATAACAGATGGGCTCTTATCGGTGGCCTGAGGGGGGCGGCCCAGCTGATATCTTATGAAGTAGCCCTGGGTCTATCCCTTATCGGTCTGGTAATGGTCTTTCCGTCCCTTGCTTTTTCTACTATTGTAGATTTTCAAGGGGGACTTCTGTTT
>JAUWNW010000158.1 GCA_030612445.1 Candidatus Aminicenantota bacterium
CAATTCTCGCAGAAGATCCTGTTTCGTTTTTTCCAATCTGTCCGCCAGGTGCCGGCCGATTTCTTTGGCCTTCTGCTGCCGGGCCTCTTCCGCCCGCCGTTTTCTCAGCTCGTTGTCCTGCCGGTTCATCCGGAGTGTAAAAAAAAGAAGGACCAAAGCAGGCAGAAGAACAGAGATCCCAAATAGAAGTATTTGCTTTCGGTAGTTTCTCTTTGATCGGCGGTAAGGAAGAGAATTCACTTAATTATTATAACATTTTTATATACCGAGTTGTCATGAAATTGTAAAGAATTCAGTTTAGGCCTGCATCCCCCTCTCGACTTCCTATTTCGTTGCTGAGCAATCTGTAGTCATTTGTCCTTAGAAGCGGCAGTCGCGGGAAGGAAGTTTTCCATCGTCCATACTTCATGGCGATACTCAAAACAGTCGAAGGCAAAACGCTTTCCATCAGGGTGTACGTCCAGCGTCCTCCACAACACACCGTACATCGTTGTTTGGGGCCTACAAAGCTCACGCGCCTCCCCCCCATTCGCTGGAATAAGCCAAACTGCGTTTATCCTTTCTGGGATGGAGTTGGTGACTGGGATGGAGTTGGTGAAGAGCAAAAACTTTCCATCAGGAGTCCAGGCAATTATGGGATACTGCTTGAGCTCCTCGTTCTTGAGCAGTTCCTTGGGCTCGCCGCCTTGGGCCGGCATTGTCAAGATTCGGTGAATCATTATAATCGGGGAGAACTTTATCCCCAAGCTAGTAATGGCCAGCTGCTGCCCATCAGAAGATAGGGCAAAGGTTAAATATTGTACGTTTCGGACGCCTTCCATACTGAACAGCTCTTCTTCTTGGCCTGACTCCATGTCTCTTCTCATGAGGCTCGCCTTCAATGATTTAGGATTGCGAGCCACGTAGAACAATGTCCTGCCATCCCAAGAAAGCTGGGCTGCACCCAGTGCAGTAGACTCACTCTGCATCAAAGTTATACGTTCGCCTGAGCTTGCGTTTATCCGGTAGATTGCCTCCAGAGGCGGCGATATATCTATGTGGAAAATCGACACAATAAAAAACTTTCCATCAGATGACCACCGAAGCGAATAGAAACGTGGAAGATCGGGATCGAGATCCCGTTCTTGACCAGTTTCCATGTTTCGGATGCGGATGATCCCAGAATTATCGGAATGATGTACACAATACGCCAGGTGTTTGCCATCGGGTGACCAGGCAGGCGATTGGTTAGTCCCTGTCTGACTCACGGTTTGAGGTTTTGTCAAGAGTTTACCTGTCTGCATATCCACTTCAGCAACAACGGTCTCTATTGTTCTGAACTCGACAGCATAATAAAAGGCGCCGGCCCGCGTGAAACCTTTCGGTCTGATCTTGGTGGGAATGTCGCGCTTGACCAGTTCAGGCGCCCCCTGCCGTTTACCTTCAGCCACAGGCAAAAGGTAGGCATCCCAAGTATCCGAAATAGATAATCCACCTGGCAGGCCCTGCTTGCGGTCGCTGGCAAAAAGGAGGTAGTTATTGTCAGGCGTCCAGCCTAATAATCTGTCATTAGCAGCATGCTGAACCACCTGTTCCGTCTGCTGTTTTTCCATATCGAGGATGAAAATATCTCCGTTTTTAGATTTCTCCTCCTGTCGCAGGTCATATGCAATGTAGCGGCCATCCGGTGAAATCGACTTGCCGCCTCCCCAGCCATCCCAGAAAAAATCGAAGGAGTGGATCACCTGCATGGAACCGTCTTCGATAGAGAATGCAACCAGCTGATCTTTATCACCATCCCACAAACCGCACAGGATCTGTTTTCCATCCGGTGTCCAGGCATGTATCTTGACCTGCTCGCCTTGCTCAAACCGATGAAGTGCGCGGTGTTCCGTTCCCTCCATCTTGATAAGCTGGAGTTCAGTCTCTGGGGATGGGTAGAACTGGTTCATGTAAGCAACGTGCGTGCTATCGGGAGATATGGTCGGGTACCACATGCCCTGTCTGGACACTTTCGTCAGCGGTCGAACCTCGCCTGTGGCCAGATCGCGAATGACCATCTCCGCTATCAGCACATCGGACGTCGGCTGGAAGTCACATATATAGCGTCCATCCAGAGACGGCGGGCCCGAGAAGTCCGACATAGGGCCGGTATTTATCCTGCGAAGCGAGATGCCCGGCTCAGACTTAGGCAAAAAAGTGTTTTGATCCCAGCTCCCGACGGCAAAGGAGAGCGACACGAAGCTTACAGCCAGAATCAAAAAAACAGCCAGAGGCGACCATTGATAAGAGTTCTTTTTAAATTTGGTGATCATGGTGATCCTCCTTTTTAATTGTGATTTGTTTTCCAAAATCCCTGCCATGGCCGGTAGAGGCCGGGAGCGGGAGAAGCGGCGTAAGAGCCCTACTATTGCTTGTCCGTATTCCTTTGATTTCTCCTTTCCCGTGCGAGATAAGACTAGAGCATCACAGGAAAGCTCCCGGTCGGCCCGCATGCGGTAAAAGGCAAACCAGACTAAGGGATTGAACCAATGCAGGATTTGCAAGACGCTTGTCAGCCATCCCAGATAAATGTCACGGCGTTTGAGATGGGCCAACTCATGAAGAAAGATATACCGCATTTCCTCTTGGCTGGCTTCCTCGAGCATCTCCTTCGGAAAAAGCAGACGGGGCCGGATAAAGCCAAAAAGAGCAGGACTCTTGATTTGGGTGCTCGGTATAAGGCCGACAAGCGTATGGACGCCCATCCGCTCTTTGCACTCTTCAAAAAGTTCCAAGGTCTTCTGTTCGAGTAGTGGACGTTCCCGCTTGACAATCCGCCAGAGGAAGAAGTTGCTCATGAAAAGATACACAGCGATCACCATGGCCCCGGCTAACCAAATGAAAGGCAGAACTCGACGGAGTGAAGCCAACCATGGCTTAGTTTTGTTTTGTATATTGGCAAGCATCCTTGGTTTCGGGGTCATTTGCTCCTGACGTCCGACATCAGATTCTGATCTATGAGCTTGTATCGCATCTGTGGCCTTGGAAAGCTGAGCGGTCTGAGAGACCTCTTGTTTTTCGGCAGTGTCAGACGGTTGCTCTTGTTGGATCTGCCGATCCAAGGAAGGAACAAGACTGAGAAGATTGATTTGGCTCGGAAATGTCCCGGGCAGCACTAAACGTATCAATAACACAAGCCAAAGAGCATGACACCAGCGGGGACCTAACTTGCCGCCTAGCACCTTCTGAGCCAACAAAACAAGACCGATGACCACACTCCCACTCAAGGTCGTCTGCAGGAGCCAATCAAAAAATGGTTGAATATAGGTCATAGTTGCTTCCATATTTATCCCCCTTTTTTCTTGTTAAGGATCTCTTGCAGCTCGTCTATCTCTTGAGCTGAAAGATCGGCACCCTCAAGGAATGCAGCGAGAGCAGGCGTCATTGTTCCTTTGTAGACACGCCGAACAAAAGATTTTGTCTCAGACCGGATACAGGCGGACTCATCTACAGCAGCAGAATACTGATACCGGTAGCCCTCCTCAGTGACTTTGACAGCGCCTTTCTTCACAAGTCTGCTTATCAAAGTCTTGATAGTTCTGGGTTTCCATTTCACCTCACCTGACAGCGCCGTGACAATGTCATTTGCTGTCTGAGGACCGTGCTTCCAAAGCACCTGCATCACTCGCCACTCCGAGTCGGCTATTCTGGGTAATTCTTTTTTCATGTCTTTTTCCTTTGATTACATTAGTAGTCGTATTAATAAAGTATTACAAATGTAGTCATTTGTCAAGAAAAAAAATAAAATAATTTTTCACCAAGCACAAATCTGCATCCGCCTCTGTGATCAATTCGTGACTAAATTGCATCTAAAAATATCAAAGAATACCAAAACAAATAACTTGCAATTTGTATATGTTTAACATATATTGAATATATGGATACAATATACAAAGCTCTGCAAGATTGTATTGGATTTGAATGGGATAAAAACAATATTAAAAAAATTTGGGAGAAACATCATGTGTCTCCTATTGAAAGTGAACAAATCTTTTTTAAAAAACCCTTGTTTATTGCTGCAGATATTAAACATTCTGAAGAAGAAAATAGATATTATGCATTAGGTTCTACTGATCGTGATAGAAAGCTATTTATTGTATTTACAATTAGAAAAAAAAGAATAAGGGTAATATCGTCAAGAGATATGAGTAAAAAGGAGAGAAAAAAATATGAAAAATACAATTAAAAAAGAAATTCCAAAATTTATAAATGAAGAAGAAGAAAGGGAGTTTTGGGCTACTCACGATTCTGCAGAATACATCGATTGGTCTAAGTCAAATACAATTATGCTGCCCAAATTAAAACCTACCCTAAAAACAATATCTATTAGACTGCCGGAAACGATAATTGAAGAAATAAAACTCCTGGCAAATAAAAGAGATGTCCCCTATCAATCCTTAATGAAAATTTTCCTGGCAGAAAGAGTTGAACAAGAATTTCATAAATAAGAATTTGAGCTTATCCACCTTAGCACCGGACGCTGAGTGACTAATGTCAAGAATTTTCCTTATTTGAAATAGTTTCAATAACTTGAAGATGTCGGAGCAGAAAAGAAGATAAAAATACCAGTAGATGTTTTGAAACTTTTTTTATAATCGTGTAGTTTATATAGTATATTTAAAATTATTTAAATATACTTAAAGTTTTATGGTTCAGGAGGGAGAAATGAGACAAAAAAGATATATACTTTTTGTTTTTCTAATTTTATTCTTAGCCGGCCAATATAAACCTGTGCTTGCCTCATCTGAGGATAATTTCCAAAAGAAAATTGACAGTTATGTTCGTACTGCAGTTGAGGCGGGATTTTCGGGTGCTGTGCTGGTCGCTAAAGGAGGAAAAGTGATCCTCCAAAGCGGATATGGCTTGGCCGACAGAGAAAAAAACATCCCGGTGAGGAAAGAAACGGTTTTTGATATTGGATCCATCACCAAACGCTTCACCAAGGCCGCTATCTTGAAATTGGAAGAGCAGGGAAAGCTTAGAAGAAGCGATACTCTAGATAACTTTTTTGACAATGTCCCTGAGGACAAGGCTGGGATTACTGTACAGCAAGTTCTTGAGCATACAGCTGGTTTTCACGAATACCATGACACAACCGGCGATTTCGAAGAGATGGATCGAGAGCAAGCATTAAAAACGATTCTCAACCAGAAACTTCTCTTTAAGCCTGGAGATCAGGAGGCCTATTCAAACTCTGGGTATACGCTCTTGGCAGCCATCATTGAACTTAGTTCCAAACAATCCTACCAATCCTTTCTCGAGAATTATTTATTTAAGCCGGCCGGTATGAACCGGACAGGATTCTACCGGGATTCTTTGTGGAAAGAGGATGAGGTTGCTATAGGCTATGAGGGCAGGACTATCGGTAAGAAAAACTCTCCCTATTACTGGCCGTACATGACCTGGGCCCTTATTGGAGGAGGGGGAATGGTTTCTTCGGTTGGCGAACTCTATAAATGGATTCAGGCGCTTACAGCCGGCAAGGTCCTATCAGGAAAGACAAAAGAGAAAATGTATGATCCCCAGGGGCATCCTATGGCCTATGCGGGAGGAAATGATTTTGGATTCAGTGCAGTTGTTTTCGAGTACCCCAAAGAAAAAAACTATATCATTGTGGCCACCAATGCACATGCCAATGTTAGCGCTACCTCCCTGGGTCGTCAGATCTCCAGGATTTTGAAAGGCGAAGAGCCGCAAAGCATTAAACCACAGGACATTCAGGAAAGCTCCTCCGCTGCTGGCAAATGGGGGCTTCCCAACTCACCAACGGGCCAAAGGGCCAGCGCTTTTCTGGAAGCCGTCAACCGCCAGGATTTGGATTATGTGCAAGCTTTTATTGAAGAGAATCTGACCCCTGCATTCATTGGTCAGTTTTCCCTGGAGGAACACCTTTCTATTTTTAAGCAGATGCACGCAGATATGGGAAAGATAAACCTCTTGGGTGCAAAAAAAACAGGTGAGTTTACTGCTGAGCTTTTGATTAAATCAAAAAGTTCGGGACAGGCTCTCAGGATCTTCCTTGAGCTTGAGCCCGCTGAGCCTCACCTTATTTCTGGTTTATCCATTAAAGAAGAAAAAGAA
>JAUWNW010000084.1 GCA_030612445.1 Candidatus Aminicenantota bacterium
ACGGCTTACTCACTGAGCGCAGAGAGCTTCAGCATTGCTGTCACCAGCAACTACTGTCTCTGCCTCTTCCGGCTGAATGGCAAATTAGCCGGACCGGATTTTCACCGGCTGGCATCTATACGCTTCGTGACGCACCGGATTTACACGGATAAGATTAAGAAGCTTTTTCTTTTTTGGCTTGCACCCAAAAAATAAAAAGCTCTTTCCAATTTGTGCTGGCGCCCAAAATGGAAACCTTTAGGAAAGGCAGGAAAAACAGAAGCTTCAGGGAAATCAGGAAAAGCAGGAAAACCTTTATTTAAACTTACTTTGCAAGGCAAAGTGATATCAGGTTGATTTATTTTGCCGATTCATCGGGAAAATAAATCAACATTAGGCTTTTATCCATGTCTTATCCGCGTAAATCCGTGTCTAATGCTTTTTTCAGCGTCTTCAGCGTAAAATATTATTTCAGCAGGTCAAGAAAAAAAGCGTATTCAAGAGCGGTCTCCCGGTAGCGGCGAAAACGTCCAGACTGGCCTCCGTGGCCGGCTTCCATATTGGTATGCAGCAGGAGCATATTATCATCTGTCTTTAGATCCCGCAATTTTGCCACCCATTTAGCCGGTTCCCAGTACTGGACTTGGCTGTCATGCAGGCCGGTTGTTACCAGCATAGCAGGGTAATCTTGAGCTTTTACCTGGTCGTAAGGAGAATAAGAGAGCATATAATCATAGTATTCTTTTTTGCGCGGATCGCCCCATTCATCCCATTCGCCTGAAGTCAAAGGAATACTATCGTCCAACATTGTAGTGATAACATCTACATAGGGGACTGAAGCTACTACCCCTTCCCAGAGGTCAGGGCGCATATTCAAGATCGCACCCATAAGCAGCCCCCCTGCACTTCCACCTGCGGCAAAGAGCTTATCCTTATTGGTAAATTTCTCAGCAATTAGATATTCGGCACAGTCGATAAAGTCAGTAAAGGTATTTTTTTTATGCAGAAGTTTCCCATCTTCATACCACCAGCGGCCCATTTCCTGCCCTCCCCGAATGTGGGCTATAGCATAGACAAAACCCCGGTCCAAAAGACTCAACCTATCAGACCTGAAAGAAGCATTCATGCTGGAGCCATAAGAGCCATACGCGTAAAGCAGAAGCGGATTATCTCCGTTTTTTTCCAGCCCTTTCCTGTACACTAAAGATATCGGCACTTCAACTCCATCTCTAGCAGCAGCATACAGTCTTTCGGTCCGGTAATTTTCCGGAGAAAAATCACCCAGGACTTCCTGCTGCTTTAAAAGCTTTTTCTCACGAGTTTTCATGTTGTAATCATAAGTAGAGCTGGGAGTTGTCAAGGAAGAATACCCGTAACGCAATAGTTCAGTATCGAATTCAGGATTTATGCTTACATAAGCCGAATAGGCCTCTTCTCCGAAGTCCAGATAGTATTCGGAATTATCTTCCCACTTTATAATCCGCAGATTCGGCAGTCCTTTTTTCCTTTCATTTAAAACAAAAAACTCTTTAAAAAGAGTAAAATTCTGCAGCAAAACATCTTTGCGGTGAGGGATAACCTCTATCCAATTCTCTTTGGTCGTTTTATCAAGCGGTGTTTTCATCAACCGGAAGTTCTGGGCATTATTATTTGTCAAAATGTAAAAGTAGCCGCCAAAATGGGTCACATCATATAAGAGGTCTTTTTCCCGTGGGTTAATGATTTTAAACTCTTCTTCAGGATGATCAGCATTCAAAAACCGGAATTCACTGGATAAGGTGCTTGTCGAGCCGATAATAATAAATTTTTTGGATTTGCTTTTATATGCATAAGTATTATAGGTGTTGTCAGCCTCATGAAATATTAGTTCATCAGAGGATACCTCTGTACCCAGCACATGTTTGAATATCTTATAGGGACGCAATGTTTCGTCTTTAAGCGTATAAAAAACACTCTTATTATCATTGACCCAAGCCGCTCTTCCAGAAGTATTCGGAATTTCATCTGAGAAAATCTTCCCGCTAGTCAAATCTTTAAAATAGATAGTATATTTTCTGCGGCTGACAGTATCCACTCCATAAGAAATGAGATTATTATTGGAGCTTATGGAAAGGCCGGTAACATTGAAAAAATCGTGCCCTTCAGCCATCTCATTGACATTCAATAAAATCTCTTCTTCAGCTTCAAGATTCTCTCTTTTTCGGTAGTAAATTGGATATTCAAAGCCTTCTTTATAACCGGTGTAATAATAGTAACCATTTTCCTTGTAAGGAACTGACATATCCGTCTGCTTGATGCGGCCGACAATCTCTTGAAAAAGTGCTTCCTGCAGTTCCTCTGTATGTTTTAAAACCGCTTCTTTGTAGGCATTTTCAGCTTTTAAGTACTCTATAACCTTGGGATTGTCCCTCTGATTCAGCCAAAAATAATTATCCACACGAGTATCTCCATGCATTGTCAGCTCTTTGGCTATTTTCTCAGCTACAGGAGGTTTTATCATTGTCTCCTCCTTTTTTTTGGGTGCGCAGGCAATACTCAAGCATAATAAAACAAATGCCAGGCTTAAAAAAACTGTTGTAATCCATTTTTTTCCAATAATTTTTCTCATAATGCCCTCCATTTATATCAATATATATATTATAAATTAAAATGCAAATTGTAAATTGATAAAAAATACTGCAATACTACTATACTGACAAACTGCCAAAACCTGTAAATAGAAAATAGTAGATGAGAAATGGGAAAAAGTAGTGAATGATTTAAATTTTGTGCCCTCGGCACAAATTGGAAATAGCTTTTTATTTTTTTGGTGCAAGCCAAAAAAAGAAAAAGCTTCTTAGTCTTATCCGCGAAAATCTGTGTCTAATGCTTTATCGCTTTTCTCCCTGTAAAGTATTGTTTTTAAGATTTCACTGTTTTTCACTGCCTTTCCTGAAGTTCCTGCCTTTTCTGGTTTATATCTGCTTTTTCCCGTGTCCCCAGCGTCCTCAGTGTAAAATAAACTCTAAAAACCAATCCTTGACTATTTATAAATCTGAAAGGTAGAATTGAGAGCAGGATTAAAAAATGCAGCTTCAGATCAGTATCATTTTAGCGGTAATGGTTTTTGCTTACATAATCGCAAAATGGAAAAAGCTTTCTGTTGAGGTGAGTATGCTGGCAGCCGCTCTTGTAGGCGGTCTAGCCGGAGCATTCGTAGCAACCCCCCCCATCAACCAGCTTGCCCGCCATCTGGTTGAAGGTGCGTTTACTTATCTGGATGTTATCCTAGTCTTTGTAACCGCCACAATTTTTATGGCTATAGTCTCAGAATCGGGCGGAGTAAATTATGTAGTCCGAGGTACGATTAAATTATTTTATAACCTGCGCCTGATCGCCCTTCTAATACTTATGGTCATAATTCTCATCCCCGGAGCTTTGACTGGAGCAGGCAGTGTTTCTCTTCTCGTTGTAGGCGCCCCGGTTGCCATGGCCCTGGGTTACTTGGGAGTTAAAAAGAAAAAAGCAGCAGCAATCCTATTCATTGTTGCCGGACTGAGCGCAGCAGCTCCCCCAGTCAATATCTGGGCTATGATCCTATCCGCAGGAACTGCCATCCCCTATGTAGGATTTGAACTTCCCCTGGGAATCCCGGTGCTGATACTGGGGACTTTCAGTATCCTAGTGCTGGGATGGAAAAAAGAAGGAAATAGCGACCGGGAAACAGCTCTTAAGGAAATGCCGGAGATTACAGCCAATATGACCTGGTGGAGAGTGCTTTTACCATTTGTGGTTTTTTTTGGGCTGGTAGCAGCTTCCCGAATATGGCCTTTTGCCTATCCGGTCTTAGGGCTTCCTCTGCAATTTGTCTTAGCCGGCCTGACTGCATTACTGGTCAGCCCCATAAAAATAAATATCCTTAAACTATCAAGAGATACCGTTAAAAAGCTGTTACCTTTACTGGCAACCATGATAATCGTAGGAATGCTGCAGCAAGTCATGACAGCAACCGGAGTTCGGGGGTTTTTGTCCTTTGCAGTCATCAGTACACCTCTTGTCCTGCTGTTTATCCTGCTTGCAATCATCATTCCTTTTTCAGAGGGAGTATTGACCTACGGCGGAGCTGCTATCATTGGAATCCCTTTGGTCTGGTTCCTGGATTCTATCGGCCTCCATGCCACTATAGTTATCGCCGGACTCAGCCTGCTCTGGCCTTTGGGCGACGGACTTCCTCCCACAGCTCTTATAGGCAGGTTGAGTATTATGGTCTCTGATTATAAAGGATCTTACTGGTCCTTTCTAAAAAGCACCTGGCTTCCCTGGCTGGTTATCACAGCAGTGGGAATCCTTATGGTGATTTTCAGCGCACGCCTGGACTTTCTGGTGAAGTGGAGTATGTAATGGAAATAAAGAGGTAATTTATGCCATTTATTATGCTTATCTATTACATTATCACCGCCTATATCCTGGCAATGCTGATCTGGAATTTTATTAAAGAGAAAAAAAGCGTCAATGACATGCTGCTTTATTTGTTGGTTATGATCCCCCTTATTTTAAGATTACTGCGGGTTAAGTAACAGGAGAGGATAATGCCAAAGCAATGGAAAATTAAAGTTATTCTGATACTGATCGTAGCTGCCGCAGTAATTACTGCTGGAATCCAGCTATACAATCATAGGCATTACCGTATGCTCTTGACCGCCGGCCCCGGCGTAACTAAAGTCCATATGCTCAGTGACTACTGTTCAGGACTAAAAGGAACAATGGCAGACACCCATGTTTTTTTCCTGAAAGGGAAGGAACCGGGGGGGAAGATGCTTATTTTAGCTAATACCCATTCCAATGAACCTGCTTCGCTTCTTGCCGCCCTAATCTTCCTGGAAAACGCAGTAGTAGAAAAAGGGACTTTAATAATCATTCCCCAATTTAATAACAGCGGCGGCCGCAATACCCGCCCGGGAGACGGCTATCCCCTTTATTTTGAGATCCAGACCTCATGGGGGACAAAAAAATTCAGGATGGGAAACCGGGATGCCTCTCCTTTGGACCAATGGCCGGACCCGGATGTTTATGTCCATTATCCTGACAAGCAGCTGCTCTCCTTCCTGGATATCCGCAATACAAACCGGACCTGGCCCGGAAGGCCGAACGGCGCTCTTATGGAAAAGGTCACTTACGCAGCTATGGAGCTGATGAGAACAGAAAAAGTCGATATGACCGTAGATATCCACGGGGCAGAGACCATGTTTCCGGTAACAAACTGTATTGTAGCTCCTGAAAAGGCCATACGCATCGCCACTATGACTTCCCTGACATTAAAAGCACGGGAAGGCTTTGATAACCATGTGGAACCTTCCCCTTCCGGATTTAGAGGGCTTTCCCACCGCGAGATCGGGGATTTTTCAGATACTTTGCCTTTCCTGCTGGAGGCTCCCCTTCCTTTCCTGGACCAGCCTACCGGACCCAAGACCGTAAAACTTCTATTGGACGGAAAAGATCCCTTTTTACTGAGCCTGGCAAAAAAAAATAAACTATTCGTTCCTTATGATGAATCCGGCTGGCCTATGGAAAATCGGGTCGGGCAGCACTGTTCTGCTGTTTTGGAATTGCTGCGCCAGTTCTCGCGAAAATCACCTGACCGCTCTATTCAGGTAAAAAACGTACCCCGCTATGCCGGGATAGTTAAAAACGGCGTGGGATATTATTATCACAATCCTGCAACAATAAATAAAAAAGATCTTTACTTTAATTAAAATTTCGATATGTAAATTGTTTCTTGTTAAAAACTTGTAAATTTTATTTTTCTACTATTTTCCATTTACTATTCACCATTTTCTAAGTATCATTAGTATTGATAAATTTTTATAAATTTTAAAATTAGGAGGGAAATGTGAAAATTAAAAAATTATTCATTGCATTATTTTTTCTTATCGCTGCTGTTATCCTGCTTAATTCATTCGGAGTTGCTCAGGCGGAATTCCCCCAAAATGACCTCTTATTCCCAGCCGACCCGGAAGGATGTACAGTCATAATCGTCGGTAAGGATGCCTCAGTCGATGGCTCAGTTATGTCTACCCACACATGTGACTGCGGTATGTGTGACTGGACCTTCCGGTATGTTCCTGCAGCAGACCACAAAGCAGGTTCTGTACGCAAGATCTACCATATATCCCAATATGTAACCTGGCCGCCCTCTAAAGGCTTAAAATGGGAAAAATACAAGGATGACTATACAGGAACGGATATTCCTCAAGTCTTACATACATGTGCCTATATTCATGGGATGTTCGGTTATATGAACGAAAACCAGGTGGCTATCGGAGAATCGACTATCGGCTGCCGCAGTAAATTGAGGAACACAACACCTTCAGCCCTTATCGATCTTACAACCCTTACCCAACTGGGAATGGAAAGAGCCAAAACCGCCCGCGATGCCATAAAGATCATGGGTTCATTAGCTGAAAAATACGGCTACGGATTTAATGACGGTGGAGAGATGCTGGCTGTATCCGACCCAAAGGAAGTTTGGATCTTTGAGATAATGCCAGTGGGGCCGCTCTGGACGCCTAAAAGCGACAAACCCGGTGCTTTATGGTGTGCCCAGAGAGTACCAGACGATCATGTAAGTGTCTGCCCGAATGAATCAAGGATCGGAGAAATAGACCTTGAAAATCCCGATTATTTTATGGCCTCTTCAAATGTTATCTCTCTTGCCGTCAAAAACGGCTACTATGATCCCGAGAGCGGAGAACCTTTCAGCTGGAAAAAAACTTATTCTCCTTCCGAGACAAGCGCCAGTTTAAGCGGTGGATCCCGGGCTCGCATGTGGCGTTTCTTCGACCTGGCAGCGCCTTCAAAAAATTTCAGCCCGGATACCCTAAATATGGAATTTCCCTTTTCAGTTAAACCTGATAAGAAAATTTCAGTACAAGATGTGATGAATCTGACCCGTGATAAATACCAGGGTACAGAATTCGACCCGGGAGAAGGACTCAGAGGGGGACCATTCAGCAATCCGAATTATCATCCTAGGCCGGTTAGAGTAGAAGGAGAAACCTATAACACACCCCGCACAATTGGGGTCAATAGGGCAGAATATACTACCATAACTCAGGTCAGGGACTGGCTGCCTAATCCTATAGGCGGAATATTATGGCTGTCATTCGGAGCTCAGGATACAGCCTGCTATATGCCCCTTTATATCGGAATAACTGAAATACCTATGTCTTTTCAGGTGGGTGACCATTGGGAATTCAACCGCAAATCCTCACGCTGGGCCTTTGACTATGTAGATTTCCACACTCAAGTCGCCTACTCCCATGCTATCCAAGATGTAAAAAAAGCCCAAGAAAAATGGGAATCCAGAACAATAGAACGAATCCCTGCTATCGATGCTCTTGCCCTTGATCTTTACAAAAAAGATCCAGCTAAAGCAGTGGAATTTCTTACCGACTTTTCCAACTCTCATGCAAACAGTGTGGTTAATGCCTGGTGGAAACTTGGTGACGACCTTCTTGTCAAATACCGGGGATTAAGCATTTACAATAAAATAAGCAGAAAAAAAGCAAACCTTCCCTATCCTGAGTGGTGGCTTAAAGAAATGATCAGATTCCACAATTTAAAACCGAGAGAAAAGAAAAAATAATCCCGGTTAGAGATAAAAAGGAGAATTTATGCTATGAAAAAAATAACTAGAACTGCCTTTTATACAGTGATCACATGCGGTTTTATTCTTTATTTGGCTTTACCTGTGGGGGCGGAAGAAATCCCCAAAGCAAAGTATCCAATATTGACGACCTCAGCCGGTCAGAGTCCGGATGTAACCACAGTAAACATTGTCTGCGAGGAAGCTGAGATCAAATATGACTACTGCGATGTCCCGGATATCGAAATATTGAGCGCAGGGGTGGGACTAGCCGGAAAAGAATCAGGCGAAGGATTCCATAGCGAAGTTCATTCTGACCTGGAGAAATTTCCTGCCGGCACTCCCTATAAAACCATGATAATCGCAATCGGCGCCAGTTTAAAAGGTATGGGTGCGTCAGGGCTCACAGTTAATGATGAAGTCAACCGGCTGAAAAAGATAATTGATTATTGTAAAGATAATGAAATATTTATTATTGGCGTTCATGTAGGAGGTGTATCTAAAAGAGGGGCCCAGGGCAGCGACAATGAGAAGATGATCGATGCCGTAGCTCCTTTTACCGACTATCTTATTGTAACCAATGACAGCAATAAAGATGGACGTTTTACTGATATTGCCGCTGAAAAAAATATTCCCCTGACTGAGATAGAATTTGCCTTAAATTTAGTCGAAATCCTCCAGCAGGTTTTTACAGAATAAATTAGAACTAAAAATATTTATTAGACGCGGATGGACACGGATAAAACTAAGAAGCTTTTTATTTTTTAGCTTGCATCCAAAAAACAAAAAGCTCTTTTTAGTTTTGGGCAAAGCTCAAAATGTAAACCTTTAGTTCAACTTACTTCGCGAGGCGAAGTGATGAAGGGTTGATTTGTTTTGCCAATCTATTGGAAAAAGAAATCAACATTAGGCTTTTATCCGTGTCTTATCCGCGCCAATCTGTGTCTAATATTGTTTTTCTATTTTCATAAATTGTTTAGGCTAAATTCCGCGGCTGTAATAACAGAAAGGGCGGCTTTGGCAACCTGAGTGTCATAAAGCTTTCCTTTATTCTTTGAGATTTCTTCAATAATACTTTCGAGCCCTTTTTCCGAACGATAAGAACGTTTAACGAGGAAAGCTTCAATCGTATCAGCAACTCCCAGGATCCTTGCCTCCAGGATAATTTCTCCTCCTGAACTTCCTTCAGGATAACCAGATCCATCTAATCTTTCATGATGCTGTATAACGGTTTTTGCTACCGGCCAGGGAAATTCAATATCCTTCAACATTTCATAGCCGGTCTTGGGGTGGTCTTTTATGATCATAAGCTCTGCTTCTGTTAACTCCGTGGGCTTACTTAATATTTCTAAGGGAATCCCGATCTTTCCCACATCATGGACTAAAGCAGCTATCCTGATGCCTTCGATCCTGTTATCCGATAGTCCCATTTTTTTTGCAATAGCACAGGCTAGCCTAGCTACACCTTTTTCATGGCCAGCTGCAAATGGATCCCGCAAAGCTACAGCCGAAGCCAGTGCCTTAATCATTCCCTCATAAGAATTTTTCAAATCCGCCATGTTATTCCATTTTTCTTTTTTGCTTTCCTGCTGCCCAGAAAGATTACGAACTGAGACGATAAGAAGCGGCACCTCCTTAAAAGGAATGCTCTT
This sequence comes from Candidatus Aminicenantota bacterium, assembly GCA_030612445.1. Classification (GTDB taxonomy): domain Bacteria; phylum Acidobacteriota; class Aminicenantia; order Aminicenantales; family Aminicenantaceae; genus JAUVXM01. The sequence goes on from JAUWNW010000084.1 coordinate 9,256, forward strand.
TGCTTGAACCTCTACAGGGATCAAGGCTCCATCTTTCTTCTTAGCTGCTGAGTTAAAAGGCCGGGAGCTTCCTTTCTCCAGTTCTTTTCGCACTAAGTCTTTATCTTTCTCATCAATAAAATCTGTAATCTCTCTTTTTAGAAATTCAGATGGCTTATATCCCAAGAGCATAGTTGCCATATGGTTTGTATCAACAATTTCCCCTTTATCAATAAGGAATATCCCTTCAAAACTGGCTTGGGCAAGCCTAGTGTATCTTTCCTCCCTCTGCCGGTTAACAGCATTAAGTCTTTTTCTCTCTAAAAAACCTCCAACAATGTCACTTATAGTTTGCAGCAGAAGCATATCCTTTTCTTCCCACTCCTTAATCTCGGAGATCACACTATAACCCATAAAACCAGCAAGTTTATCTTTAATCCAGACGGGAGCTAATAGATAAGATTTTACTCCCTGTTTCCCGATGAAATCTTTTTCTGCTTCTGCTTCTTCCGGCATCTCCTCTAAGTCAGTGACCCTGACGAGTTCATTATTGTAAAGTTTTTCTTTCCACCAGGAAAAATCATTTACAGAGAGATTCTGAAGATTTTCAATTTGAGGGGGTATATCTTTTGCACACCATTCATGAGAATTGTCGACCTTAGTATCGTTTTCATAAATAAGATAGAGATATGTCCTGTCAACTCCTGATATTTCTCCTAACTGAGCTAGAGCAGTATTAATTGCCTTATCTATATCAAAAACCCCCACGATCTCGGATAATACTTTACGCATGCTTTTTTCCAATCCAAGCTTACGGCTCAAGTCATTCTTCTGATTTTTATTATCACTAATATCCTCGACAATTCCGAAGACTCCATTTATGGAGCCGTCTTTATTAATAATTGGATTTATATACTGGCGCAGCCAGGCTTCTTTTCCGGAATTATCCTGGAACGTGTACTCACAAACTGTCTGCTTCAACTCCTCAAGGCATTTCCTTATCTGCTCGGAAACCTCAGCATCAGCAAGGGGAGGGAAACTCATTGCCTCTGTTTCCAGGACTACCTCAATAGAGGGAACATTGAACTTTTTAAGTAAAAATGAATTTATATACTTGATCCGCCCCTGAACATCTAAAATATAAACTCCTATCGGGGCATCATCGACTGAATGTCGGTATTGATCCAAATCTCTTCGCAACTCATTTTCCGCCTGGCTGTGTTTCTGTTCTGATTCTTCCAGTTCAGAGATCCTATTACGGACTTCATCAAGGTCTTCTAAAAGCTGGGTTTTTTGATTATTTTCTTCATTCATTTTACTAATTCCCTTTAATTCATGCTTAGTCAGCTCACCTGACTTATTCATAAAAAAAATCAGGCTCATAAATAATTCTATATATACATATTAGCTTTTATATTATGGCAAATTAAAAACACTTCAATCAATAGCCTTTTGAGATGAATTGAGGGGTGATTTTTTATTTGTTATGAATAATCCAGGTTAGCGAGCAGCAGGCTGCGACCCCTGTAAAAATTTATAGCTCATAGAATGAGTATATTTTTCACCCGGACGTAGAATTGTTGATGGAAAAGAAGGTTGATTAGGTGAGTCCGGAAAATGCTGGGTTTCCATACAGAATCCGAAATGTTTTTTATAGACCTTTCCCTCCTTCCCGGTAAGAGTTCCGTCTAAGAAATTTCCTGTATAAAACTGCAGTCCAGGTTCAGTAGTATAGACTTCCATCATCCTACCGCTTTTAGGTTCATAAACACGGGCAGCAAGACTCATATCCCCCTCTGTGCTATTGAGTACATAATTAAGGTCATACCCACCGGTTACAGCGGCAATCCGGGAGCCGATAGTATGGGGGCCTAAAAAGTCCATGGGAGTCCCTTTTACATCCTTTAACTCTCCATATGGGATAAGCTCCTCATCAGCCGCAGTGTATTTGTCAGCAAAAATTGTAACTTCATGATTCAACACATCCTCTCTACAGGCGGTCAGGTTAAAATAACTGTGATGAGTAAGATTGACTGGTGTAGCTTTATCGGTTTCAGCCTCATAATAAATTTTCAGCTCATTTTCTTCAGTCAGAGAATATGCCACTGTTGCAGAAAGATTTCCAGGATATCCTTCCTCCATATCTTTACTAAGATAGGAAAGCTTTATCCCCACAAGACCTTCTCCCCTGATTTCCTCTGCTTCCCAGATAACTTTATCAAAACCCGTATCTCCACCATGAAGATGATTATTCCCATCATTAGTGGCAAGCTGGTATTCCCTTCCATCCAGCACAAAGTGCCCCTTTGCAATCCTATTTCCATACCTGCCTATAAGAGCACCAAAATATGGGTTTTCATCTATATACCCTTGTAAATTATCAAATCCCAAGACAATATCCTCAAAATCGCCGTTTCTATCAGGTACGCTTAAAGACGTAACAATCCCTCCCAGAGTGATTATTTTAACTTGCATCCCTTTAGTATTTGAAAGAGTATACAAAAAGACATCTTCTCCCTGCTTTTTCCCAAATAGTTCTTTATTTATCTCCATTTTTGTTTCACCTTTTTCCTGATTTTCCGGTTTACTGGTGCAGTTATAAGTCATAACAGCAGCCAGACATATCAATAAGAACAATAAAATATGTTTTCTCACAATAAACCTCCTTGCGGATTATTATTTTTGTACCATAGATTTTATATCACAGAAAAAAATAGGGAGCAAATTATCCCTTACGCTACTTGCAATTATTTAGCTAAAAATATAATCTTAATGAGGAAAGCAACTAACCTTGATTATTAAAAGGAGGAAATAATGTCAGGAAAAATTTTATCTCAAAAAAAATACATAACCTCAAGTCTAATCGCCTTAATTTGTCTTTATTTTATAGGGTGCTCTTCTGCACCGGTCTTAGATGTGAATAAATGGCACATCGAAGCCGATACTTCCCAAGAGACCCTGACTATAAATCACGCTGACCTAGGAATTCTCTTAAAAGAAGCAAAGTTATTTTATTTCCAAAATGACAAACTAACAGCTTTTTCAGATTGGTCCGTAAAATCAAAAGTAGATACTCTGACAATATCCGCCCAGGGAGAAAAAGAGTCGACCTGGACCCTAACTGTAGATGAGGATGCCCTTAATATAACCTGCACAGCAGAAAATACATATATTCAGGGCACCGCCCCCGCTTCTAAAGACCGTATCCCGGCCCGCACAGAGAATCAGGATAACGATATAATGTACACCTCCCTGGGACAGGTTACAGCCGCAAATATCTACTGCCTCTTCGACCGTAACACTGATACAATGATCCGGTTTCCTAAAGCAAGCAAACTCAAACGTAGCCCCTCAGATCAGGATTTAATGGAAGTTACAATTCCAGTTACAGGTGAATCAGCTGTTACCCTAATGCCAGATTATTATATAAATGTTTTGGGACTCAAATTTTACAAACCAATACCTCAACGCTTTAAAAATGCACCCATCGCCTGGAGCAGCTGGTACTGTTATTATATGGGAACAACAGAAGAAGATGTAATGAAAGAAACCGATGCCCTGGCAGAACACTTAAAGCCTTACGGCTTGGAATATATCCAGCTGGACGCCTGCTTTACCCGGGGCGAGGATGCCAATTACCTGGACTGGACAAAAAAAACATTCCCCCACGGCGGAAAGTGGCTCTTTGAATATATCAGCAGTAAGGGCCTAAAACCTGCCCTCTGGGTCAATATATATGGCTCAAATTATGCCAAAGCTGAATGTGCGGCTAAATACCCGGAAAATTTTTACCTCAAAGATAAAAACGGTGAACTTTCCGGGGCCTGCTGTACTGCTGATAAAACCGTTGTGAGGCTCGATTACTCCAATCCTGAGGTTATTGAGAAGCATCTAAAACCTATGTTCACAGTGCTTAAAAAGGACTGGGGGCTTAAATATATCAAGGATGCAGGTTGGGGAACCTGGATGGATTATTATGAAAAGAACAAGGAAAACGCCTTTGACCCTAATAGAAAAAGCCGGGATTTATATCTTGACGCTCAGAAAGCATTGCGCGAGACTCTGGGTCCGGACATATATATCGGAGGCTGTGCCATGCATGAAGTCGGCTTGGGATTCGGCATCTATGACGGCTCCCGCATCGGCGGTGATGACAA
>JAUWNW010000175.1 GCA_030612445.1 Candidatus Aminicenantota bacterium
CAATGGCTTATCAGACATATGATGTGCTTAAGGCGATGGAGGAAGAGTCGGGCTTTTGTATTAAGAATTTGGCTGTAGATGGGGGAGCCGCAGCTAATGATTTTCTCATGCAGTTCCAGGCTGACATCCTCGGCAGCCCCGTGACCCGTCCCAAAAATATAGAGTCGACTTCCTTGGGCGTGGCTTATATGGCCGGGCTTAAACCCGGAGTCTGGGAAGACAGTAAAGAGCTGGAGGGGATTAGATCAATAGAAAAAGAATTCAATACCGCAATGGCCGAAGATACCCGCAATTCTCTTCTGGTAGGCTGGCGAAACGCCCTGCGGCAAGCTTTAATTAAAATGTAGTTCCCCCATTTTACCGCTCTTTTAATCCCTTCATAGCCCCCTTAATCAGAGTCATAGTCGATGCCATGCTTTTTCCTCTTCCGGAGTAAGCTTGATAATTTCTTTTGAGGTTTGTTCGATTCCTGCTTCTGCCAATACTTTTACTGCTTCTTTGTACATAAGTTCCGGGCCGGGGGATAATTCTTGACCGCTGCGGCTTCCCGAAAAAGGCTGTAGCACGATGCTGACTTTTTGTTTATCCACATTTTTACTTAAGGAAAAAATTGCAATTACTAACAAACAAAACGAGGTGATTAGAATAGTCTTTAATCCTGACATTATTCATCTCCCTTTAAACAGGATTCAATATTTATTCTAGTATCTCATTTTACTGACAATTAGGCAAAGAAGAGACAGTTAAAAAAAACATTTGTTTTTAAGTCATTAATTTTATAAATTAAAATCAATGTATCTTAACTTAAATAATTCCTAAAAGGAGGAAAGAATGAAAAAAAAATATGTTTCTTTATTAATGGCATTTTTTCTAATTTTATTTGCCGGACTTGCTCCTGGTACCTTTGCTGAAGATAACCCAAAACTTCTTTGCAAGGAAACTTTTATGGAGATGGAGTCGATCAGCAGTGCAGATATTTCTCCCGATGGCAAGCACATACTTTTTTCCCGCAGCTGGGTTGACAAGATAAATGATCGTTACCGCAGCAACCTCTGGCTTGTAGATATCGATGGCACCCGCGCCCGCGAGCTTACCCACGGCAATTGGAAGGACTCTTCTCCAGCCTGGTCTCCTGATGGTAAAAAGATAGCCTTTCTCTCAGACCGTGACAAAACCACCCAGGTTCATGTGATGTGGCTGGATACCAGGGAAGTAGCCCAGCTTACTCATGTAGAGCGCACTCCGGGAGGATTAAAATGGTCGCCTGATGGAAAATGGCTGGCATTTACATCATTTGTTCCTGATACCAAGCCGATTTTGCCGGTTAAGATGCTCAAGCAGCCCAAAGGCGCCAAGTGGGCAAAAGGAGCTGTGCTAGTTGACCGCTTAAGCTGGGCCAGAGACGGCCGCGGCCCTGTGCCTAAGGGATACAGCCATATCTATGTGATCGATGCTGAGTTAGGCGGGACTCCCCGGCAGTTAACATCAGGTGATTATTCCCACTCAGATCCCCAGTGGTCGGCGGATGGTAAAAAGATCTATTTCAGCGCTATTCGCAAACCTGAGGCCGAATATCTAAGGGGTGATTCCGAAATATATTCTATTGACCTTGATACCTTAGAGATCAAAACTCTGACAGAGCGCAAGGGCCCGGATCGGGGCGCCCGTATCTCTCCCAACGGAAAATGGATCGCTTATACAGGATATGATGATAAAAACTTTACCAGCACCCTCTCAAGCCTCTATCTTATGAACTCAAACGGAGAAAAAAAACGTCTCCTAGCCGGAAAGCTCCCTAACTCTCCCTCAAGTATTACCTGGGCTGCAGACAACTCAGGCATCTATTACCTGATGCAGGAAAAGGGAGTGTCCAACCTCTATTTTATGCCCTTAAAAGGAAAAATATCAAAAATAACCAAAGGCAACCATTATTTGTCCGGACTCTCGATTGCAGCCAGCGGCCAGATAGCCACCACGCTTTCCACTTTTTACCGGCCTGGCTATTTGGTGACCTTTAACCTGAATAATCCAGGTGAGATAAAAGAACTGGTTGATGTGAATTCTGACATCTTAGCCGGAGTCAAACTGGGAGAAGCTGAGGAGATCTGGTTTAAATCTCCGGACGGACTTGACCTGCAGGGATGGCTCATTAAACCGGCTGAATTCGAAGCCGGCAAAAAGTATCCTTTGCTGCTCTGGATCCACGGCGGACCCTGGGCCATGTATTCTGTGCGTTTTAACTGGGCTTGGCAGAATTTTGCCGCTAAAGGTTTTGCAGTTCTTTTTATGAACCCACGGGGCAGCACCGGGTATGGCCAGGACTTTGTCAATGGGATTTAGTATTCCTACCCGGGAAAAGACCTGGATGACCTGATGGCAGGTGTTGATACTGCTATAGCCAAAGGTTTCATTGATACAGACAACCTATTTGTCTGCGGCGGCAGCGGCGGCGGAGTGCTTACTGCCTGGATCGTAGGTCATACCGATAGATTTACAGCAGCCGTATCTATGCGCCCGGTAATAAATTGGCATTCCTTTGTGGGCAATACCGATGGAGCAAGCTGGTACAGGCAGTTTAAAAAATATCCCTGGGAAGATCCCATGGAATATGCTGTGCGTTCTCCTTTACATTATGTAAAAAATGTTACTACTCCTACCATGGTCATGACAGGGGAGGCGGACCTTAGGACTCCGATGTCCCAGAGCGAGGAATACTACCGTGCTTTAAAAAAGTTGAAAAAAGAGACCCTCTTGGTCCGTATGCCGAATGAGTTCCACGGTTGGCGCCGCCCCTCACACAGACTCCTGCAACAGCTGTATCTTATGGCCTGGTTTGATAAATATAAAAAGTAAAGAGATAGAATTCAGGGGACAGCCCCTCTTTCTTAAAGTGACTGTCCCCGCTGGGCTTATTAATACCAGTAGTCTTTCAGAATAGTTGCTTTCCCTTTTAGTTTTTTATCTCCTATTGTCAATATTACAGTGTAGGTGCCTTCAGGGGCTGGGGTGAATTCGTAGTTTAGATCAAATTGTCCACCTCTAGGTCTATATCCCATATCAGCATAGCGTTTCAGCATGGTTTTCATCCGCTTCTTTTCAGCTTCTGAACGTTCTTTGCGAATACTCATGTTCCAGAGCACTTTATTGATACCTGCATCCTTAGAGCCTTTGATCTCATTTATGAGCATACCTCCCTGAAAAACAGAAACTTTAACATCTGTGGCAGCCTTGTTTTTGAGGAAATAATAAACAGCTACGTCGTTTGACTCGCTTTCGCCCTGAAAATTGGCAGAGCTTGAATTTGAGGAATCGTTGTTTACCCATTTGATCTTTGCTTCTATGTTAAAAAGATAAACGTCCTGGTCCAATACTTTGCTGCAGAGTTCGGCTAAGGGGGAGATGTCTGCAATCCAGATCCCGCGTCCATGTGTAGCTACTACCAAGTCATTTTCGCGCGGATGGATCTTTAAGTCATGCACCGGCTGGATGGGCATGTTGTTTTTCATTTGCGACCAGCTTTTTCCGCCATCTATTGAGACATAAACGCCGAAATCAGTTCCGGCAAAAAGCAGGTTGGGATTTGCAGGGTGTTCCCGGATAACATTAATGGGTTCATGGGGTAGATTTGCGGCAATAGAAATCCAGGTCTTTCCATAGTCTGTAGTTTTATATACAAACGGCCTGAAATCATCTCTGCGAAAGCCTGTATAGGAAACATAAGCTGTGCCTGGGTCAAAATTAGAAGCAGTTACTCTGCTTACCCAGTATTCCGGATTTCCGGTGATATTGGCATTGAGTTTTGTCCATTTTTTGCCGCTGTCACGTGTCATCTGCACATTGCCGTCGTCGGTTCCTACCCAGAGCAGCCCTTCTACCAGGGGTGATTCATCAAAGCTGGTGATAGTACAGTACTGGATGTTTCCATCTCCGCCTTTTCCGGTGGTGAGGTATTTCGGGTTGTTGGTTGTGAGGTCCGGGCTGATGACTTCCCAGTATTCGCCCCGGAACGGGGATTTGACTACTTTGTTGCCGCAGTGATAAATAACATCGCTGTTATGCGGGGATACCAGAATGGGCGCATTCCAATTCCAGCGCATTTTGGGGTCCTTTCGGCTGTAGGCGATGGATTTTCTCTCGCCTGTTTTAAGGTCGACTCTTGATATGGGGCCGAATTGGGATTCGTTGTAGAGGTAGCGGTTGGTCTTCCAGTCAAAGACATTATACATACCATCTCCGCCGCCTACCCCATTCCAGTCCTCGAGGTGTATGGGATCTCCGCTGCGTTTGGTGCTGGGTCCCATTAAGGAGCCGTTGTCTTGTAATCCGCCGGCTACCCGGTAGGGATAGGAATTATCGATCCCTACTGCATAGAGTTGGGCCAGCGGCAGATTATCTGGGTGATACCAGTTTTTACCGCCGTCATATGTGATGCCAAGTCCATGGTCATATCCTACCCAGATATGCTGGGAATCTCTGGGGTCGATCCAGAGTGTGTGGTCGTCGCCTCCAAAGCCAAGAGGCCGCCTTTTCCAGGTTTCGCCGCCATCATATGTGCCCCAGGAGGCAGCGCTTAATACATGTACTACTTTGTCATCATTTGGATCGATAATGATCTGTCCATAATAATAAGCAGGGGCGCCGCCTATACTCTCGCCGTCCGGGGATACTTTTCTCCAGGTCTGACCATCATCATCCGAACGGTATACTTCTCCTCCGATCATGCCGCGGCTGGACTTGTCAGCGATAAGTTCCTGATAGCGTTCCTCATCCGACATACTCTTTTTATTGGCATTTTCAATTGTTGTATATAGCACGCTCGGGTTTTTCTTATAAATATCGATGCCGATACGGCCAAGCATACCTTCTGGCAGTCCGCCGCCGAGTTTATTCCAGATCTTGCCACCATCAGTGGTTTTGTATATCCGGCTTCCCGGTCCTCCCAGGTTGTAGGTGTGGGGCTTACGGACCTTGTCAAATGTAGCAGCATAGAGGATATCCGGGTTTTCCGGGTGCATAACACAGTCGACTACTCCCATATTTTTGCCTTTCACCGCTACATTCAGCACTTTATTCCAAGTCTTTCCTCCGTCTGTAGTCTTGTAAAGGCCTCTTTCCGGATTGTCCGAATATAGATGGCCGAGAGCAGCTACGTAGAGG
>JAUWNW010000013.1 GCA_030612445.1 Candidatus Aminicenantota bacterium
CGGGATTTACCAGTATCCAGGCCAGCTCCTGACCTTATTTTTTTTAGCGCCTTTCCTTATATTAAACTTGAACGTAAAGTCCTCTTTCAAAAATCAGAGATCGATAAGTTCCTGGAATCAAGATCGGTTAAGCAGCAATACCCCTTGTTCACCAGATTTTTCATCAGCGCCGCCCTTTCTTTTTTTCCGGAATAGTCCTGGTTGGCTTTGGTTTAAAGGGATTCTTGACAAAATCAATATGTTCAACAGATGGAATGCGAAAAGAAAATACCGTTTTTTCATCTTTATTTGTAACCGCAAAGTCCCCCTTGCCTATGATATTCATCCCAATCAACACATCTACACCACGACCCAATTCCCCGAAGGTTACTTGCACATCGGAGACAACAATCTTATTAGGAAGCCAAACATGTGCCAGATATGAGTTCACTTTAGTTTTTCCAGCTGCTGTTTGTACCTCGACAACACCAGTAGGGCTTAGGACGCACTCATCTACTACCTTTTGGGTTATAACTGTACCCATTGCCCCAGTGGCCCATATAGCATTATATCTATTAACATTGTGATCTTTAGGGTTGGCATTTTCAGATGTAGGATTAATAGCATTGGAAATTAATACCTGGCTATTTAGGGTATTCTTAAGCCCCTGAGACTTAAAAGTGAAGGAGCGGGGCTTTGCTCGTGGCATATTACCTTGAGGTAAAGTGTACTCTTGAATGATATGTTTGAGTGTATGCTTTATTTGATGCTTTACATTCTTGAATCAAAAAAGTTCCCAAATCTTCATGTTTCGAAGTTTCTTTAACTGCTTCTGACAGGCTTTTATATGCGCCCAGAATATTATCATCTTTAATGGCGATAAACTTTCCTTTATATTTTTTTACTAATTCTTTCTGGTTACGCTTAAAAAAATTGAATTCCTTTTCAAGTGCAATCATTTTCTTACTCCTTAATAATAATATAAGAAATCATTTCATGAGTCAAATAGATAAATCTCCTTTATATCCCTCTCATCTAGGTCTGAGGCTATCCAGGCGATTGCATGACGGTCCTATGTGACACACTCTATTTGATACTCACCAAACATATCTGCGATATAATCTGCTACCTCATTAGGCCTAAGGTAGAAATCTACTCATTATTTGCATTATTCCGGAATCCTCATTGATAGTCTCTCTTTGCCATGGATTTCTCGTTGACAGTATACTTTTGTTCTGTGTATTCTTTTTGATATAGCAGCTTACAGAGCAAAATAAATCGCTCTCAGAAGGCTAAATCTTCAATGTCGCCTCAGCCATACCAGAATTTCATCAGAAAAAGTCTTTCGGTAGAGTCCACAGCTTCACCCATTGTGTATCGCATCGACAGCAACCTCGATTCGTGTATAATCTAGGATTATGAATATTAAATGACCGGAACAATTTTTACTAAAGCGGTAAAAAGCTAGCGCGCCTGGCAGGATTCGAACCTGCGACCTTCGGTTCCGGAGACCGACACTCTATCCACTGAGCTACAGGCGCATAAGGTTATTCTGCTGTATTCATAAATAATATCGATATATATGATACTTAGAAAATAGTAAATAGTAAATGGAAAATGAAATTACCCATAATACAGCTTTTTCAGCATTATAGCGTCTGTTTCCTGGTCCGGGCTTTCGCTTATAACCATACCTTTGACAGAAAAATCCTTAAGCGCCTGCACCCATTCATCATAGCGGAAATCAGTCTCAGCCAAATTTAAATGCTTAATTTCTCCCTTATCACCAAACAAAGAACCAGAGATATGAATATGCATATTTTGCAGGGCTTCGTCCCCCAACTTTTTGGCGATTTTGGTAAGAATGCGATAGAAATGCAGATAGGTATTGGCCTCGCCTTTGCGGGCGTAAAGATGGGAAAAATCAATACAGGGCTGCAGCCCTTCTACGTCTTGGCAAAGAAACAGAATCTCTTCAAGCGAACCGAACTGGGTGCGTTTTCCCATGGTCTCTGCCCGCATTATTACAGGGTTGCGTTCAGAGCGTAGGATAGAGACGACTTCGCTTATGCCTTTGCGGATAGTCTCAAATGCCTCTTCCGGTTTATTAATTCCATAATAACCGGGATGAAACACAACACAGCGCGCCCCCATCTCACTTGCAAGCCGGGCCGAGCTCAGCAGGTGCTTCTGACTCATCATGCGGACACCCTCGCGGGGCGAATTCAAGCTTACATAATAGGGAGCATGTACGCTAAGAGTGATCTTATGTTTTTCAGCCTCTTTACGGACTAAACGGGCTGTGTCCAGGCCCATCTTTACTCCCTTGACATATTCTACTTCTAGACAGTCAAGTTTAAGCTCGGATACACGGCTAATACCTTCGCAAGTAGAGGTCCCGGGAGTTGATCTAGGAACCCCGGCGGTTCCGAAAAGGAGTCGACTAAAAGGTTTTGTCATTCATCAGCCTTTCCCTTAGGGTTCAGAAAATCTGCAACTATACGCAGAGCGCAGAAATCACCACACATAGAACAGGCTTCTGATTCTGTCCGGCGTTTATTCCGTATTTCCCTAAATTTATGCGGGTCAAGGACAAGTTTTTCCTGAGCCTCCCAGTCCAGATTTTTGCGTGCTTTAGAAAGCTTAAGGTCGCGTTCTGCCGCTCCTTTTACTCCCTTAACAATATCAGCGGCATGAGCAGCAATACGAGAGGCAATAGTGCCTTCGCGCACATCATCTACCGAGGGAAGACCAAGATGTTCAGCCGGGGTCACATAGCAGAGAAAATCAGCTCCGGCAGCAGCAGCTATTGCCCCGCCAATAGCAGATACGATATGGTCATATCCGGCTGCTATGTCGGTTACGAGCGGGCCCAGCACATAGAAAGGTGCACCCTGGCAGAGCCGCTTCTGGAGTTTGATATTCATTTCGATTTGGTCAAGCGGAACATGACCAGGTCCTTCGACCATGACCTGGACATCAGCATCCCAGGCTCGCTTAACAAGTTCACCAAGGGTGAGCAGTTCCTCAATCTGAGGCCTGTCAGTGGCATCGGCGGTCGCACCCGGCCTGAGGCCATCACCTAAGCTGAGAGTGATATCATATTTACGGGCGATTTCCAGGAGGCGGTCAAACTGAGCATAAAGCGGATTTTCCTCTCCGGTATGCAGGATACAGGCTAAGTGGAAAGAACCGCCGCGGGAGACTACATCAGCCACTCGACCCTGGTTTTGGAGCCGGCCTATGGCTTTAGAGGTAAGGCCGGCATGGACAGTCATAAAATCCACTCCTTCCTGTGCTTGCTGCTCTATGACCGAAAATATATCCTCTTCTGTCATTTCTACAATCGTTCCATGCTCAGCAATAGCTTTTATCGCTGCCTGGTAGAGAGGCACTGTACCTAGAGGAATTCGGGCTTTATCCAGGATTTGGCGGCGTATATCGTTTATGTCTCCTCCTGTACTGAGGTCCATTATGGTATCGGTTTTATATTTTAAGGCCATTTCCGCTTTTTTGAGCTCAATTTCGACTTTAGGGAAGTCCTCGGAACTTCCGATATTGACATTGACCTTGGTGCGGAGTTTTTCTCCTATACCTACAGGATGGATCGCAGCCCGGCAAGAGTTAAGAGGAATAACAGCTCTGCCTGATGCTACAAGTTCCCCTACTTCTTCTTCTGCAAGACTTTCTTCTGCTGCGACCTGTTTGAGAGCAGGGGTCACATTGCCTTTCCTGGCTTCTTTAATTTGAGTCATAATCGTCCTTTTTATTTATTCTTATTTAAAAAAATATTTTACTCCTATGGGGGGGTAAATACAAGGACAGGAAAAGCGAAAAATAGCAAATGGAAAATGGTTAAAATCTTACTGCCATACTGACATACTGCTGAAAAAAAGGGAAAATGGAAAATAGCAGTTGATTTTACTATTTACCATTTACTATTTACTGGTTTTAACAATTTAACCGTGAAACATTTTTCTCTTTCTCGCCTTGCCTTGAGAGGAAATTTATTATATACACAAAAGTATCTCCATTTTGGAGACAGCCCCTTGGCTTTAAAGGAGAAGAAATGAAAGAATATAAACTTCTAATAAACGGGAACTGGGAAGAAGGTGCCGAAATCCGTGACATCAAATCGCCTTTAAGCGGAAAAACTGTGGCAAAAGTCCATTTTGCCGGAAAATCCCAAGTAGAAAAAGCAATAGGAGATGCCTACAAAGCTTTTACTAAGACGAAAAAACTTTCCAGCCACGAACGCTCTCAGACGCTGGAAAAAATATCCTTAGACATCAGCCGCAGAAGTGACGAACTTGCAGAATCCATTGTGCTTTCTTCCGGAAAGCCGCTTAAATCTGCACGGGTTGAGGTCTCACGCGGTGTAAACACTTTTAAAATCGCAGCAGAGGAAGCCAAACGCATAAATGGGGAGGTCATTCCTCTTGACTTGAGTCCTCAGACTAAAAAGCACTGGGGGCTGGTCCGGCACTTCCCTATCGGGGTTATCGCCGGGATCACACCTTTTAATTTCCCCCTTAATCTTGTGGCCCACAAAGTAGCCCCTGCTCTGGCTGCGGGAAACACATTCATTGCTCGACCCGCATCCCAAGTAGCACAAACTACTCTGCTGCTGGCTGATATCATAAGGGAAAGCGGATATCCTGCCGGTGGATTTAATGCTGTGCCTTGCGGATATAAAGCTGCAGATGCTTTGATCAAGGATCAGCGAGTCAAGATGATAACCTTTACAGGCAGCCCTGATATAGGATGGGACCTGAAAAAGAAAGCTAATAAGAAGATCGTTACTCTGGAATTGGGAGGCAATGCAGCTGTTATTATAGAACCTGATGCAGACCTTGAATTTGCTGTAAAGCGTTCTGTGCTTGGGTCTTTTGCTTATTCTGGGCAAGTGTGTATTTCCATTCAGAGAATTTTTCTGCACGAAAAGATATATAACCATTTTTTGGATGATTTTATCGCGGCAGTTAAACGCCTAAAAATGGGAGACCCTCTGGAGGAAGACACTGACATAGGGCCCCTGATCAACCGGGAAGCAGCCGCTCAAACTGAAGAATGGATAGAGGAAGCTGTGGACAATGGAGCCAGAATTTTATGGGGAGGAAAAAGAGAGGGCCTTATGTTTGAGCCGACAGTACTCGAAAACGTTGACCCAAAGCTTCGTATTTCCTGGCTTGAAGCATTTGCACCGGTTGCAGTGATACATAAATATAGTGATTATAAGGAAGCTATCCGGGAGGTCAATAATTCCATATACGGGCTGCAGGCCGGAGTATTTACCCGGGATATAAATAAGGCCTTTATGGCTTTTGAGGAACTTGATGTAGGAGGAGTGATAGTCAATGACATCCCCACTTTCCGTATCGACCATATGCCATACGGCGGAGTCAAAGAATCAGGCTTCGGTCGCGAAGGACTGAAATACGCCATAGAAGAGATGACAGAGATAAAGCTAATGGCCTTGAATCTGGGTGGGTAAGGTTATAAAGGGACAATCCCTGAGTTTTTTTGCTTTAGGGACAGACTCCGGAGGTTTTTTTACCTTCCTTATTCTTTATTATCGCATTTATCAGCCCGCCTATTAAGGCTGAAATACGATTTGTCCTATCCTGATAATCTATAAAATCTCCTTCAGCCAGATAGCCTATCTCGCGGGAAATTATCAAGTTTGAATGTAATGCCGCAGCTGATGCTTTTGCATTTTGTAGATGTTTAATAAAGTCTTGATCGCTTCCTCTGGTTTTCCCCTCTGCAATATTCGACATAACAGAAATAGCAGACCTGCAGAGCTGTTCGCTCATAACATGATCTCCATTTAAATTCTCTTCTGATGAAAAGCGGTGAATATCAACTGCCAAGTCACGGGCCTGCCTCCAGCATTCGAGGTTTTCGAAGTTGTAATATTTTTTCATTTCTCCTCCTGCTATACTAAAGACGCTAGAGAATTATATTTTTCTCATAATTAGGAAAATAAAACCTATGCTGCCCCTTTATTCTGATTTTTTCTTGACAGTGTTCGCAAAGAATCTTAAACTGATAATTCATGCCAGAATTACTTTATATCTATAATATTCTACTTGGAGGCATTATATGAAAACTATTAATTTATCTGAAGTCAGAGATAAAGTAAAAGACATGGTACAGAAGGCTAATTTTGAACTCCAGGACGATGTTCTGAAAGTAATCAAAGAAATGCAGGCTAAAGAAGAATCTCCAGCCGGTAAAGCTGTTTTTGAGCAGATCCTGAAAAATTCAGACATCGCAAAAAAAGACAAATTAGGGCTCTGCCAGGATACAGGCCTGGCTATATTCTTTGTCGAACTGGGTGAAGATGTAAAACTTAATAAAGAGGATGGGCTGGGCAGCCTGAAAGAAGCCTTCGAAGAAGGTGTCCGCATCGGATATAAAGAAGGCTACTTGCGCAAATCCGTTGTCGAAGACCCCATCCGCCGGAAAAATACCGGAGATAACACTCCAATCTTTATCCACTGGGAACTTGAGCCAGGCGATACTTTTAAAGTCACCTTTATTGCCAAAGGAGGCGGTGCGGAAAACATGAGCCAGGTCAGAATGTTTGCTCCTGCTGCAGGAAAGGAAGGTTTAGAGGATTTCGTAGTGGAAGTAGTTGATACCGCAGGCTCCAACCCTTGCCCGCCTATTATCGTAGGTGTTGGCGTTGGCGGAAGCTTTGAATATTCCGCTCTTTTAGCAAAAAAAGCGCTGCTGCGCAAGCCTCTCGGCTCGCACAATCCAGATCCTTTCTATGAAGATATGGAAAAAAGACTGCTAGAACGCATCAATAACCTGGGAATCGGTCCCCAGGGTATGGGCGGGAGATGTACAGCCCTGGCAGTGCATGTGGAAGCTTTCCCGTGCCATATTGCCTCAATGCCAGCGGCTGTAAACATTCAATGCCACTCGCACAGAGTGCTTAAATTTGAGCTTTAGGATTAAATAGGAGAACACAATGCCGGCAAAAGGATATGTTGAGATTTCTGTGGAAGGCTGTAAAGGATGCGGCCTCTGTGTGATAAACTGTCCTACAGATTGTCTCGCTTTAAAGACATCCGAGACCAATAGTTACGGGCTGCACTATGCTTATATGACAGACGAGGACAATTGTATCGCATGCCAAAACTGTGCCGTTATCTGTCCGGATGCAGCAATAACAGTGTATAAAAAAGCAAGTTAATATAAGGAATAGAAAAGCAATGGGTGAAATAAAATTAATGAAAGGAAATGAAGCTCTGGCTGAAGCCGCTATTCGGGCAGGCTTGCAGGGCTATTTTGGTTATCCGATCACTCCTCAGTCGGAAGTGGTTGAATATCTGGCCCGGGAAGAGCCAAAACACAACTATGTTCTTCTTCAGGCAGAAAGTGAAGTGGCTGCCGTGAATATGCTGTATGGAGCCGGAGGTGCCGGTGCCAGAGTAATGACTACGACTTCATCGCCGGGTTTTTCTCTTATGCAAGAAGGCATATCTTATATCGCCTGTGCCCAGATCCCCTGCCTGTTTGCAAATATTGTACGCGGCGGCCCCGGACTAGGTACTATTCAACCCAGCCAAAGCGACTATTTTCAAGCTACTAAGGGAGGCGGCCATGGCGATTATCATCTGATCGTCCTGGCGCCAAATTCAGTCCAGGAAATGGTCGACCATGTTTATCTAGGATTTGAACTGGCCGATAAATACCGTTCACCGGCTATGCTCCTTTCAGACGGAGCAATCGGGCAGATGATGGAAAAAGTTCAGCTTCCCGACCCGATCGAATATAAACCTGACAAACCCTGGGCTACAACAGGAAAAAAGCCGGGACAGGAAAGAAATTATCTCACCTCGCTCTATATCCAGCCCGAAGAGATGGAAGAAAAAAACATTGAACTGCAGGCAAAATTTAAAAAGATTGAGGAAAATGAAGTCCGCTTTGAAGAATATAAAACAGACGATGCCAAAATAATCATAGTTTCCTTTGGGCTTAGTTCGCGTATTTCCAAGAAATCAGTTGACATGGCCCGGGAAGCAGGCTTAAAAGTGGGACTGTTCAGGCCGATAACTGTATGGCCTTTCCCAGCTAATAAAATTGCAGACATTGCCGCACGCAAGCAGGTGAATTTTTTCATCTCAATAGAGATGAATGCCGGTCAGATGGTAGAGGATGTCAAACTGGCAGTCAACGGAAAAAAACCTGTTTATTTTTACGGGCGCATGGGTGGAATAATCCCCACACCAAAGGAAATATTAACTGCCGTGCAAGCAAGGAGCCGATCATGAAGGAAGGGTATAAACTCATATATCAAAAACCTAAAACATTACGTGAAAAACGCATGCACTACTGCCCGGGCTGTTTTCATGCGACAACACATAAGCTGATGATGGAAGTAGTTGAAGAATTAGGCATCCAAGAAAAAATCATCGGAGTATGCCCGGTGGGATGCTCAGTTTTTGCTTATGACTATATGGACGTGGACATGCAGGAGGCGGCCCACGGCAGAGCAGCTGCAGTCGCAACCGGGATTAAACGGATGCATCCGGACAAGATCGTCTTTTCATACCAGGGGGATGGAGACCTGGCTGCAATCG
This sequence comes from Candidatus Aminicenantota bacterium, assembly GCA_030612445.1. Classification (GTDB taxonomy): domain Bacteria; phylum Acidobacteriota; class Aminicenantia; order Aminicenantales; family Aminicenantaceae; genus JAUVXM01. Next base: position 8,577 of record JAUWNW010000013.1, read on the forward strand.
GTATTGCTGAGACCATCCATGCCTGTAACCGGGGGGAAAACTTCACCTTCATCTTCATTAACAACGGTATATATGGAATGACCGGCGGGCAGATGGCTCCCACTACTCTGGAAGGGCAGAAAACCACAACCTCCCCTTACGGACGCGATCCAAAAAAAGCCGGCCTTCCCCTGAAGATGTGCGAAATAGTCTCACAATTCGATTCTGTAGCCTATGTAGAAAGAGTAAGCTGCAATACTCCTGCTAATGCCAGAAAAGCCAAACGGGCTATTAAGAAGGCCTTTGAATACCAGATGCAGGGTCTGGGGAGTACATTTATCGAAGTAGCCTCTAATTGCCCCTCTGGTTGGAAATGCACCCCGGAGGAATCTTTGGAATGGCTCAAAGAAAAAGCGTTCCCCTATTTTCCATTAGGTGTCTTTAAAAAGCCTGAGGAGGTATAGATGTTAGAGGAAATGGTTTTTGCCGGATTCGGAGGTCAAGGAGTACTTTCCATGGGGACCATCCTGGCTTATGCAGCCATGAAAGAAGGAAAAAACGTCAGTTGGATGCCGTCTTACGGACCAGAGATGAGGGGCGGCACTGCTAACTGCATGGTAAATATCAGTGATAAAGAAATATCTTCTCCCATCGTCAATGAATATGACATGGCAGTTGTCCTAAATCTACCTTCATTACACAAATTCGAATCTAATGTCAAACAGAACGGCATACTTATTTGGGAAAGCAGTACTATTAAAGAAAAACCGAAGCGGAAAGACATCAAAACTTATGGAATACCAGCTCTTAAAATAGCAGCTGAAGAGCTGAAAAATATAAAAGTCATGAACATGGTTGTATTAGGGGCCCTGCTTCAAATTAATAATGATTTAGTTAAAAAAGAATCCGTGCTGCTTGCACTAAAAGAAACCCTGCCCGAGCGTCATCACCATCTAATACCGCTTAACGAAAAAGCGCTTATTCTTGGCGGGAGGCTAGTTAAGCAATAAAGAAGGGAACACCACGTTACTTTAATTCTAAAAACATTTTTTCTACTTGGGTTTTTTCCATATATCCTACATGTTTATTGTGTATATTGCCTTCCCTATCGATTATTATGGTGGCAGGGATATACTGACCGGGTTGATAAGCCTGCATAATCTCATTGTTGGCCATAGCCAAGGAATAGCTTATCTTCATTTTTTTAGCAAATGCCTTAACTACATCCGTACCCTGACGATCAAGGGACACACCCAATATTTCCATACCTTTGTCTTTATATTTGTCATATATTTCCAGAAACCCCGGAATCTCCTGCCGGCAGGGGGGGCACCAGGTCGCCCAGAAATTGAGAAATAAAACTTTGCCTTCAAAATCCGTTAGAGTCACCTCTGTGCCGTCTAAAGCAATTAGAGTAAACTCCGGAGCAGCTTGATCATCAAGCCTCGCAATAAGAAAATTGAAAGTAAATATAACTGCCAAAATTCCCAAGCTCAAAATGGTTAATGCTTTAGTTGTTCTCTTCATATTCATCTCCTGCTATTTTAAAAAAAAGAGGCTATCCTCTTCAAAAGGTTACTATAAATACTATAATTATTATAGGATATATAATCTAAAATTGCAACAATTTTAGCTTATAAAATGACTTCTATTTACTATTTCCAGATCACCATTTATAAGTCACTGCTCCCCAAGTAAAGCCAGCTCCAAAAGCTACCATTACGATGATATCTTCAGGCTTTAGCCTGCCGCTTTCTTTTATCTCATGAAGGGCAATGGGGATAGTAGCAACCGAAACATTCCCATATTTGTGAATAATTGAAATAACTTTTTCTTTATCAAGTTTGACCCTACGGCCGGTAGCATCAATGATCCTAGCATTGGCCTGATGGGGAATCAAATGATCTATATCTTCCTTTTGCAATCCCGCTTTTTTTATAACCTCTACGGCTGCATCCCCCATGCACTTAACAGCATGCTTAAAAACCTCATTCCCGCGCATAGTAAGATACCGGAGCTCTTGCTGCAGAACTTCCTGGGAACAAGGTTGGCGTACTCCTCCACCCGGCTGTATCAATAACTCACCCAAGTTTCCATCCGCCTTCCAAAAAGAGGAAAGCATTCCGCAATCCTCCTCTGTTGCTTCCAGTACAACTCCGGCAGCGGCATCACCGAAAAGAACACAGGTGTTGCGGTCGTTCCAGTTTGTGATCTTGGTCAAACACTCGCCTCCCAGCAAAAGTATCCTCTTATTTGTCCCGTTTAAAATCAGGCTTTCCGCTAAGATCATTCCGTACATAAAGCCTGTACATCCAGCTGATATATCAAATGCTGGAATATGATCAGCTTTAAGGCCTTTCTGTACCCAGCACGCAGTAGAAGGAAATATCGTATCCGGAGTGGAAGTTGCGACAATAATCAGGTCAATATCATCCACAGTTAAACCAGCATCTTTTAGAATCCTGCGTCCGGCTTCAATCGCCATATCAGAAGTGGTCTGCTCTGGTGAAGCAATATGACGCTCTTTGATCCCGGTGCGGGTAGTGATCCACTCGTCTGAAGTATCAACCATTTTTTCTAAGTCTGCATTGGTTAAAATCTTATCGGGGACATAAAATCCAGTTCCTATAATCTTTATCCGCCGTATATTCTCATTATTCATTGTATCTCCAAAAAAACCTGAATTATTCAAAAAAATCAAGAACAATCCGGAAAAAAATATAGTCTAAGGAATTTGGCTTTTATTTGCAAACAATAAAAAAGAAAGTTAAAATATGGAAAAAATAGTAAATAGTTAATGAGAAAGTCAGTAAAACGTAAAAACCTCTCAATTATAATTATTACCCTATTCATTTTATTTCCTTCCACATTAAAGGCACAGCTTTTACTGGGTCAGTACGAAGATGAAGCCCCTCTGATGACCTGGAATCTCCTGGGACCGGCAACCGGCTCGATTGCCGGAATGGGCAATGTGCGTTTCACCAACACCACTGATTGCTCAGCTGGGCTTACTAACCCGGCGCTGATAAGTAAACTTCCCAAGCTAACTCTGACTTTCAATTCATCCATCCAATCCGCCCAGCTCAATAAGTATGGGTTCATCAATACAGGACTTCTTCATACTGAAGAAAATTCATGTATTACGATCTACGCTCTTGATCTCATAGGAATATCATATAATTTCGGGAGTTGGGGGATAGCAGTATCCCTGGCAGAATTAGAGAATTACAGCAGGCCAACAGCCAAATACGAATCCTATTACCGAGAAAATCTTAATAAATCCATTGAGTATTCTCAAAAAGGCTGCCTGAACAATCTAAATCTCTCTCTCTCAAAACGATTTAATCCCTGGATTTCAGCCGGTATCGGGATTAACTTTATTAAGGGCTCATTAGAGAGGAACTGGGAAGATAAAAATTTTATGCCAGATATTACTATTACCGATTATAAACATCATGATATTGAAGGATACTATATTAACGGCGGCCTTATTTTTAATATCAGCCAGGATTTTATGCTCGCAACTATATTCCGATCTCCCTATACCAGGAAAGCTGACAGTGAAAGCCGTTTGCGTAACTTCACTCCCGCAGGAAATACGGATATATCCATCGAAATATCCCATAAAAGCAGATTCAAACAGCCATTAGTATTAGGTGCCGGTTTTAATTACAGGATTTCCAATCCCATCAGTTTTGCCTTAGATGTCAGTTTCTTCAATTGGGAAAATTACAAAGTCGATTACTTTGGGGAAGAGCTCAATAGAGATTTTAAAAATACAGTCATAATCAATGCTGGTATTGAGTATGTAAGTTCTGTCCAGATTTTTAATTATCTTTTAAAAATTCCGGCCTGGGCAGGATTTAGCTATGACCCCCAGCCGATGAAGAAGCCGACCTCAAAATATCATTACTTTACAACCGGGCTTGGTGTCAGAGGAAAACATTTTTTTCTTGACCTAGGGTTTATGTTTGGCTTTGAAACCGGTTCCGGCAATAATTTGAAAACCAAGAAAGCAACCCTGACACTTGGGTTCAGGTTTTAAAACATGAAAAAAATATTAGTTATCTTCAGTTTAGCCATCCTCCTGCTCTCTCCATCTTTTCCGCAGGATATTGGAAATTGGGATATTATCAGCATTAACAAAAATCCGCAAACTATAGAAAAGCTTAAAAAAATGAACCTTGATTTTTTAATGGAAAAAGATAGAAAGATCTATTTAGTCACCAGCACATCAGACCTTCTCAAATTAAGCCAGGAGGATATCCCCTACTCCATCGAAACATCCAAATTCCCTCCCGTTAGGACAAATGCGTTTTCTATCCAAGGAGGAATAAATGGAAGCTTTCATTCCTACCAGGAAACAGAACAGGAGCTTGCTTCCCTTGAAGAAACATATCCTAACATAGCCAAAGTCCATGTTATTGGCACAAGCCTCGAAGAACGAAATATTTCGGCTATCAAAATTAGCGACCAGGTAGGGTCGGAAGAAAATGAAGGGGAAATTCTCTTTCTCGGCTGCCATCATGCCCGCGAATGGATATCAGTCGAGGTTCCTTTAATGCTGGCAAAATTGCTTACTGACAATTACTACACCAACCCAGACATAAAAGCACTTGTTGACAACAGCGAGATCTGGATAGTACCGATTGTCAATCCGGACGGGCTGGAATACAGTATCTATGTATACAGATACTGGAGGAAAAACCGGCGGGATAATGGAGATGGAACTTATGGAGTCGACCTTAACCGCAATTACGCCTTCAAATGGGGATTTGACAACCAAGGCTCCAGCCCCGATTCCATTTCTCAGGTCTTTAGGGGACTATCTCCCTTTTCCGAACCTGAAACTCGAGCCATACGCGAATTGGTAGCTAAACATGACTTTAAGGCCCTGGTAAGCTACCATAACTTTTCCCAAGTAATCCTTTACCCCTGGGGATATAAAGCAGGGCCTTCTCAAATTGATGATCTTCTTAATAAATTGGCCCAGACCATGTCTGAGCGTATCCAAGCAGTAAACGGCCGGATTTATGACTATGGGCGAGCTAGCTCGAGCTTATATTTAACCAATGGAGATACAACCGATTGGGCCTTAGGAGTATATGGGATCCCCTCTTTTACTATTGAACTTCCTCCCTTAGACATGCTGCAAGGAGGTTTTTTCACCTCTGAAGGGGATATTCAATCCATTTTTTCAGAAAACCTCCCGGCTGCAACCTATCTTATCGAATGGGCGATTCAGAATTCTGGGGAAAAACCTTCCCTTAATCATAAGAATAAGCTACCATCAGAAATTAGAAAAAAATGAAAAAAATTTTAGATAGTGTTTTCACCGCCCAAAATATAACTGAAGGATCACGAGAAGGCCTCCCTTACTGGATCTTCTGGCTACTGCTTTGTATCATCATCCTCCTGCTGGCTTTTATTTTCCTCAGGGATAAAGATATGAGGCGGAGGTTGGATTCTTTTTTTGCCGGAATCAAAAAAAATCTCATAAAAATCCGGCTTCATTCCATATTAAAACGGGAAAAAACTAAGCAAGAAAATTTTATCCTAGAAATAGGTCAAAAATGCTGGGAAGAAGGCATAGAAATTAGCACAGGGGGAGCTGTCCTGAGTAAACTGGCCTCAATGGAAGAAGCCCTATCTGCCAAACGATTAGAACAAGAAGATAGCGAAAAAAAGATCCAGGATTTAAAAAAGAACCTTGAAAAAAGCCAAAAAAAACATGATATCAAGCAAGCTCAATTGGAAACCGATAAAAACGCTATAAGCCAAGAGCTCATAAAGATCAGCAAAAAAGAAAGCGAAATTAATTTGCAAATCATCCAACATCAAAAGTCACGTGAAGCAACAGTTAAAAAAATAAATGATACAAATAATAAAGTCTATGATATTAAAAATGACAAAAACCTATCTACCGAGAAAATAAAGGCAGAAAAAGAAGAAAGCACTAAAAAGATAAAATGCTTAGCAAAGGATATTAAGGATATAGACCAGGCTATTGATGAACAGATCAAGGAAAAAATAAAACTTGAAAAAAAAGCAGAAAAACAAAATGATAAAAAGAGCGAATACAACCAGCAAATCAAATCAATAAATGAAAAAAATAAGCAGGAAACCCGCAGATTCCATAAAGAAATCAAAGAATGGGAAAAAACCAAGCATAAAGTAACAAAAAAAATTCTGGAAATCGATAAAAACAAAAAACCGCTTTATCAGAACCTGGGTCGGCTGGTCAATGATAAACGGATCGACTACAAAGAATTAGCAATATTATATTCCAAGATAGACCGCAGTTATAAGCGGGAAAATAACATTAAAAAACAGATTAAAAATATAGATAAACGATAAGTCTATTTAACCTGGATTATTCACGAGTCGAGGTAGCTGTAGATGCGAGGCACAGGGTGCGAAGCTGTGGGCCTTCGCCGCAAGTACCCTGTAACGAAGCAGATGCAGCAAAATTCGGCTCGCCTGTGTAAAAAAAATGGCGATTAAAAATAAAAACAAGAAAAAAGTTTCAATAATCGTTCTTGATAAAATCTTGCATCTCACTGAAAAGAAAATAATAATAAGTACATCGCCATTTTTTCATGAATAGTTCAGGTTAGCAATTTGATTCAGTATGGAAAAATCAAAGGCAATAGAAGCAGTTGTGTTCGGGGTTGTACAAGGTGTCGGATTCAGGCCGTTTATTTACAGAACTGCCCGAAACCTTAAATATTCCGGCTGGGTAAAAAATATAGGTTTCGGAGTAGAAATCCATCTCGAATCGGAGACTCCCTGCGATTTTAATAACTTTATCAAAGCCCTCAAACATAACAAACCGCCTCTTGCCCGGATTGAAAAAATCGATATCCGTTCAGCCGCATGGTTTGGCTGTAGAGAATTCCATATCAAAAAAACCGGCAAAGGCCGTAGCTTTGTTTTTATATCTCCTGATATTTCCATTTGTGACAACTGCCACAAAGAGATGAATACCTCAACAGACCGCCGCTTCCTCTATCCTTTTATTAACTGCACTGACTGCGGACCGCGCTATACTATTGTCAACAGCCTTCCCTATGACAGAGAAAAAACCACTATGGCCGGATTCAAAATGTGCAGTAACTGTCAAAAGGAGTATTCCGACCCTATGGACCGCAGATACCATGCCCAACCGATTGCCTGCCCGGCCTGTGGCCCCCAAGTGCCTCTGCTTAATACCTGCCCTGGAAACCCCATCTCCAGAGGCATAAAAACCGCCACTGAACTGCTTAAATCAGGCAATATACTGGCAGTTAAAGGACTCGGCGGCTTTCACCTCGTCTGCGACCCTTTTAATAAGGAAACAGTCCAGAAACTACGCAAAATCAAAGCACGAAATTACAAACCGCTGGCACTCATGGCCAAGGATATAAATGCCATTAAGAATTATGCTCATGTCAGCCCGGAAGAAAAAGAGCAACTCTGCTCTCCCCGCCGTCCGATCGTATTACTCAAGAAAAAAAACGACATTCCGGGAATAGCCCCCGGACTTAATGAACTGGGATTTATGCTGCCTTACACACCTCTTCATTATCTCTTACTTGAAGATATCGAACTTTTTATTGCCACCAGTTCCAATCTGAAAGATTCTCCTATTATGAAAGATGAGAATGAAGGAGTTGGAAAACTATGTGATTATATCCTGACTCATGACCGCCCTATATCGATGAGGGCTGACGATTCGGTAATGAAGATCTTCAACAGCAGGCCGCTTTTTATCCGCCGTGCCCGAGGATATGTCCCCTATCCCCAGGCTGTCCCGGAGCAGCTTAAATATTCCGGTCAGATCCTAGCATTAGGCGGAGAATTAAAAGATACTATCTCAGTCTATAAAAACGGTTATGTAATCACCAGTCAATTCCTGGGCGACCTGGATGAATACCAGAATTTCAAATACTTTCAGGAGGCGATAGCTCACCTATCCCGACTTTTTGATATCAAGCCGGATGTCATTGTTTCAGACCTCCACCCTGACTTCCACACCACCAGATATGCTGAAAAGAGCGGACTGCCTCATTTACAAGTCCAGCACCACTTTGCCCATATACTTGCTCCTATGCTTGAGCATAATATTGCCCGGAAAGAAAAAGTCCTAGGGATTGCTCTGGATGGATTCGGATATGGGAATGATGGTACAGCCTGGGGAGGAGAGTTCCTTCTGGCCGACTACAGCGGATATGAACGCTTCGCCCACTTTGAGTATCTGCCGCTTCCCGGAGGGGACTTGGCTGCAAAACAACCATGGCGAATGTCACTTGCCTATCTCTATAATATATTCGGGCGCGATCTTCCCGCGCTTGCCTCTTTGATGAAAATCAGTCCGGATAAAATAAAAGGTGTTATCAGGATGATAGAACAGAAGCTGTGCTGTCCCCAGTCATCCAGCTGCGGGAGGCTTTTTGATGCTGTCTCATTTCTGGCCGGCCTGGCTCCAATTGAAGTTGAGTTTGAAGCTCAGGCACCCATGTTATTGGAATCCTGTGCTGACTCCAAAATAAATCACGGATATGAATTTGAACTTTCCCGCAGTTCAGAAAAGGACAGTTTTAAAGGGCCTTATATTGTATCCTTTAGCAAAACCATAAAAGCAATAGTTAAAGATATCGAAAATCAAATGTCTATTTCTGAGCTCTCGGCAAAATTTCATAATACTCTAGCAGACATTATTGTTGCTGTTGCTATAAAATGTCGGCAGGAGCATAATATTAATACTGTTGTGCTTTCAGGTGGGGTTTTTCTTAATAAATTTCTAGTCCAGGCAGCATTCAAGCAGCTTGAAAAACAGGATTTTCACATTCTGCGCCCAGTCCTATATTCCCCAAATGACGAGTCGATTTCCCTTGGCCAAATTGCTTTTGCTTTAGAGCAAAAAGCTTAACCCCAACCTGCCTTCTAATATTTTTCGAGGCGGATTTTTATTCCACCCAAAAAAGAAATTATAACATTTATAAGAACAGCATTTATCAACCCTAATATTCCCAGACAGACAAAACCTGCCGCACCACCGAACAAGCCAAAAACAATTCCGCCTGGAAGCTGACCGTGGATAGATTTTAAGAAATTCGGCAGATTTTCTACCACTTCCGGAAATATGCTTGAAATGCCTATAAAGACACCTCCAATAGCTCCTAAAATCAACCCAGAAATTCCAAAAAATAACATTAAAGAACTAGGACTTACAAAACGCAGAACAAAGTTTAAGCCGCCATCATCTGCTAGTGCCTCTTCTTCCTCCTTTATCTCTGAATCCAAGTGGACAAACTTTTGCCACGTTGAATTTTCAGCTTCAGTCTTCAGCCCTTCTTTTTTTTTCCTTATGTTAAAATCGGCCGGTTTCTTAGGAGTTGAGCCCATATCCAATTCTTCATTACACTCAGGACAAAACTGAGTAGGTGAATTCAATTTGTAGCCGCATTTCGGGCAGGAGTACTCTCCTCCCTCCAGATTCCCTCCGCAGTAATCGCACATATCATTCTCAAGTTCATTCTCATATCCACAATAAATACAAATAGCTTTTCCCTCCTGCAAAGAAGGCGGTTTTGATTCGACCCATTTTTTCCCATCATAACAGTACCACTTCCCTGTCCGCGCCCCGATAGTCCAGCATTTTCCCTTCTTATCATCCACCCTCAGCTTTTTTAATCTGTCTTTAAACTCGCGGTCAGATATTTTTCCTTGGGTAAATTTTCTTTTTAAGCTCTTAAATTCGCTTTCGACTTCTCTGAATATATTTGGCATTAGATACTCATTATATGCTAGAAAATATCAATTCACAAGATATCAAAATCATCATTAATTTTTTCACAAAAACTGTGGAAAAATTGTGGATAAACACCATCATATTTAACTCTATTTGCAGAAATTTCTGGGACATGCAACATATTGCACACTATTTGGTCACTACCTATATCTCTTTTGTTTTCAATAACTTACAGGAAGGTGTTGAAAATAAAGAAATTGCATTATTTATTACCTGGATTATTCACGAGCCGAGGTTGCCGTAAATGCGAGGCACAATAGATGCAGCTGTGGACTACTCCACCGCAAATCCATTGAAACGAAGCAGATGCAGTAATATCTACTCGCTCGTAGAGTAAAAAATGTCGATTATAAATAGAGATTACATCGAAAACGAAGTAGGTAATTGTAATGCGGGAACTCCAGAATGTTAAATAGTGACCTAAAAAGAATTATCATACGTATCGACATTTTTTATGAATAGTCCAGGTTAGATAAATTGCCCTATTATTTCAAACAAATTATACCCTTGAATCGGCTTCGGAATGAACGAAACGATAAAAATAATAATGATTGCAATCCCCAGGATTATCCTACCTTGAGACATTTGACTCTCCTCATCTAAGACAGGGGGATGTTTAAATCCTAAAAAACTGATCAGAAGAGCCCAAACAAACCAGCCGACCCAGAAGAATATTCCCATAACTATAAATGCAATTAATATCCAAGGAGCAAGTTTTCGGGACCTTGGGCCTAAAAAAGCATACAGAATATGTCCGCCATCAAGCTGACCTATAGGGAAAAGATTAAGAGCCGTGACTAAGACCCCAACCCACCCCGCAAAAGCAATCGGATGGACAACAATATCATAACCAGCCGGGATATCTTTTAAAAAGAGAACCACAGCCTGCTTCACAAGCAGAGAATCTCCAAAAATAATACTTCCCTCACTTGGAAGCGCAGGAACGATTTTAGAAAGAGATATTCCATAAAAAATCGCTGGAAGAGCAAGTACAAACCCGGCCAGCGGTCCGGCTGCTCCAATATCAAAAAGCTGGTGCTTCCGGGTTATTGGAGATTTAATTTTAATAAATGCCCCCATAGTACCAATTAAAGTGGGAGCAGGAATAAAAAACGGAAGAGTAGCATCAATACGATAATAACGGCAGGTGAGGTAATGACCCATTTCGTGGGCAAGTAAAATAGCTATCAATACTATTGCATAGATAAGGCTGAGGGAAATGACCTTAGGGTCCAAGAAAATCTTGGGACTAATAACTAACTCCTCTCCTCTGCTTATCGATTCTGCGTATAAATAACTCAAACTCCAGGAGATACCAACGAAAAATGCGGAAAAACCGGTTGCAGCAAAGAGCAGCATATTCAACCAGGTTCTTTTTGTGTCAAAAAAAGACCTTTTTACAGGAACCGGGTGGGGAAAATCAGTGGATTTATTCTGCATTAAAATCTATACACTAAAAAAAATAGGAGTGACTTTCATCACTCCTATTAATACCTAAAGTTAAAAAACCTTACAGTTTTTATTAGGATTTTGGATGATCCGGATCAGGAATACATGCATCAGTCGGACAAACAGCAGCGCACTGCGGTTCGTCATAATGTCCTTCACACTCTACGCATTTAGTGGGATCGATCTCATAAATCTCGTCTCCCGCCTTAATCGCTTCGACTGGGCACTCAGGCTCACAAGCTCCGCAATTGATGCATTCTTCAGTAATCATTAAGGCCATTTCATTCCTCCTATTATTAGCCTGAACTATTCATAAAAAAATGACGATGTTTTTATTATTAATTTCTTTCTAGCGATATGCAAGGTTCTTTTGAAAATGATTATTTTGCCTGTCTTCCCATTTTTGTTTTTAATTTTAATCGCCATTTTTTTACTTTTCAGGCGAGCCGATTTTACCGCATCTACTTCCTTACAGGATATTTGCAGTGAAGTCCACAGCTTCATACTCTGTGCCTCGTATCTGCGGCAACCTCGACTCGTGAATAATCCAGGTTAGGTATCTAAAATTAACAGTTTATTATAATCGATTATATTTATTTTTCAAGAGATAATCTATTTTTTATCCTCAAGCTTTTGAACTGCCTGAGTAGCTTCATAGCCGTAGTAGGTCTGGGGGAAATCATCTTTTATTTTATTATAGATCATAAGAGCCTGTTCTATCTCCCCTTTCTTCTCATAGATCTCTGCCATGTTAAACATCACAGCATCCAAAGCATAATCTGCAGGATCTTCCTCTTCTATTTTTTGATAGATCTCAAGAGCTTTGTCATATTCTTTCTTCATAGAATGAATCTGAGCTTTTAGGTGCTGCCCTTGATAAAAAATAATATCTTTTCTGCTCTCCGGGATCTTATCAAGAAATGCCATAGCCTTATCAAAATCACTCTTCTCGATGGAAAATACGGCTGCATTAATATATGCTAAACGAGTAAATTTACCAGTTCCACCCAGTTCCTCCAGTTCAGCAAGTTTCTCCGGATTGTCCTGTAATGCTTCAGTCACTTGGATAATATTGCCGAGGAGCAGGCTTTCCTTTTTAATATTTTTTGATTGGATATATTTAACTCCCAAAAATATCAGAAAAATTACTACCAGGCCGGCTATCCCATATAAAAACCGTGTAACATGCTTTTTAATAAAATGGATTGATTTATTAACAAATGTAATAAATTCATCACCTTTTAAACGTTTTTTGAGCTTTTTCTTCATCGGAAACTCCTATCTCAATCTACATCAGGCCCTTTTTTTAACATAAAGCGAAAAAAAGAGCAACTATAAGAGGGGTAGCACGCCTGGCCGGACTCGAACCGGCGACACATGGATTAGGAATCCATTGCTCTGTCCATACTGAGCTACAGGCGTACTTAATTATGCAGCAAGTTTCTCGGCAGTAGTTTAGCAGAGAAAGCCGGTTAAATGCAATGGACTTTATTACAAGACTACCTCCTGGTCTTTACCTAGAAATTAGGCTTTTTAGGCGGGCAAGGATGGATTTTTTACTGACGCTCTCTGCTATATCCTGGGCGGAAAGCTCTTTTATCTTCTTTAAAAACTTCTGGTTTTTCTTATTCCTCCTGCTTACAAGGTCAGCCATCACTTCAGCCAGAGCCGGATTCCGTTCCAGAAGAAGGGCAAAATCAACAGCATTTATTTCCAGAAGTTCAGAGTCTATATCAATAATTCCAGTTGCTGTCCTGGGCATACCTGTAAACAGCGACATCTCACCAAAAAGCCGGTATGGTTCCACTTTAAAATTCGAAGAATATTTTTTTCCCTTTTCCTCGTAGATTATCTCTCCGTTTATCCTGCCGCTTATAACAATATAGCAACTTGCACCCTTTTCTCCCTGCCGACAAACTACTTCTCCAGGTGCAAATCGAAGGCAGCGCACAGTCCGGGCCAGCTCGCCCACTTCCTCTTCTGCAACCAAGAGCTCCCCTTCCTGATAGCGGAGGAAATTCGAGTTTAACAGACTGTGAAAAAGCCTTTCCTGTTTGGCTGCTATTTCGGGTATTCCTTGTTTAGCTTTGATTGACTCCACAACGTCCTTCATCTTATCACTGAGAGGAACAGGTATTTCGAGATTGCGTCGTTTAAACTGGAACCAGATATTTCTTCCTACATGCGCCATGATCTGATACTTATGGACAAAGTCACTTATCCAAAATCTCACCCTGTATGTAGTTCCCAAGTCTCCATGCTCCAGTAAATGGGCTTCCGGAGCGGGGCGTTCAAGCACTGACGGGACATCAGCCGCAGCCTCACACAGGGCCGCAAACACCTCTGTCGGGGCAGAATTATAACCAGCCTTAACCGGAATAGTAAGGGCGGTTTTTTTGTTTGGATAAGAAAAATTAGTGATCTTCTCAGATGCCATAGTATTGTTGGGAATAACCACAATATTAGAATCTCGATTGAAGATCCTCGTCTCCCGCCAGTTAGTGTCTATCACCACTCCCTCTTCTGAAGCGACTTCGATCCAATCACCTTTTCCAAACGACTTGGTAAAATGCAGAGACAGGCCTGAGAGAAGATTGCTGAGCACTCCCTGTAAAGCCAGCCCAATGATCATAGTAAGAAGCGCTGAGGTAGCCAGAAAAGGGGTTATATTAATGCTTAGAACCCCTTTTAATATAACAAACAAGGCAGACAGATAGAGGATAGCCATAGTGATCGTATGCAAGACTCTTGGCATGGGGAACTGGACTTTACGCCTTGCATACCAGACATGCAGCAAAGCATCACCCAGGCGAATGACAAAAACAACAAGGAAAAACCAGAAAGCAGCATTCAGATATGGATATGTTTTTTCTCCTTTAAATAGTACTTCCCGTACTGAATTGATCTTTAGCCCCAGAGTAATGAGAAGAAAAACCATTGGAAAAAATAAACGTTTCATTTTATCTGATCCTTTTTACCTGCGGCAAAAGTCTGGGTAAATTTTTCCCTGGCAGAAAGAATAATCCCGTCAATTTTTTGGTCATCATAATTAGGATTGAAGTGAGAAAGGAAAAGGCTTTTTACTCCAGCTTCAGCGGCCAGCTCAGTCCCAGCAAGCCAAGTGCTGTGTCCCCATCCTTTTCTATCTAAATAGTCTTCTGGAGTAAAGGTGGCGTCATACACTAATATGTCTGCTTTCCTGGAGAAAGCAGCCAATTCTTTATCTACACCTTTTTCAGGATGTTCGGTATCAGTGGAAAATACCAGGGTTTTTCCTTCAAATTTAAACCTATAAGCAAGACAACCCTGAGGATGATTAAGTGGAAAAGAATCAATTTCGACACTACCAATACTGAAAGTGTCAGCCGGTATCTTACGAATTATTTTTTTAGAAAGAGTATCTTGAAAATCTAGAGGAAAATATTTTTCTGCCATAAGGCCGCTTAAATACTTCCTTGTCTCCTTATGAGGCAAAGGGGAATAAAAAGTTATCGTGGTATCCGCTGAATATAATAGCGGGAAAAATGGCAAGCCCATAATATGATCCAAGTGAAAATGGGTAAAAAACAGATGGATATCACACGGCTTATCTTTTTCTTCATTTTCAAGCTGTCTGCCCATCTCTATTATCCCAGTCCCGGCATCGATTACAATCCTTTCCTTTTGAGGGATATGCAAAGATGAACACATAGTGTTGCCGCTGTATTTATTTTTTTTTGGGTCTGAAACCGGAGCCGTTCCTCTTGAGCCCCAGGAAATAAAGGGGAACTGTCCTTTTGTTGTATTTTTTCTCATTTAACCTTTAAATCCACAACCCCATCCCAATCATCCGGAGGAGGGGATTTTTCCAGTTTTCTGCACCGTTCAATATATACTTCTGCCAATTTATCATCTTTAAGTTTTTTAAACAAGGTCACAGCTTCTTCCCACTTACATGCCCTGTAAGATCCCAGCGCCCTTTGGAATACCTCAATCAACTTATGCTTTTCTTCTGAGAGATATTTCAGCTCATCCAGGATCTCATAAACACGCACTGGCGTTTTTTTACCTACTACCCGGATGAGGTCGACTTCTCTAGCTGCAATAACATCTTTGACTTGTTGGTAGGTAGTTTCTCCGGCAAGAATACTTATGCCATATTGTTTACAGGCTCCCTCCAACCGTGAGGCCAGATTTATAGTATCGCCAATAGCAGTATAATCAAACCGACGCTGCGAACCCATATTTCCTACCACAGCCAGCCCTGAATTAATACCTATCCGGGCAGAGATCATATGACCATAGCTCTTCTGAAAATGGGGCTTTAATTTAGCCAATCTTTTCTGACAATCAAGGGCCGCGCAGCAGGCCCGGACAGCGTGGTCGGGAAAGTCCAGGGGAGCATTCCAAAACGAGATGATGGCATCACCCTCATATTTATCCAGAGTACCGCCCGATTCAAGAATGATATCAGTCATATCAGATAGATATTCATTAAGAAGATGCACCAACTCTTCAGGCGAAAGGCCTTCGGATAGAGAGGTAAAACCGGCAATATCAGAGAAGAAAGACGTAATTTCCCTCTTCTCCCCGCCCAGTTTAAGAAGAGAAGGGTCCTCTAAAACTCTCTCTATAACATGGGGGCTGAGGTAATGATGAAAAACTTTTTTGACAAAACGGCGCTGCTTGCCTTCAATGTTATAATTGAGCATCACTGCAGCTATAAAACTTAAGAGTACGGTAAATTCGGGAATTACAAATTTAAACCAGTATCCGGACAAAAAAGCCGCCCAGGAAATAACTGCCGGAAGAGCAATGCATAACAAGGCAAATAAAACTACCAGCCAGATTCTTTTGATAATGGTAGTGCCAAAGCCTGTAAGCAATGAAATAAGGGCTAGGATAAGGATAAACACAGCAGGAGAGGGAAATCTTACATAATCATTATTTATCAGGTTATCAATAGCAGTCGCTTGAATCTCAGTCCCGGGATAGACTGAGGAAAATGGGCTTGGTTTGAGGTCAAGAATACCGGCTGCACTGCCTCCTACAAGTACTATCTTATTTTCAAAAGTATCCAACGGGATCTGTGGCTGTTTCCCTGCCTCCATAAGAGCAAAAGAATTAATTACAGCAGCAGCAGCATAAGTAGGATAAGTTCCTGAAGGGCCATGAAAGCGAATAACCATCCGGCCGGAATCATCCATGGAGACAGGAGCATCCTGATACCTGCCTAAAAACCTGGCCACAGCTAAAGAAAGTGCCGGATAAATATCCTCGCCCAGCGAAAAATAGAGAGGAAGGCGGCGGTAGACCCCATCTTTATCCGGTTTGACCTGGACATTTCCTACACCCCGGCAGGCATTTAATAAACTTTCTATAGGTAGGGTGACCGACTTCATCGCTAAAACATCATCTAAAGATAACTCCCTGTTGGACAAGGAAAACCTTTTCAGGCCGGATATTTGGCTTGGGGGAGTTTCTTTTTCCTCCCTGCTCAGGAACACGGGCAGGAAAATATTGCCGGCATTAGCTATAGCATCAGCAAACATACGGTCGTCATCTACTCCATAAACCGAGCTTTCAGAAAAAATAAAATCAAAAAAAACGGCCCGGGCCCCGCCCTGCCGGCAGAATTTTATCAGCGGAATATACATCTGCCGCCACCAGGGCCAGGAAATGCCTTGCTCCGCGTATAAATCCAGGCTGTTCTGGTCGATTAAGATAAGAATGATCTCGCTGTCAGCATGGGAAGAGTTGGAAAAAGCCTGCAGGCGCCAGTCCCAGGTTTTCCCTTCCATAACACGGAAAGCTTTAAAGTAGAATAAGCCCAGGCCTATGGCAAAGACAGAAATGCCTACCAGCAAGCCACGGATACTCTCCTTATTCATCATATTATTGAAAAATCAAAGGAACGATCCTTATTCAGTTTCTATTTCAACGTACGTGTTGCTTGGTTGAAGCGCGTGGTTCGGACTTTCTGTATCGACGGGATAGTGTTGAGTTTCCCGAGCTCTTTTTCAGCCCGCTTTAACCTGTCCTGCGGGGCCGGATGAGTCTTATACCAGCCTTTATCCGAGCCTTCACCTGCTTCATCGCTCATAGTCTTCAGAAAATCCAGAAGACCTCCTGGAGCATACCCGGTTTTTGCCGCAAACCTGATTCCCAGTCTATCTGCTTCATATTCGTATTTCCGGTCATATCCCCGTTCAATTAATTTCTCAGCGATATCTCCCAATACATTTTCGAAAACCTCAGTCAATTGAGCCAATTCCTGCGGCCCGTATTTTTTTCCAACCTCTTGTCCGATAACCTTAAAGGCATCGATCAGCCGGGATTTTTTTATTGACTGAAGCCCGTGTTTGGCACTGACATGCCCGACCTCATGCGCAAGAATACAGCCTAACATCTCCTCATTTTTACATCTCTTTAAAAGGCCTTTAGTGACAAAAACAAATCCCCCCGGGGCAGCTAAAGCATTGACTTCGCTGGAGTCCAGGATGAGAAAGTGGTAACCTGCAAATGTCTCTGGGCGGTCACTGTAAACAGTGACTGCATTCCCTACCTGGTTGACATATGCAGTAAGCTTACTGTTCTGGTATACTTTATATTTAGAAAGAATGAGGGCAGCAACCGCTCTTCCGATATAATACTCTTCCTCTTCCGTGATCTCTGAAAAACTCTTACGTAGAGCTTTTGTAGTCTTTACAATCGCGTCTGCATCAGACTTGGTAATTTTTAGCGAGCCCAACTTTTCCTGAACTGCAGCGCAGCCGGCAAAAAACAAGGCAGCTACTGTAAAACATATTACCCATTTTAGATATTTTCCTGCTCTCATTGTCCGCCTCCGAATTCTCCAAGTTTTCCTTTTTCAAGGAAGCTCTTCAGCTGCCTGGGAGTCACTTTCAACTTAAGCATCCTATCCACTACGACAAAACTGAGAGAAGGGTTGTTTGCCTTGTATTTTTCTTCGACCTGCTTATTAAACCCTTTGCCGGCAAGTGCGACCTCTTCTGCAGAGGCCTGGGATTTTACCTGCTTATTCATGGCAAAAAGGAAAAACTTTTTTTCCTGAACCGCACTGGAATGAAGCCATCCTTCCTGCCCTTTTTGAGTCCTTACTTTGTACCATCCCTGCTGCTCCCCGATTTTTTCTACCTGTTCCCCATTGTTAAGAACAGCTACTGTATCAGAATAAAAAACCGGTTCTTTTTTCAGGCTTGTAGTTTTGACCTTTATAATCAGGCTCTCAGCTAGAATTATTCCTACAAAGACCACAAGCACTCCTAATAACAATACTTTTAGAGATAATTTTTTTTTCATTGACACCTCCATAAAAAACATTGTTTCATTGTTAAAATCATCATGTTCATACAAATGTAATTAAATTGTCTCCAGCTTTTGCTGGAGCAAGCAGTTTCTATTTACCGGTTTATTGTTATTAATAGCAATATGAAGCGCTTTATAGGAACCGACTATACAACACAATTTCCTGGCCCGGGACAAGGCTGTATAAAACAAATTTCGCTGTAGCATAATATAATGCTGTGTCATCAAAGGTAATACTACTGCCTGGTACTCGCTTCCCTGGGCTTTATGCACAGAGATTGCGTATGCCAACACCAATTCATTTATTTCCTCCCGCGCATAGTCGATCTTTCTTCCCTCAAAATTAACGGTAACCCTGTATGCTTGCTTATCGATATCCCTAACCTTCCCGATATCACCATTAAAAATTTCTTTATCATAATTGTTCCTGATCTGCATCACTTTATCTCCGATCCGGATATCTCGATTGCCGAATTTCAACCCATCCTGCCTGGGATTAAGCCTCTCTTGAAGTTTTTTATTAAGATTATCAACTCCTACTAGACCCCTGTACATAGGGCTGATGACCTGGATATCGGAGGATAGAGGATCAAGCTTAAATTTATTGGGAATCCGGTCTGAACAGAGCTGCATAATTATCTGGAAGACTTTTTGTTCATCTTTATGATACAGGAAATAAAAGTCAGAGTTACTGTCACCTTTTTCCGGCTTAATGATGCTGTCACCCCTATTGATGCGATGAGCATTGGTGACTATGAGGCTGTCCTTTTTCTGGCGGAATATTTTATCCAGGGTGACAATATCAACTCTCCCCGAGGCGATAATGTCACGCAGAAGAGTTCCAGGACCTACTGAAGGAAGCTGGTCCTTATCTCCTACCAGGATAAGACTCATCTCTCTGGGGACTGCTTTGAGAAGGTAATACATAAGCGGCAGATCTACCATGGAAAACTCATCAATAAGCAGCACGTCTCCTTTGAGCGGATGCGTTTCGTTGCGGCGAAATCCTGATAATTTGGGCATATACTCAAGGGTTCGGTGTAATGTTCTGGCTTCTTTGCCGGTTGCTTCATACAGTCTTTTAGCCGCCCGTCCAGTAGGCGCAGCCAAAAGTATTTCCCGGCCCCAATCATGAAAGATGTCGACTACCGCCTTGACAATAGTTGTCTTCCCAGTACCCGGCCCACCAGTGATGACAAGGAGATTTTTAAGCAGGCATTCCCGAATTGCATGTTTTTGTTGGGAGGAAAAGCGGATACTGGAATTTTCCTGGGTTGTAATTAAAGCTTTTTCCAGATCAAATTCAGGAGTAATTTTCGGAAAAGAAATTCTTTTTACAATCGACTTTGCCACCTCTTCCTCAGCATGATAGAAAAACGGTAAATATACAGCTTGGCCCTTTTCTACTTTCTTGACAATAACATTTTTTTTCTTGATAAGTGCTTCTAGCGCTAAACTGAACTGATCAGCATTAAGTTCCAGCTCTTTTCGGCAAGTCTTTTCAAGATCTTTGCGCTGAGAAAAAACATGCCCCTGTTCTGTATCTTTTTCCATAAGATAACAAATAAATGCCTTAGCTCTTTCCGGAGAAGTTTCGCTTATCCCCAATTTCAAAGCCATTTGGTCAGCAGTTATAAAACCGATTCCCCAAATATCATGACATACTTGATAGGGATTGGACTTTAGGATGTGAAAGGATTTCTGCCCGTATTGTTTGTATATTTTTGTAGCCAAAGTAGTAGATACATTGTGCTCCTGAAGAAATATTATCAACTCCCGGATATCCTTATGCTCTGCCCAGGATTTTTTTATTTCCCTAAGTTTTGCCTTTCCAATCCCCTCTACTACTGTTAATTCATCCGGTTTTTGAGATAGAATTTCCATTATTTGCAGCCCAAATTTCCGGATTATCCGTTTTGCAAGTACAGGCCCGATTCCATGAATCATACCGGATGATAGAAATTTTTCGACTCCTTTCTCTGAAGAAGGAATGACCGGCATAAAACTTTCCACCCGGAATTGCTGCCCGAATCTGGCATTGATCTCCCATTTTCCTTTTACTTTAAGCATCTCCCCTGGAGAAAGAGGAGGGAAATTTCCAATAATAGTAAGGCTTTTTCCATCCTCTAACGAGAACCTGCATACAGTGTATCCGGTGTCCGGACTATAAAAAACAACAGATTCGATTGTTCCGGTCAGATATTCCCTTACTGCCAAATTTTTCACTTTTAAATTATATTATGCAATAAAACCTCTCCGGTCAATAAAAATTGGCAAGGGAAACCGTAAAATGTGAAGAGAAAAACAGAAAATAGAAAAAATAAAACGTTAAATTTTAGTCGAAAGATTTTCCCCCGATGAAATTCTGATGTGGCTTAGCTTGGTTTAGTTTTTTAGCGAATTTAAGCTGGGTCGGAGTCTCTCCGCCCACAACGTAAGGGACCCACTGGGAGATGGGTGGATAGAGGACGGAGACACCCCGACTCAGCTTCCCATTTGCAGGGAGCATAAGCCACACCTGAATTTCATCTTTTTATTTATCGAATTTCAACAATGAGAGAATGAAACAATTTACAATTTGCTTTTTACTTTATATTATATGTATCGATATTTCTTATGATTAATTAAAGCAATGAAGTTTTTTAAAGTCTTAGTCAACTCTCTAATAAGCAGCATTTTTTTTAGTTTCCTGATTGCCCTTCTTGTCCTTGATCTTAATATCAACCTTACTTTTAGTCTCTCCTATTTAATCCAGCTTGCACTTTTTATTGCAATGTTTTACGGCCTACTCATCACTTTTTTGTCAATACTCATTTTTTTCTTCATTCAATACTTCTCCAGCAAAAAAATTAATATCGCCATAGTCTCACCTGCCTTTCTCATTATTAGCTTTACTATACTGACTCTGCTATTCCTCGTTATCTTTCGGGAAAATTATCATCTCTTTTTTTCCTTTTTTATTCCGGAAACAATTAATCTGCTAAAAACCCAGTTTATCACTCTTATTTTCTTGTCTGTCCTGGGAATTTTAGCAGGTATAGGATATTTCAAATACAAAAGAAAATTGCTATTTGCCCTGCTTTATTTCTGCCTTTTCGCAGCAGCAATAACATATACAGTTATCCAGAGAGCAAACTTTCCTTTGCCGAAAACATTAGACAAAATCGCAAATCTTGAAACTAAAGAAATAGACAAAAAAGCCACCATAATCGGGATGGAAGGATTAAGCCTAGATTTTATCATCCCCTTGACTTCGGAAGAAAAACTTCCTAATTTTTCCTGGCTCATGGAAGAAGGAAGTTGGGGAAAACTAAAAAGTATAACGCCTAATGAACCTTTGATCCTCAACAGTTCATTTAATACCGGAAAACTTCCCGCCAAACACAGAAAGTTGTCTTGGAACGAATACACTATATTAAATTTCAAACAACGAATCCAGGTAACTCCGAGATATATTTTCTTCCGGCAATTGACTCGGACCGGCCTGCTCAAATCATCAGATATCACTCCCCAGTCATTCTCCAAAAGCATTTGGGATATATTCGCTGCTAAAAAAACGCCCTTTCTCCGAATGGACAGTCCGTATCGAAAATTTTATATAAAAACCACAGGAGAAGCTGAATCCAAATTCAATCATTTTTACAAAGACCTTCGTTTTGAAACCCATGATATTTTCAACCTAGCTAAAAAGGCCTTCTGTCTGGACGTTCAATATGAAACAGAAGCTATGTTACTGAAGGAGCAACAGCAGCCACGCCTTTTCTATTTTCTCCTTCCGGGCCTAAATATTGCAGAGACATATTTCTATAAATATGCTTTCCCGGAACTTTTCGGCGAAGTAAACCAGGAAGATATAAATAAATTCAGATCTGTTATCGAAAGATATTACCAGTATTATGATGAAATCATCGGTAGACACCTTGCCGCTAAAAAAGACGATGAACTCCTTATTATATTTTCTCCCTATGGAACCGAAGCTCTCCCCCTCTGGAAAAGATATCTGGAGTGGATATTAGGAAATCCCGAAGTATCAGCCTATCACGAAAATGCTCCCGACGGTGTCGTTTTTTTTATCGGCAAAGACATCACCAAGGGAAAATATATCGAAGATATGAAACTTATTGATATCGCTCCAACCCTGCTTCACTACTTGGGCTTACCAGTAGGAAAAAATATCGATGGGATTGTTAACAGCTCAATTTTTACCGAGGAATTTAAAAATGAACCGATCCTATACATTTCTTCCTATGAGGAACACGAGATAAAATTGCCGAAGTAAAACCAGGAAAAACAGGTTAAACCTTTGTAATTATTAAGCCTGCTTTCCTTCCCTGCCTTTACTGTTTTTGCTGAATTTACTGCCGTTCCTGGTTTTCCTAGTGAATCAGATGCAGTATACGTTTCCAGCGCGCTTCCGGAATGAAGCGAACAAGTTTAGCTAATCGGTCACGAAGGCTGGTTTTTAGGTAGGCATTTTTTTCAGCTTCATAAGAAAAATAAATAACCCAGGGCCTTCCTTTTATATAATTGAGAGGGAGGAATCCCCAATAACGGCTGTCATAACTATCATCCCGGTTATCTCCCATCACAAAACAATGCCCGGAAGGGACTACAACCGGTCCAAAATTATCACGGATGTAATCGTCATAACGATAATAATCATTTTTTCTATATATCTGGACGTCATTATGTATTTTAAAATTCTCAATAATTGGATTATCATTTATCCAGACTTGCTTCTCTTTAATCTCTACCTTGTCCCCCTCAAATGCTATCACACGTTTGACAAAATCCTTTGTCATGTCCTTGGGGTACTTAAACACAACTATATCATTCTTTTTAACTTTCTTTGTAGGAAGAATTTTCCTTTCCAAAGGGAAGGGCGAATGACTGTAGGCAAACTTGTTAACTAAGAGGAAATCCCCGATAAGCAAGGTTTTTTCCATAGATCCGGTTGGAATCTCGAAGGCCTGAACAATAAATGTTATGACAAAAAATACAAAAATCGCAGTTTCTACTATCAGTTCAAAGTATTCGCGGAATGTACTCTGTTCTTTGGGCTTCTTGGCTTTTTTCATAATTTAAAGAAATTTATTATAAGGATTCCAGCAAGATAATCAAGCTTAAAAACCAGGAAATTCAGGAAATTCAGGAAAAGTCATCACAAGGCCTACAGAGCAGCGGCGATCCGATGCAAGCTAATTTAATTTATAACATGCAATATCCGTTTCCACCTGGCTTTGGGAATATATCCAAGCAACTTCTTCAGCCTCTCTCCCAGGCTGGTTTTTAAGTGAGAATTCTCTTCCGCATCATAAGAAAAATATATCAACCACGGCCTCCCCTGTATTTTACTCAAGGGGAGAAAGCCCCAGTAACGGCTATCATAACTTGTATCCCGGTTATCGCCCATCACAAAACAATGACCGGGAGGGACAATGACCGGCCCAAAGTTATCACGAATCACTCCGTTATAATGGTAATAATCGTCTTTATTAAAAATTTCATTATCATTGTGGAGCTTATACTCTTCTTTAAGCTGGCTGTCATTAATATATACTTGTTTGCTTTTTATCTCTATTTTATCTCCTGCTGTAGCAATGACTCTTTTAACTATAGTTTTCCCATCTTCCTCAAGGGACTTAAATACTACAGTGTCCTTTTTTTCAATATTTTTTCTGGGAAGAATAACATTTTCAAAAGGAAATACAGTCCGGGAATAGGCGAATTTATTAATAATGAGAAAATCACCGATTAGAATGGTATCCTCCATGGAGCCAGTAGGAACCTGGGAAGCCTGGGCAACAAAGGTCATCACAAAAAACACAAATATCATAGTCTCGGCTATAAGCTCAAAATAATCCCGAATTGTACTTTTTTCTCGAGGCTTCTTTGCTTTTTTCATAACAATTTTAACCTGAATAGTTCAGGTTAAATCCTTGATATTACATATATTATGTGAAATATCGACATTATTTATGAATTATCCAGGTAAAGTATTTTATCTAAAATCTTTCTCAATAATCAAGTTTCTATTTTTCATTATCTATTGAAGCGGAAAAAAATTACATCTCCGTCCTGGATTATATATTTTTTTCCTTCTAAACGCACGGCAGCATTTTCGCGGGCAGATTGAAAGGACCCATGTTGGAGTAAACTATTCCAGGATATGACTTCAGCCCGGATAAAACCCTGTTGGATATCAGAATGAATTTCTCCTGCAGCTTCTACTGCTGAGATACCTTTTTTTATCGTCCAGGCCTTGACCTCTTCTTTTCCAACAGTAAAAAATGTGATTACATCAAGAAGGTCATATGAAGCCTTCAAGAATCTAGGAGCACTGAGTTCTTTTAACCCATACTCTATGAGGAAGAGCTGTTTTTCCTCATCATCAAGTTCCAGTATTTCCATTTCGATCTTTCCACAAAAAGCAAATAAAGGGGCATCAATATTTTCAATTTGAGAAATATCAGTTTCAGCAACATTAATCATATGAAAAAGCGGCTTCTGGCTTAAAAATGCGAAACTGCGGCTAAACTTATCTTCAGCCGCACTTAAGTCTGCCTCCCGTATAGGGCGGCCTTCTTCAAGCAAGGATAGAAGGCGCTTCATTAAAGCCATCTCTTTTTCCCCTTCAGGATTTTTTTTTTGCTTGAGCTCTTTTTCCAACTTTTCCAGCCTCGACTCTACAGACATAAGATCTGCCAACAGCATCTCTTCTTCCATGGAGCGAATATCATCCTTAGGGTCGATTTTGTCTTTAGGATGAGGAATCTTCACATCACGAAATCCACGTACTACATGAGCCAATCCGTCAGCTCTCCTCAGGTAGTCAAGATATGACTCGTTCTTCACGTCTCCGAAAGAAACTCCAGCTAAATCTGTATAATCTATTACTGCCGGCTTTTTCTTTTTATCAGGATAAAGACTGCAGAGCTTCTCAAAGCGAGGGTCAGGTACTGGACAGCTTCTTAGATTTGGCTCTTTTTTGCCACCATCATAGCTTTTGATTTCGATTTTTGCCCCGGTCAGAATGTTAAATAGAGTTGTTTTTCCGGTTTTAGGGTAACCGAATAAGGTGAAGTTCATCTTTTTCCTTTCCGTCTCATTATTATATATTAATATAAAAACATGCATAAAAACAATATTTTACACGGAGGACGCAGAGGACACTGATTAAAGCGATAAAGCATTAGACACGGATCTATACAGATTTTTGCAGATTAAAGACGCTTTTTCTTTTTTGGCTTGCATCCAAAAAATAAAAAGCAATTTTCACTTTTGGGCAAGGCCCAAAATGTAAACCTTTAGTTCAACTTACTTCGCGAAGCGAAGTGATGAAGGGTTGATTTGTTTTGCCGATTCATTGGCAAAAGAAATCAACGTTATAGTCTTATCCGCGTAAATCTGTGTCAAATTTTCTTTTTCTGAGGCGTTAAAAATCTGAAGCGAGCGTATCCATACCTTCAGCTTCATCTGAAAAGCTATCATAGGAAGAGTGTCCCTTTGCTGGCTTTTACTGCTTTTCTTGCTTATAATAAATGGTTATGTCTAAAACTTTCGAAGTCACTGCAACTGCAAAAAACTCATCTGCTCGTACTGGTATCATCCATACTGAACATGGTCCCATTGAAACTCCCGCCTTTGCCCCGGTAGGAAGCCAGGGCACAATCAAAGCCCTCACCCACTCCCTGGTGGAAACTCTGGGCGCTCAGCTTATTCTAGTAAATGCTTATCATCTTTATTTAAGACCCGGACTGGAAACTTTCAAAAAGCTTAAGGGTATTCATTCCTTTATCTCCTGGCCGAAACCAATACTTTCAGACAGCGGTGGTTTCCAGATATACAGCCTTTCCTCTCTCGTCAAAATTAAAAAAGACGGAGTCAGGTTTTCCTCTCACTTGGACGGAACCAAAATCTTTTTGACTCCTGAAGATGTAGTCGATATCCAGCTTACATTAGGGACTGATATCATGATGCCCCTGGACCATTTCGTACCATACCCTTCTTCAAGGGAAAGACTGAAGGAAGCGGCAGGACTCACAACAAGTTGGGCTAAGCGTTCACGGGAACACTTTCTTAAGCAGGAATCCCCTAACCAGCTTTGGGGAATATGCCAGGGAGGTACTGAATTGGATCTGAGGAAACAGAGCATCGAAGAGCTGCTGAAAATTAATTTCGATGGCTATGCTCTGGGAGGCCTGGGCATCGGTGAACCAAAAGCCCAATTTATGAAAGTAGTGGAAAAATCATGCACCCTCCTGCCAAAAGAAAAACCTCGCTATCTTATGGGTATCGGCTATATTAAGGACATCCTGGAAGCTGTTGACAAGGGAGTCGACTTCTTTGACTGTGTCCTACCTACAAGAAACGCGCGCAATGGTACAATATTTACAAGCCAGGGAAAAATCATCATTAAGAACAAAAAATACAAACATGACTCCCGGCCCTTGGATGAGCAATGTTCTTGTTATACATGCCAAAATTTTTCCCGGGCTTATTTGCGCCATCTATATGAGAGAAACGAAATCAGCTCTGCTATATTAAATACCATTCATAACCTATATTTTTACCTTGACATCTTCAGAAAAATTAGGCAATCTATTCAACAAAATTCATATCATGATTTAAAGAGTAAAATTAAAAATGAGGATAAATAAATGTTATTAGCAAGCATCACACCTTTAACGGCCCAGAATCCAGCCGCCCCTGTCCAGCCCGGCGGCAGTTTTCTTACTGCAATTATTCCTTTTGTTCTGGTTTTTGTTATTTTTTATCTGCTAATTATTATGCCCTCGCGTAAAAAGCAGAAAAAACACCAGGAAATGGTAGAACAGCTTAAACCCGGTGACAAGATCATAACCACTGGCGGAATTCACGGCTCGGTCATGGGAGTACAGTCCGATAAGATCGAAGTAAAAATCGCCGCCAATGTCAAAGTCAATGTTACCAAAAACGCCATTGCCGTCATAGCCGGCAAAAAATCAGATACTAAATAGATAACTCTGAGCCATAAAAATATCAAAAAAGAAAACCTAAAATGAAGAAAAAACTACGCTGGAAAATCATATTAGTCGCAGCTGTCATCCTTTTAGCGACCTTCCTTTTTTATCCACCCGAGGAAAAAATCCATCTCGGCCTGGATTTAAAAGGCGGCATGCACCTGGTCCTTCAGGTTGTTACCGATGATGCTGTTAATAATGAGGCCGATCAAGAGATAATCCGCCTCCGGGAACAACTTGCAAAGGAAAATATCGAGTTTCTATCCATATCAAAATCAGAAACCAGAGTTGGCCAATTTGCTGTTCAGCAATTTGACCCGGAAAAAGAAGGACAGATAAGAGATATCCTGGATGACAACTTCAAAAACTGGGACCACAGTGTTAGAGAGACCTCTATCTTAGTTACCATAAAGCCCGGAATCGAAACTTATCTCAGAGACCAATCTGTTAAACAAGCTCAGCAGACTTTATCCAACCGGGTGGATGAGCTGGGGCTAACCGAACCTACCATCCAGAGACAGGGCCTTACCGGAGAGAGGATAATCGTCGAACTGCCGGGTGTGGAAGACCCGGACAGAGTAAAAGAGATCCTCAAAACCACCGCCCTACTCGAGTTTAGACTGGTTAAGGGCGGGCCTGCAGAGACAAAAGAGAAACTCCTCGAAGAACATGGAGGAGAAGTACCAGGTAATATGGAAGTAATGAAGGGAAACCCCACTCAAACACAAGGCGGCTATTACCTGGTCAGCAATGTTGCCGAAATCGTGGGGAAAGATCTGCGTAATGCCCGCCGCTCAACGGATGAATGGAACAAACCGGCCGTATCTTTCTCACTTCACCCGGATGCTGCCAGACGGTTTGCGAAAATGACCGGAGAAAATATCGGAGAACCCCTATGTATTATCCTGGACAAAGAGTTGATGGAAGTAGCCAATATTGGAGAAAGGATCCCACCTCCAGGAGATACAATCATTCATGGACGTTTCACAGATCAAGCAGCCGAAGATTTAGCCTTGGTGCTTAGGGCAGGAGCCCTACCTGCCAGTATCAAATATCTGGAAGACAGAACCATCGGACCCTCTCTGGGAGCAGATTCGATCCGCAGAGGCCTGACTTCCATAATTATCGCCCTTATCCTGATATTAGTTTTTATGGGATTTTATTATAAATTTGCAGGATTCAATGCCATTGCAGCTCTTACTCTCAATATCCTTATCCTGATGGGAGCCCTGGCATATTTTAAAGCCAGCCTTACATTACCGGGTATAGCCGGAATCATTTTGACAATAGGTATGGCAGTAGATGCCAATGTCCTGGTCTTTGAACGCATAAGGGAAGAACTGGCGCAGGGCAAGAGTGTGCTTAGTTCAATTTCCTCCGGATTCTCCCGCGCTTTTAGAACGATTTTGGATGCTAATATGACTACGATCATTGCCGCTATTTTCCTGTTCCAATTCGGAACCGGTCCTATCCGGGGATTTGCGATCACTTTAATCATAGGTATAACTGCCAGCATGTTTACAGCAGTATTCGTATCGCGGCTGATATTTGATTTAACCGTTTCAAAGAAAAGCAAGAAGTTGAGTATATAAAATGCAGTTTATAAAAAAGACCAACATCGATTTTATGAAATATAAATTCGTAGCCTTTGCCTTCTCCGGTGTTCTTATCACGATCGGAATAATCAATATGACGGTAGGAAAAGGTATCAATTATGGAATCGATTTTGCCGGGGGTACAATGGTAAGGATTTTATTTGCCAATGAGGTCCCCATATCCGAGGTCAGAGGAGCTCTCAGAGATGCCGGGATTGAAAACAATAAGATCCAAAAACTGGGAGACACAGGACGGGAATTTATCATCAGGACCATGCAGGATATAGAGCTGAGCGAACAAGGCATGGAATCCCATGAGATCATAGGAAGAATGGTGGTCGATTCACTCCGGGGAGAAGATGAAAAAAGAGCATTGGCAGAAGGTACTATCGACTTAAATAGCATAGCTCAAACCAACTTGGCCGTTCTTTTAGAAACCCCTTTTCCGGAAAAAGGGGCGGAGATGGCAGAAAAAATCACAAACTTCAGAAACCACCCCGATCAAATGGGAATAATTCTAGATTACTCCCAGCTTGAAACAATCGAAGGAATAAGTATTGAAGTTATAAATTATCTCAAAAAAAATACCTTTCTCAGCCACTTATCCGTTTTGAGTAAAGAGTCTGTTGGTCCTCAGGTCGGGGAAGACTTGAGAAGAAAAGCCACCCAGGCAACTATCTGGGCACTTATCGGCATGCTTATATACATAGGGATCCGTTTCAAGTATGCTTATGGAGTAGCTGCTATCTTGACTCTGGCTCATGATGTACTTGTTACCCTGGGCATCTTTTCCTTGACAAACAGAGAGCTCAATCTCCCGGTAATTGCGGCGGTTATGACCCTTGTAGGATATTCCCTAAATGATACCATTGTGATCTTTGACCGAGTACGTGATAATCTTAAGTTATTAAGAAAGCATAAATTTAGCAGCTTGCTCAATCTCAGCATCAATCAGACCTTAAGCAGAACAATTATCACCTCCGGCACTACGTTTCTAACAGTATTTACGCTATTCCTTTTAGGGGGCGAAGTTATCAATGACTTCGCCTTCACTATGATGATAGGAGTTGTCATCGGAACCTACTCGTCCATCTACCAATCCTGTTCGATTTTGTTATTTTGGAAAGAAATTTTTAAGCCCAAAAAAGGTATGGGAAAATGATAATTTTAACTTGTCAAATCCATTGTTTTCCTTTATACTCTAATTTTATTTTAAAATTAAATAAAAAGAGGTAAATTAAAATGGCCGCACAAGAAAAGCAGACAACACCTGAAAAAGAATCTGCGTTTTTTGCAGACTCTTTTATTAGAGGCGAGAAGGGAACAGCCCGGAAAGCAATAGCATTTCCTGTCGCTTTTCTCCTTCACGCCAGTTTAGTACTCGCTGCCGTTGTTATTCCCCTCTTAAATACTACGAATCTACCTGATGTCGAAGTCTACAGCGCTTTCCTCGCTCCCCCACCACCTCCTCCACCACCTCCTCCACCACCAGCAAAAAAGAAGAGCAGATCAAAAAGCAGGCACCGCATCAAACCTGTCCAAGCCAAATCCAACATCCAACCAGGACAGTTAGTCGCTCCCGTCGATATCCCCGATGAGATCG
>JAUWNW010000022.1 GCA_030612445.1 Candidatus Aminicenantota bacterium
AATTCCGGCCGGTAATAATGATATCCCCCGGCCCTGTGTTGTCTGGGAAATCTTTCCAGCCCTCAAGATTACCCAGGGCATATTGTCCCATTTGCCTAAGCTCTGTGATATGCAGGAAAGCATTGTGAAATATCTGATCTGTATCAATATCTTCGATCAATTGTCCTTTTTCCCCCATAAGGACCCATATTTTCCCTATTAAGATCGGACTTTTCATGTTAAATATCCTCCGGGCCGGCTATGTGCCCCAGAATACAAGAAGCAGCTACGACTTCAGGACTTGCCAGATAATTTTGCCCTTTTCCCTGCTTGCCCTCAAAATTGCGGTTTGCGGTACTAATCTGCACTTCTCCCTTCCCAGTAAGCCCGATATGGCCCTGGGCACACCCGCCGCAGCCGGGATTGCTGATAATCGCACCGCTTTCAAAAAGATCTTTCAGGGTCCCCACCTCTAAAAGCTGTTTATAGACTTTCCGAGTCGCAGGAACGATCTTTAACATTACTCCGTCTTTTACTTTTTTTCCCTTTAAAACCCGGGCCGCAGCTTTAAGATCTTCAAACCGGCCATTTGTACAGCTGCCAATAAAACCAGAGTCGATCTTTACCTCCTCCAGATCTCCAACATCTTTTACATTTGTAGGCAGAAAAGGCGCTGCCACCTGAGGGCCTAATCCATCTATATCGATCGTTATGGTATCAGCATAAACTGCATCCTTATCAGCATGCGGATGGTTAAACTCCTCACCGCTTAAGCTTTTTATCTCGCTTGCAACCGAGTCTTTAAACTCAGGGATAAAACCTGTAATCCCTGCCATCTCAGTGACCATACTGCAGAGGGTTATCCGGCCCGAAATAGAGAGATTTCGGACTGCTTCCCCATAAAATTCAACACTCTTTAAGGCCGCTTTTTTAGTTCCGAGCTGTTTCACAATGGATAAAGTGAGGTCTTTAGCTGAAAGCCCCG
This sequence comes from Candidatus Aminicenantota bacterium, assembly GCA_030612445.1. Lineage (GTDB taxonomy): Bacteria > Acidobacteriota > Aminicenantia > Aminicenantales > Aminicenantaceae > JAUVXM01. Next base: position 965 of record JAUWNW010000022.1, read on the forward strand.
AAGACAGCTTTCCCCGGACAAAAACTTTAAGGGATTCAGGTACCTGAAACCAGGTCTTTCCTGTTTTGAAAGCAAAAGTGATATCAACATCACCCATCCCCTGACCGAAACAGCCGACAGCTCCTAAAATGTTCATATGGCTGTCAGTACCGACAACCGTACTTGCAGCAACAGCCAGTCCTCGCTCCATAAGAACATGGGAGCCTATCCCCTCATCAACATCAAAGACTTTGATGCCTTTCGCCCGAGCGAAATCCCGGCAGACCTGTTGGTTATCCGCATATTGCAAGGTGCAGGCCGGAACACATAGGTCAAAAGTGAAAAAAGTTTTGCTCCGATCACTGACCGGCGTATCACCGAATTCCCGGTAAAAATTTTTAACTACATTGGGGCCGCCAAAATCCCGGGCAGACCTTACGTCCAGATCCAGCCACACGATCTCTCCAGCCCGGACTTCCTCATTTGTATGACCTCGGATTATCTTCTCAATTATCGTATATCCCATATTTTCCTCTTCCAGGCTAAAAGGCCCTGTTTATGTAAAAGAAAGCACTCTATAGCTTAGATGCTACAGCATGAGCCATATCCAAAGTCGAGGAGCTGCCCCCCATATCATATGTTCTGACTTTTCCTTCCCTTATCACTTCTGCTATTGCATTTTCCAGACGCCCGGCATGCTCCACTTCCCCTAACCATTCCATCATCATCTTAACCGCCAGAAGCATGGCAATAGGATTGACTTTATACATGCCGGTATATTTGGGCGCAGACCCATGCGTGGGTTCAAACACGGCATAATCGTCTCCGATGTTCCCACTGCAGGCAAATCCCAAACCTCCTACCAGCTGGGCGGAAAGGTCGGATATTATATCGCCAAAAAGATTTTCCGCCACCAGCACAGAATAATCCTGCGGGTTTTTAATAAGCCACATAGCCATGGCATCAACATTGGCTTCCCAAAATTCAATATCAGGATATTCCTCCGCCATTTTCCGGGCGATATCCAGAATAAGCCCGCCTGTTTCCCGGAGAACATTGGGTTTTTCTACTATGGTCACAGATTTCCGTTTATATTTGCGGGCATATTCAAAGGCAGCCTTTAGAATCCGTGTACATGCTTTTTTGGTCATAATCCTGGTAGAAATGGCCATTTCATCCGGAGGGACAGATTCAAATTTTTTCATCTTCGGATGCAGGAGCAGAGCATGCTTAACCTCCTCCGGAACCGGATGGAACTCTACTCCGGCATACATCCCTTCAGTATTTTCCCGGTGGATGACCAGATCTAAATCATCACGGTAATTCAGCGGGTTTCCAGGATAAGCCTTGCAGGGCCTGAGGTTGGTATAAAGGTCAAACTCCTGGCGCAGCCTTACTATAGGACTAAAATAAGATAATCCTTTGTCTTTCAATTCCGGAGCCAACTCCTTAAGGGCATCCTTGTTCGGCTTGGAGGTAATGGCCCCGAAAATGCAAGCATCTGTCCTTTTGAGCAGTTTAACCGTACGCTCCGGAAGAGGGTCCCCTTCTTTACACCAGAATTCCCAGCCGATATCCCCATTTATATATTCGGCATCAAACCGCATTTTCTCCAGCACTATCATAGCTGCTTCAGTAACATCTAGCCCAACGCCGTCACCGGGCAAAACTACTATTTTATATTTATTAGGCATCTCTCTCTCCCTGAATTATTTATAAAAAATGTCGATATGTATGATACTTAGAAAATGGAAAATAGTAAATGGAAAGATGAAATTCAGGTATAGCTTGGGTTCGTTTTAGCCACACCAAAATTTCATCTTTCACCGCGAATCCGCTGCAACAAAGTAGATGCGGAAAGATCGGCTCGCCTGAAAGGTAAGAAATGTCGATTATAAATAGAAATTATGTCGAAAACAAAATGGTCAATTGTACTGCCTTTGGGATCAGTGTAAAACATTGATTTAAAAAGACGTATCATCTATATCGACATTTCTTATGAATAGCTTAGTATGTTCGATTAAGCCGCCAGCTTTAAGTATACTCAGAACCGAATCAGGTAACGCGGGAAATTTAAATGTCCCTTTTTCCGCTTTAATCTGCCCCTTTTCAAAATCGACTTCCACCTCTTCTCCGGCTGAAATATTTCTTACTGCCTTTTCTGACTGAATCACCGGCAGGCCCTGGTTTATGGCATTACGAAAAAATATCCGCGCAAAAGATACAGCTATTACAACCTGCACCCCGGCATATTTCAAACAGGATGCTGCTTGTTCCCGGGAACTGCCGCAGCCGAAATTTCGTCCGGCGACAATAATATCTCCGGCTTTGACCTGAGCGGCAAAACCGGGATCCAGATTTTCCAAGGCATGCTTTGCCATCTCTTCCGGCTCCATAAGCACATAAGTATATTTCCCAGGGAAAATCACATCGGTGTTGACATTATCCCCATATTTCCAGACCTTGCCTTTATTCATAAATATTTCCTCGGGTCGGTTATTTCTCCCGTAATAGCGGATGCAGCCACAGTTGCAGGCGAAGCCAAAAAAATCTTGGAGTCCCTGCTTCCCATGCGTCCCTGGAAATTACGGTTAGCAGTGCTGAGGGCTATCTCTCCGGGCGCCAGAATGCCCTGATGAGCGCCTAAGCAGGGTCCGCAGCCCGAATTAAGGATCACACAGCCGGCCTCAGCCAGAACTTCAATGATACCTTTCCTCAAGGCCTTCAGGAATTCCTTCCTGGAAGCAGGCAGGATTAAGACCCTGACTGCAGGATGTATTTTTTTATCCCTAAGTATATCTGCGGCGACCTTTAAATCCTCAAAACGGCCGTTAGTGCAGGTGCCGATCAGGCCTTGATGAAACTTTAGGCCTTCGACTTCGGCAATAGGCTTGACATTATCAACTGTATGGGGGCATGCGACTTGAGGATCAAGTGTTGACAGGTCATATTTTAAGACCGCTTCAAATTCAGCATCAGGGTCAGAAAAAACAGGTTTAAAGTCAGCCCGAGCATGCTGCCTGAGAAAATCCAGAGTTCTGCTATCCGGGGCAAAATATCCGTTCTTTGCACCCATCTCTGCCGCCATATTGGCAAATACCAGGCGAGAGGCAAGGGTTAGGTCTTTTACGGCTCTGCCACAAAACTCCAGGGCTTTATAATTGGCCCGGTCAGCCCCTTGCTCTCCAATTATTTTAAGGATCGCATCTTTGGCAAAAGTTCCCTTGGCAAAACTCCCCTTCAGCTCGATCTTGATCGTATCCGGGACTCTAAGCCATATTTTATCTGTTGCCCAGACCGAGGCTACTTCCGAACGTCCGATCCCGGCTGAAAACGCCCCAAATGCTCCATAGCTTGTGGTGTGAGAATCCGCTCCCAGAATCAGTTTCCCGGGCATGGCAAATCCGCTTTCAGATAAAACCTGGTGGCAGATCCCATTATGAATATCAAAAAAATTAGAAATCCCCTGTTTTTCTACAAACTCCCGGATTATTTTATGGTTTTGAGCATATTTTTCAGTTGAAGCAGGGACAACATGATCAAGGATGATGATGATCTTATCAGGGCATTTTACTTTATCAACTCCCAGTTGAGCAAACTTTTTGCTTATAGCCGCAGTATTATCATGGGAAAGGATATAATCCGGAGAAACAATGACTACTTCCCCGGCTTTAGCTCCGAGGACTTTTTCCGAAAATGTGGCTCCCAAATCTTCTCCTAACTATTCACGTTAAATACTCAATGCTTCAAAATTAACAAAATCAGCATGATTAACAATCACTGACTCAACCGTGTTGCGCCTACCGTCTCCTTCTTTAGAATGTGTCGCTATAATATGAAGTATTTCCTGAGGAATATCAAACTTTCCGGCAAACACGGCCCCTGAGATCGGATGACGAAGCAGTTTTCCTTCTTCGCTTTTTACAAACTCCCCTTTTTCCTTTTTGTATTCAAATAATTTTCCCACATCATGCAAAAGGGCTCCGGACAATAGATAATCCCGGTTTAACGATATTTTCTCCTTATATTCCTCGATCATAACATCTGCTATTTGCAGACAACAGCGGGTTACTGCCCGAGTATGTTCAATAATATTAATAGAACAATTTTTAATTAAAAGCGTAAAAGGCATCTCGTGTAGCTCATTGATATCCCAGCCACTTATTTCAACTGCCTCCAGCCATACCTGGAGAGTTTTTTCCCGCAGCGATCTGTCGGAGATGGCCTGAAACTCCGGTATTAATGCCAATAATTTATTTCGCATCTATAGTTTCCTTTCCTCAGGTCCGTCATACTCAAAATCCTGAGGATGAATTTTTCGCATCGGCCTCATACGGGATTTTTCTTCTTGAATATGAGCCACCAACCCGGGAGTGCGGGCGATCATAAAAAAAGCATTTCCTATTTCCGGCGGGAAATCCAGGTCACATAACAAAGCAGCGATAGCCCCGTCCACATTTATAGGCAAAGTCTTTCCAAGTGTCTCATCAAGGACTTTTTCCACAGCCCGGGCAATCTTTACATGTTTTCCCAAAAGCCCCAGCTCTTCAGCCAAATTAAAAAGCCTGGCGGTACGGGGATCACGGGTGTGAAAGCGGTGGCCGAAACCGGAAGCCCGCTTTTTTTTCTTTTTTATTTCAAGCAGGACTTCCTGGGCAGCTTCATATTCTCCTATATTATTTTCTTCCATGCGCCCGGCGATCTTTTTAAACAATTTCATCCCTTCCTCAATAGCACCTCCATGGAACCGGGAAATCGCCAGGATTCCAGCTGCAACGGAAGAATTCAATTCAGAACCGGTGGATGCCACTGTCCTGGCAGCAAGCACAGAAGGAGGGCTGGCCCCATGGTCAATAGAAGAAACAAAAATTGCGTCAATAAGTTTCCCCACCTCTGGCGACGGCATTTCTCCCTTCAAAACCAAGTAGATGGCCTGGGAAAATGATATCCGCCCGATAAGTTCATCGACCGGATATCCCCTCACGGAAATCTTGTTCGGTTCTATCTTAGTTATGGACGTTTTCCAGCTTAAATCAGTCATTTTTGTCCTCCTACAGCTTCCAAAAGTTCAACCGCTTTCAAGGGAATATCTGAAATAGCATCAACAACATACACTCCTGCCCCTGTCAATCTTTCAACTTTACTCGCATAAGACCCTCTGGTGCCCTCAACAATAGCGCCGGCATGCGAAAATCTGGTCCCGGATTTCGCAGCTTTTCCCCCAATATAAGCAATAACCGGTTTAGTAAGCTTCCCAGCCTCTATGAGGCCGGCTACCCTTTCTTCCTGGGAGGTGCCGATCTCCCCGAACATAACTATCAGTTTAGTCTGTTCATCCTGTTCAAAAAGCTCCATCACTTCCGGATGAGAGAGGCCCACAACCGCATCGCCTCCCACATGAATAATAGTACTCTGTCCCAGGCCAGCTTCTGTAAGGTAATATGAGATGGCAGAGGTCATTCCTCCGCTGCGGGAGCTGACCCCGATATTCCCGGGTTTAAACCACTCCTTCGCTCTTTCCGCCCGGCCGCCTATCATACCAAGCACAGCTTTTCCGGGACTGACAAGACCTAAAGTATTAGGCCCCACAAAACTGGCGCCATGAGCCCGGGCAAAGCTTGATATCTCAAGCACATCAAAAATCGGAACCCGATCAGGGACTATTACCACCAGCTTCACTCCTGCGGCTATTGCTTCCAGCGCAGCCTCCTTTACCAGGGCAGCCGGCACAAAGACAACACTGATATCAACCGAACCGGTCTTTTCCCAGGCTTCCTCAACAGAGTCAAAGACCGGAACACCATAAACCTCAGAGCCGCCTTTTCCAGGAGTCACACCCCCTACAATATTGGTGCCGTAGTCTTTCATAAGCTGAGTACGGATTTTACCTTCCCGGCCGGTTATTCCCTGGACAACAACTTTTGTCCTATCATCTACAAGAATTGACATCTATCTCCACCTTGTAATCCCTAATCCTTTCCCCTTATCTTGTCTCTGTATTCCTTTAGCCCTGGAATCGGCAGATGAATAAATATGGCATCTTCCGCCTGGAACTTACAGAAAACCTCACATGCCAGACATTCCGTACATTTGCCTTTTTTGACCTCTTCCTCTAAGACAGCCAGAATTGGTTTCCCATCCTCCAGCTTTAAAATTCCTGCCGAACAGGATTGGATACAGCCTTTATCCAAACAATTCAAACACTTCTTATGGTCGATCCATACCTTTCCCGTGACAGTACTGAAACCATACCGCTCAGGAGGAATTTCCGGCTCTTTAATGAGAGCAACCGCATGAGAATTATAATTGTTTTCAGCTATAAGCTCTTCCATCCGCCGGGCACAAAATTCAGGAGAATCATCCCGTCCGTATGCTTCGATCTTTCCGGGAATATCCTTTAGGTATTTTTCCAGTATCTCTACAGCCTTTTCTTCAAAATTTCCACCCAGCCGTATCACTGCAGGGATATTGATCTTTTCCTCATGGAAAGCTTTAACCAATCCCCGGGCGGAGTGAAACTGCTCCTGGCTGGCCACACCGGAACCGGAAGCAAAATATCCCTTGATATTAGGCTGGGAAAGAATGACCTTTGCCGCCCTATATACCTTGGAAGCTGAAGGATTTCCGCTGGTGTCGCAGTAATTGGCAAGTTTGAATCCCCGGCTCAAAACTGCATCCATTGACATCATAGAGCCGCCTCCACCGGCTCCATTAAAACCGATGGCCTTTTCCTCCGCTGAAATATTTTCCTCCATCTGAAGGAAGTAAAAAGTCCCCCGGTAATCCTTTTCTTCTACTTGGTAGGCAATCCGCTCCAATTCAGTCGGAGGGCGGTCAAACTCACGGGCAACATCTATTCCCAGTTCCGGGTGCCGGAACACGGCATAATCGTCCACAGTGAAGTGGCAGTCCGCTGCATAAACAATCCCATCTTTGGTCAGAACCAGGGGGTTCATCTCTGCAAAGCGGGCGTCATAAGTGTGGGCGGTTTTATAGAGGCGGGTTAAAATTCTGGATAACTGGGTGAGCAGCTTACCTGATATACCGGTCTTCCGGATCATATTTCGGACTTCGTATTCTTTTAATCCTTTACCCACATCAATAGAGATCCGGGATATTTTCTCAGGGTTTTTCCGGGCAATTTCTTCGATCCCCGTGCCTCCTGCGGAACTGAATATTAAAACAGGGCATTTGCCGGCATCATCAATGACCAAGCCGGCAAAATATTCGGCAGCTATGTCCAGTTTTTCTTCGACCAGAATTTTCTCAACAATAAAGTTTTTTACCTGCATGCCTAATAAAGAAGCGGCTTTTTCTTTCGCTTCTTGAGGAGTATCGGCAAATTTGATCCCTCCCAATCCGGCTCTTCCTGTAACCCAGACCTGAATTTTCAGCACTACAGGTTTGCCGATCTTGGCAGCAATGCTCCGGGCTTCTTCCGGAGAAGAAGCAACGCCTCCTTCCGGAATACGGATCCCTGCTTCTTTCAGCAGTTTTTTACTTTGAAACTCATATATTCTGGCCACAGTATTTACCTTTGATCCCAGAATATATATTTAAACGCAAATCCCCCCTTCAGTCAATACTAATTTACCTTATTTTACCCATAGCCTGACAATAGTGTCATTATTTCTAAATTCAATGACATTTCCTTTGAATCTGGCCAGTTCCTTAATTATTTTATCCAGGTCATACCCTTCTCTTTTCATTAAGGCTTTCTCTTCCTCGGGGATGGCACTGAACGCAAGATCCGCCAGGGACCAGGGAATGTTAAGCGAGAAAGAAACCACTCCCTCTTTTATTACCTCTATAGAAAAAATTGAAATTTGTGGTTCATATCTATCCGGAATAAAATCGTTCAAACCCTCAGGATCGATCCTGAGTATGGCCAATTTGGCCCGGTCTCTCAACTCATCATCATTTTCCTCTTTAAGAATCTTTTTCAAGACAGGAAGCCCTCTTTTCGCTCTTTTTTTATTATCAACATAACTCAGTTTAACTGCAGCATAATAACGGATTACCCGGTTTTTACTTTCCAGACTCTTTTCTATTTCTTTTATAAAGGATATTTTGCCTTTTTCATACAACCGGAAAGAGAGGTCAATTACTGCCACTTCTGATTCTTCAACCAAGTTTTTATTAGCGCCCTTAAGAGCTGTATAACTCTTATAAACTTGCAGGGCTTCCAGCTCTTTTGCTCTCTGTTTTTCCAAACACTTCGCTTTATAATAAAGTGCCTGAGAATAGCAGGGTCTGTCTCTGAAATCTTCCAGGATCTTATCCAGTATTTCTTGAGCAGCCTCCCACTTTTTATCAAAAATAAGGATCTTGGCTTCCTGGAAAAGGTCCTCTCCGGTCTGAACCGGTGCATAGGCCTGAAGCAGAGAAACGACTAAAAAAAACAGAATAATATTTATTGTATATTTTCTCACTTTAAACCTCGCTTTGTTCCAATTCTTTTTCAACCAGATTTATTTTAAGTAAAATCTGCTTTTCTTCGATAAAACTCCTGATCCTCTTAATCTCAACCTCTGACAGCTCGCTGCTCATCTGAGTCAATTCAAGGAAAAGCAATTCGATCTGATCACATATAGCCCTGGCTTTGGCCATCTGGTATTTATCCAGCTGCTGGTTGATATATCTTTTTTTGGAGAGCAGTTGGCCGGCTCTCTGAGATGTAATATCGCTCTGCCAGAAACCAGCAGCGCCTTCCGGTGATGACTGCACAAAATCAAGGAGAAGATAGCTGCTTTTTGCCAGATAATCCAAGGTATCTTTGCGGGCCATCTCTATATCCATATTCTCAATAAGACCGGGAGGGAAATGCAGTCCGGCTTCTGTTTTAGGCAAAGGCCCTGAGAGACGGAAAACCATAAACATGAGGACAGCCCCCAGGATCACACCGCTAAAAAGAGCAGCATAAACAGGTCTCATTCTGGGCTGCCCCAGGAAAGCCCGCATCCTTACTTTCCGCTCCGGTATGTAAGCAGCACCTTCTTCTTTAAAAACCTTATCAGCTATCTTTTCCGGGAGCATATCCCAATCGACCTTTTTCATAGCAGCATCGATACCGGCATTAAAAGTATCAGCCCCATTAAGAACCTGTTTTATCTCAGCCAGCTCTTGGCGGCATTCCGGACAGTGCCTTAGATGGTATTCCAGCATTTTTTGCTTCTCATCCGGCAGTTCTCCATAAAGATACGCTGCCATTTCTTTTTGATGTTTTTTACAATTACTCATTGCCGCCCCCCAGATACGGACTGATTAATACCCTCAAATTCCGGACTGCTTTGTAATTAAGCGACTTTACCGTCCCAACTGCAATATCTAAAGTCTCTGCGATCTCAGCATATTTCAACTGGTTATAATGTTTCATCACAAAAATCAGCCGCTGCTTTTCTGTAAGCTTTTTCAGGCATCGGGAAAATATGTTTTTAAGATCGGAGGTTGGATAAACAGAATAAGCTTTTGCAGCAGCAATATTTATCTCCCCAATATCCTTATTTATTTCCAGCTCATTACTTTTTTTATAGTTTTTCCTGTAATGATCAATACATAGGTTCTTCGCTATCTTTAAAAGCCAGTTCTGAAAATCTTTTCCTTTCTGAAACATGTTCACTTTCTGATAGAGCCTTAAAAACGTCTCCTGAACAATGTCCATAGCATCATCATGGTTGTGAAAAAAAGCATAAGCCAGCCTAAAGACCTTTTTTTGATAAAGTTCTATTACAGCCATAAATGCCGCTCTGTCTCCCTGCTTGATCTTTTCAACAAGCGCATTGATATCTTCATTTTCAGATGTCCTTTTGGTTTCTGTGCCGGTTATCATGTTCTTTTTATGCTCTATCTTATTATAACGTAATTATCCTAACATTTTATCATCATTCTTTCCTACGAAAGGATTGTAAAAAAGGTTTACTCTTAAAATTTCCCTGAATTATTCACAAGTCATATGAGTTTTCAATTCATCTCTTTTCCAGTAAAGAGAAGTTACCGTTTTGCCCTCTGGAAGTAAACAGTTAATCCACCAGGACCTTTCATCTGCCCAAAATACGGTGGGACAATGCCTGCCTGTGCGTGAACGCACTCAGACAGGCGTATTATCTCATTTATAGAAGATTATAAAGTTATAGACAAGATTATCAATCACCTTAAACTTACCTTTAAGGCTGAGCGGCCCCCGCCTCCCGGGTCTCAAACGCAGCTTTTGATGGCGGCCGAGGATTTTGCGGAATATTTCTAAACAAGGGACATTTAAGGGAGTAAAGTCTATATTATTTTTGGCTTTTTTTGAGGCTTTATTCCGGGATTCTTAAATATTGTGGATTATTTTTGATTTTGCGTGATTTGACCCCTGTATTTTTTTATGATAAGTATATCCAGATACTTCAGAGGGACAAAATAAGTAAAAAATGAGAACCAATCATCATCAACATAAAAAGCAAATTCTTATAGTATAACCACAGCCAGATGAGGCTCAGTCTTGGACCCCGCATAAGATGTGACTTCAGCGTTTCCTCTGGTAAGGGCATTAAAAACGGTGGTCTTGCCCGAATTCGGCATTCCAATAAGTCTAATTTTCATTGTTCAATCCTTTTTCTGCAGGAAGAGAGGCTGTGAATGATCAGGCTAGGGATCCCGGAAGAAACAGTTTTTTCAGTGCTGAATAAGGGAAGCGCTTTGCCAGTTATTCTGTATACTGAGATCAGGCAGGAAAAGATCTGCCTGATATTTTTTACCTGCTTTTAAAACGACATTATAGGAAGAAAAGGGATAGATTTCAAGGTCTACAACAAATGATGAAATCAATTGCCTTTTTATGCATTTCTAGAAACTGTATTTGATCTTGGTGTACACCATATCATTTTCGTCGTACTGACCGAACCGGCCTTCGTCGCCCAGAAAGATGTTTGCCCCTAGAAGCAGCTCGAAAGCATCGGTCAGATTATATCTGATTCTCGGACGAATCAGCGCATCAGAATTATTCAAACCAATATAGGCAAATAATTCAGCGTGCAACGTTTCGCGAAGAAAATCACCGGTTGCTAAAAAGGTTAGCGTGTTTTCCCGTTCATTCGCGATAATGGGTGTTTCATAATCCAGAATCATTTGCTGAATGAATTGACTGCTCATGTGAATGTTCCACAGCGTAAAATCCAGGCCGAGCAAATAATGAAAATAGTTTTTTTCCATAAACACGGAAGCAAGCGAAGTACTATTGGTGGCGAAGTGTTTCCCCGTATAAAATGCCCCTTCCCCGCGGACCACAAAGCCTTTTAGCGTCGTGCTGAAACTGCCGCCGGCCAGCCCCAGACGTTTGTGTTCCGGCGTAATAGTAAGATGGTTCAATTGAAGGGATTGCGGATCCAGCGTTTTGGCCGTGTAAAGCGTGGGGTCATCATCCCACATGTAGCCCGCCATAATCTCAAAATCCAGGGCCGACGTCAGGCCGGATAATTTTGCGAATATCTCACTATTTTGTAAAGTAGCCGCCACCTGTCGGCGCGAATTATCCATAACCGGTTGTATCGGAAAGTCCATTTTGGGGCTCCAGATCGAGTTTTCTGCTGGCATTTTTGTAGCCGCAAACTGGGGAATCCAAACCAGTTCAAAAGTGTTGTTGCCAAAATAATAATCCGCTTTAACTGCAGTAACGCCCATACGAATTTCATCGAAATCGCGCAGCAAAAATTCACTTAAATCTTTGGGCGAAATAATGTCCGTAATAAAAACACCGTCGGCTTTGCCCCAAATAATCTGTTGCTTCCCGATCCGAAAATCTATGGAATTCAAATAAATATCCAGGTACGCCTCCCGCAACCCGGTTTCTGGTTGAAACCCGGGGTATTGATATATATAGGGATTGACTTTAAAGGCCACTTTGTTTTTGCTTAGTTCCAGGTTCAGGTTTACAGTATTTTGAATAATACTGTATTCATTTTCGTTCTGCAGCAGAACCCCCATATAGTTGCGCACATATCCGGTCCAGCTAAGGGATTGTGCTTCCAGTTGCCCGATCAGGGCCAGTCCAATAAATACCAGACCGAATCGAATAAGGATCTGTTTTTTCATTTCAGTCCTCTCCTCATCATTCTTTCAGTGAATTTATTTGCCGGGATCCCACTGTTCAAAATGACGTTGGAAAGCTGCATTTTAGTTGTATGCTCTTTCTGGACATTGTGCATCTCACTCATCATGATTATCCAAATTCCTTTGATTTGTGAGAATTTTTTTACCGTCAAGGTCTTTAGTAATTCTCCGTCTTCGTCATAAAACTCTTTTTTCAGGCCGATCCACTTATCCTTGATTGTCCAGGTGATGGTACGGGAATACATATATTCATCGTCTTTGGGAATGCTTTCCACCACGTAACAGGCCTCGCCGTTTATGGTCTCTTCCCGCAATAAATTGTGGTTATCGTCAGACGGGTGTCGGTCTCCCAAATCATCGTATGTAAAATCTGAGCCCATGAAATGATCACTCCGACTGTCGCTGGAAATACGTTTAACTTTTTTCAACGCCGGTAAATATATCCACTGGTCATCATCTTTCCCGGCTTGATCATAGCTCCAATTCATGAAAGAGGTGTTACGAACATCAGCTGGAGAAATGAAGAACATGATCTTCTTCTCCATTTCCCCAAAATTCTTGATGAATTGTTTGATTTCCCGAATACGCTGGTTGCCGCGAGAATTGATGAGCGTCATCATCAAATCTCCCTGCATGTCATCCCCTTCAGGACGATTGTAAACTTTTTCAATGATCTGCAAACCGGATAACTCGGTCTGTGCTGCCAAAATTGCCGGAATGAAAAGGACAACTGTTAATATAAGTACAGTTATTTTTCTGATCTTCATTTTCCTGCTCCTTTTTTTTTAATTTTTCTGATCTGAAATAAATTCTGGTCATATAAAGAATAATAAACATAATGGTTACTGTTCCTAAAAAGCTGGTGAACATATTTAAAGATACTAAACCGCCTAGAACCCGGTTTGGCGGGAAAACCGAGAAGAGCAGTACGAGAAAACCGGCAATCACTACGATCGCGTTGAAAATAATTGCTCTGCCGGAGTGGTACATGGTGTGCCGAATCGTCATGTCCTGACTGCCAGTCTCGGCAGCATAAATTTTATAGCGTTCAATAAAATGAACGGCATAATCGATGCCGATGCCAATGGCAATGCTGGAGATCAGCGCGGTGGTAGTGCTCAGGGGAATGTCTAACAAGCCCATGATCCCAAAACTGATAATTGCCGTGATCATGACCGGTAACGCCCCAATAAGCCCCACGGAAATCTTTTTAAACATGAGCGAGAGTAAGAGCACGACGATGACGAGCGACATGAGAAGACTGTAGATCTGCCCTTCAAGGATCAGATTCGAAAAAACCAGACTTTTATATCCGGAACCGGCGTATTTAACTTCTACCCCGAGTTCCTGGAAAGCAGGATCGAAATCTTCTATGACCGCGATCGCACTGTTGATTGCTTTGGAATTGTCGTTTTTTAGTTGAAAAGTGACATTGGCTTTTTGGTAATAATAGTCCACAACTTCCCATAATTTATCTGGGTCCCCGGACATTTCATATAAAAGCAGATATTGCGCAACCAGATCCTGTGATTCCGGAATACGATCGAATTTTTCACTGTCGGCATGCATCACTTTATTCATTCTTTTCAAATAGTCGGCCAGTGAAAAAGAATTCCCGACCACAGATAATTTTTCAACCGCTTCCTGAAGTTTGTCAATTTCCGTCAAAATCGCCGGATCTTTAAAAATATCGTTCTCCTTTCCGGCCAATATGACATTTAAAGTGGAGGTGCCGCCAAAATGTTGATTAATAAATTTATCGGTCAACACAATATCACTATCTTTTTCGAATTTTTCCAGAAAGCTGGAGTTTATCCAGACTTTTCCGATACCAGCAATGGAAATGGCCAAAATAATGATGGTGCTGAAAATTGTTATAAATTTATATTTTACTAGTTTTTGTGCTACAAATCCGGCAGATCTACTGTAATTTTCATCTCGCATCTTTTTCTTTTGCTTCCAGCGGGGCAGCCCAAAAACCAGAATGCCAGCCGGGATCAGCAACAATGAAAAGACCATGGCCATCATCACGCCAAAAGCGGTAAACATGCCAAAATATTTGATCGGATAAACCTGCGATGTTAAAAGTGAAGTAAATCCCACTGCAGTGGTAACGGAGGTCATAACCACAGGCTTCCACATGCCATGCAACATGTCGAAAACCGCCTCTTTTTTCGAGGCGTCAGGATGTTCCTGTAAAAAGAGGTGGAGATGGCTATACAGATGTACGCCGTCTGCAACACCAATAGCTATCAACATAACTGGAATCATTGTGGATACCGCATAAAGCGGTATTTTGAGCGCGGCCATTAGGCCAAAAGTCCAGACCGTACTAAACAGAACAACCAGTAAAGTAAAAAAGGTGCTCTTAAAACTCCGCAAAACTAATAGCAAAACCAGAATAATCACCAGAATGACAATCGGTACCATTCGCTGCATGTCTTGCGGACCCAGGTAAGCCATTGTGCCTTCAACAATAGGTCGTCCCGCAACGTACAATTTTTCTGGCCCTTCAAACTCTTTCACGATATCCAAAATCTGGTGGTAAAACTCTTGTGAAAAAACATCATCCTCTATTTCCGCCACAATTACGGTTACTTTCTCGTCTGTGGAAACCAGCCGTCCGAAAATCATTTCATTTTTCAGAACATTAGCGCGAAGCTGTGCCATTGCCTCCTCTGTTTTCGGAACACTTTTGAAAAAAGGTTTCACGTCCAGTCCTTCCTCTGTGCCGATGATGTTGTCAGCAGTATAAAGGGACGTGACATCGTCTTTATTGAATTCCTTCATCTTTTGCAGGGTTTTGGTCAGATTTTCCAGCTTGGTAATGGTTTTGGTGTTAAAAATTCCGTCTTGATTTTCAATAGCAATAATGATCCCGTCATTAATTTGAAACCATTCTTCTGCTTGATTGCTGAAAACAAAGGCTGGATGCTGTTGCGGCATATACTTGTCGAGATCCGTCTCCATCCGTGAATTCTTTTTAATCACGGAGAAGAATAGAACGGAAATTACAAGGATCAGCGCCAGAATAAACCAGGGGTACTTCATTAATCGAGTCAATAGTTTTATCATTTTCTGTCCTTTCACTCAGTGTAGTTAATATTAACTATCTTTTGTGTCAAAAAAATAGTCATTTATTATAAAATATTTGAATTAACCGGATAAATCAGCTTTTTTATAGACTTCCATAAGTTATGTCCCTCTTTTTCGAGGTCAAAAGCAGTATCAGACAATCGCCAGCGTGTAACAATCAAACGCAATGCCCCTAAAATGATCAATGAAAGTTGCTCATGAGGAATATCGTCACGAACCATGTGTGTTTGCTGGCCTTCTTGAATAAGCGATGTAATAAAATCCTGACTCAGTTTCATGATCGATTTTACTTGCCGGGCTAGCCTTTTATCGTTTTGAAAAATTTCTTCGGAAAATATGACAGCAGCCAGCGCCGGGTTGTTGACAAATTCCCGGAAATGCGAAAAAAACATAACTTCGATTTGCTCAACCGACGTTTTACCTAACGCCTGAATGTGATCGATAGAATTTTGCATTTTGATTTTAAAATCCAGAAGGATCGCCAATAAAATATCAAGCTTACTCTCAAAATGCCGATAAATAGCTGGTTCGGAAATTCCCAGGCTTTTTGAGATATTCTTAATAGTCAGATGCTGAATCCCATTTTTGGCGATTATCTTTATTGAAACATCGATGATGTCTTTTTGTCGTTTTGTAAAATTGGTCACTTTATTCACATGTGCGTTAGTTAGTAATCACTAACAATATAAAGAAACGATATTTCATTGTCAAGGAAAAAAATTATTTTTAACCACCATGAAGCCTGTCATGTTCTTACTCTAGACTTGCGATAGAATCCTAGAGACTTAAACTCCTGTTAAAATCTATCAGAATAAAATGCAATTATTCCGGCCGGAGAGCAAGTGTGACTTCCACTTTTAGGTTTTTTCCATCAGGCAAGTCTATGCTTCGTTCAAGAGGATCGAATGCATCCCATAATATCTCATTCATCCGCACTTCCTGAATCTGCACTGAGGGATCATGCACAGGAAAAACGAAATGTTTTGTCGGGCCGTCCAATTTGAAATTGAGTACGACAGGTTGCTTGTTAACGTAGAGATTGAGATAGAGGTAATTGAGCCAGACATGTTCGATCTGATTGTAAGAGGTATGCCATGATGCTGCTTTTTTCCCGTCTCCTATGACCGTTCCATCCGGAGAAACACCCCGAAAGACGCCGCCCTATTTTTGATCTACTAAATATCGGTCGTAGAAGAGTTCACTTCTTCGGAATCGCTTCAAATATTGATCGTTTTGAGTAACGCGGTACATCTGAAGCTGCAGTAAGGATCCGTAGATCTGGATCCATGAATAGATTTTCTGTACACCCAGAGGCCGATAAGGAGGCGCCTTCTCTACAGCATAGTCCCAGCTTCCTCGCTCTGAATCCCACCCGAACGGATTGGTACCCTCACTATGCCCGGTCCATACCAGTTAAGAGTGAAACCATCTTCGCACCTCATCACAGCCCAATCCTGCATCAACAACAAGGCCCTCTGGTTTTTTTCTGCCATTATTTCTATTTTCCTCCGCGTACTATTTGTGAGAGGTTCGTTGTAAAATATTTCCTTTAGGGTTTTGCTCAGAAGCTCTCTCTGCTCGCGATCTATCTGCAGAATTTCTTCCACGCCTTTCCAGGAAAGGGCGGCATTGTCCTCATCCCTGCAATCAGGTTCAAACTCCTTTATGGCTAACTTTTCACCCGCGTCTTTCATTTTTTCTAAGGTTCTTTCCAGTTTTTTTCCAGTCGTGTAATTAAAGATCGTCCGAGTCACAAGGCCCACAGCAATAATAACCAGGAATACAATACCGACTCTTACCAGGATCTTTTTAAATTTTATCCTCATTTAATTCCTCCTTTAAACGCAAAAACTCTTCATAACGGTACCGGCTGGCTGCAGTATTGATCGAAAGTCCTAAGGCAGAGGCAATCTCCTTAAAGGTCAATTCTTCAAAAAATTTTAACACAATGATTTCACGCTGCTCCTCCGGCAGCTGAGCTAAAGATGCAGATAATATTTGCACAGACTCTTCATCTAGGCCTGATATCGAATTGCGGATAAACTTTAAGCGGATAGAATAGCGCGCCAATCGATAAAAGACCTCCTGCAATACATCTTCAGCATCCCCGGCAGAGCCCAGTTTAATATAGAGATAGTGGTAGGCTCTATCTCCAAATCGATCATAAAGTTCTTCCAGGTCCATATCTTTTATTGAAAATCTCTCTAATTAAGAAAGACCTTTTTCCCTTTAATTTTTGTCTATTATTATAAATTTTATGTCATATCTGATGAATAATCCAGGTTAAGAAGTGAATTCACAAGAATATCTGGAGGCCAACCCGGCAGATCTTAGCTGTAAGCCAGATCATCAAGAGCTGCGTTTGAGACCAGAGAGGCGGCAGTCGTCCTCCGGTACTATTTCCTCCAGAAAGCGGAAGCGAAGAGTATGAGGACTGTATAGATCTCCAGTCGGCCTGCCAACATAAAGAAGGTCAGGGCCCACTTACCGAACACCGGGATATGCGCGTAGTTGTCTGTCGGCCCTACACTGCCCAACCCAGGGCCTATGTTCCCCAAAGTAGCGGCTACGGATCCGAAAGCAGAGACAAGGTCCAGCCCGACAATGGACATCAGGATCACCCCAAGGATAAAGAGGCCCAGCATGAGGGCCTGGAAGCCAAGGACATTGGTTACGATGTCACGGGGGATCACCTTGTCCCCAATACGTACTGGGATGACGGCGCTGGGATGAAGCAGCCGCTTGACCTCAGCGCGGACAAACTGCAGCAGGATCACCAGACGGATAACCTTCATGCCGCCGCCGGTGCTTCCCGCACATCCTCCGATGAACATGAATATGAACAGGATGAACTGGGAGGTAGCAGACCACTGTTCATAGTCCGCCGTCCCAAAACCTGTCGTGGTCAGGATCGAGACAACCTGGAAGAGAGTCGTGCGAAAGGCCGTCTCGAGCCGGGGGAAGTGATGCCGGAAAGTGTTGAAACCAATGAAGAGCATACCGCCGCCGATCAGAAGCATGAAAAAGTTGAATTCATGATTCTTTCGGTAGCAGTCGAATTTTTTCTTCAGGAATTTGTAGTGAAGAGAAAAACTCGTCCCGGCCAGGATCATAAACACAATGATCACATACTGGATATAGGGTGAGGCATAGTATCCTATGCTGGCGTTCTTGGTGGAAAATCCTCCGGTGGCCATGGTCCCGAATGTGTGACAGAGGGCATCGAAAAATGTCATCCCGCCTGCCATTAGGAGCACGGTCTCCAGGGCGGATATTAAGACATAGATCCCCCACAGGATCTTCGCTGTCTCCATCACCCGAGGGGTCAACTTGTCAGGGGCAGGACCCGGCGCTTCGGCTTTGAACAGCTGCATCCCCCCCACCCCCAGGATCGGGAGAATGGCGATCGACAGCACTATGATTCCCATGCCGCCCAGCCAGTGCGTCAGGCTCCTCCAGAAGAGCAGCCCCTGCGGCATCACCTCAATGTCTTCCAGGATGGTGGCTCCGGTGGTGGTAAAGCCGGACATGGTCTCAAAAAAGGCATTCGTGAAGTTGGGGATGGCACCGGAGAGCAGGAAGGGGAGGGAGCCGAATAGGGAGAATAGAACCCAGGCCAGGGTCACGATGGCAAAGGCCTCCCGGGCATGAACTTCTTGATCCATCCGTGTAAGTTTGAAGAAGAGAAATCCTGAGACAAGGGTGATGCCGGAGGCGATCAAGAAAAAGACATAACCTCCATCAGCATAGTAAAGGGAAAAGGGAATGGGCAATAGGATTGCCACAGCCAGGAACATGAGGAGCAATCCCAGGACGTGGATAACAAGATGAAATCTCATATTTACTATTTAAAGAGATTCTCCACCTCGGCAATGGCCCGGGGCAGAGCAATCACGACTACCCGGTCTCCCTCCTTTATTTGAGTGTCTCCTGAGGGAATCAAAGCACTGTCTCCCCTCCGGATAGCCCCGGAAATGGCATAGCGCGGGAAATGACAGTCCTTCAGGGGCTTTTTAGTGATCTTAGAACCGGCCTGGGGGACGATCTCTATGATCTCCACATCCAATCCCGGGATGCTGGCCATACTCGCCAGAGGTGTCTCCCGGATGAAACGCGTGATGGCGTTCACTGTGATCAGGGTCTTGCTGACTACCGCGTCCATGCCGATAGTGGGGGTGATGGGCATGTACTCGGTCTTGTTCACCAGGGCAATGGTGCGGGGGACCTTGATGTGCCGGGCAATCAAGGTCAAGATGATATTGGTCTCATCATCCCCGGTGACGGCAATGAAAGAGTCCATGTCCATGATCCCCTCTGCAGCTAGCAGGTCCATGTCCATACCTTCTCCGTGGAGGACCAGAGTTTTCTTCAGCATATCCGCAACATGCTGCGATTTTTCGGATTTGCTCTCGATGATCTTGACGTTCAACTGGTCTTCTAATTCCCGGGCTACATACTGCCCGATGAGCCCTCCACCCAGGATCATAATGTTCTGGATCACGACATTCTCCTTCCCAGCCAGCTGGACGATCTTGGGTATCAACTGCTTGTCACAAATGACGAAGAACTGATCTCCGGGGACCAGGATTTCATCCCCCCTGGGAATCAGGGTGTTTTGCTTTCTCTTAATAGCCCCGATCCGGGCAGCGATATTTCCCCATTCCATCCAGATATCCTGAATTGTCTTGTGCGATAGGGGTGTATTTTTCTCCAGCCGTATCCCCACCATCTGGATCTTCCCGTCGGCGAACTCGATTATGTCGGTGGCGCTGCTTTGTCTGATCAAGCGAATGATCGCATCGGCCGTCGCTTTTTCAGGGTGGATCAGGAGATCGACCTCCATCTCTTCTCTGGTCAGTAAAAAACCGGGTTCGATGAACTCCGGGTTCCTGATACGTGCGATCTTAAAAGGAATGTTCAGCTTGTGCGCAAAACGACAGGCCAAAAGATTAACCTCATCTGAATTGCTGATAGCGGCAAGTATGTCTGTCTCTTTGATCTTGGCCTTCAACAGGTCCCGGTAGCTCGAACCCGAGCCTATAATAAGAGCGGCATCCAACTGTTCCTCGGCCCGGCGGGCTATGAGGGGATCCTGCTCGATAATCGTTATATTGTGTTTTTCAGCTGTTAGCCGCTTGGTGAGATGGAATCCGACCTCTCCAGCTCCTATGATGAGGATATTCATGATTTTGTCCTCTATTATATACAGCCCATAGGCCATAAGCAACGCATAAATTAAAGTGCGAAAGTGTATATGCTTGCCTACTTATAGCGCATCCACTTTATGATCTCCCTTATACGGGGACGCTTGCCGTACATTAAAAGGCCAACCCGGTAGATCTTAGCTGTAAGCCAGATCATTAAGAGAGTAGTCAGCGCCATCAGCACAATTGATCCGCCGACCTGAATAAAAGGCGGGAACAGAATACACACACGCAGAAGCATTAGGGTAGGAGTGAAAAAAGGGATCATAGAGAGAATAACTGAGATCGAGCTGTTCGGACTCCTCATGATAAAAAGAATAAGCAGAAGAGGGATCACCAGCATCATTATCACCGGCGTCATAAACTGCTGAGCTTCTTTTTCCGTATTCACCATTGAACCTATTGCGGCAAATAGAGTGGAAAAAAGAAAATATCCCAAAATAAAAAATACAACAAAATAGATAAAAATATAGGCAGGTATAGAAGGAATCTTAAATGAAGCAGCAGCTGGAAAAACATCCGCGATCAAAGCTCCTCCATACGTGGTGAATCCTATCCCGAACAGGCCCCAAATAGTATACTGGGTAAGGCCTACTGCTCCGATACCAATAATCTTTCCTGCCATCAGTTGAAAGGGACGTATAGAAGAAAGCACTATCTCCACAACGCGCGAGCTTTTTTCTTCAATTACGCCCCGCATTATCGCCTGTCCATAAAAAATAAGGGTCATATAAAGAACTAACACTAAAAAATAGGATATTATAAAGGTCCCTCCGGTATCCTCCTCCACTCCCCGTTTACTGACTTTCTTGGTGGATAAATGCACCCGGCTCATAAGCTGGCCGACTTTAGTTGGATCTAATCCCTCGGCCTTTAACCTCTTTCCTATAATTATACTGTTTAAAGCAGTTCTTATATTATTGGTTTTATCAAAATCCGAAACATTCTCAGAAATATATTCCACCTCTCCCCCCTCTGAAATATCTGTGGGAAGAAAGAGATATGCGGAAAGCTCCTTGGCCAGCACTTTTTCATTCAGGGCCTCTTTAAGCTGAGAAATATCTCCTGTCACCCGGTATTCTTCCAGCAGGTAGCGGCGGCTGCCATCTTTCAGTTTTTGCTCCATCTTTTTATCCAGCTCAGCAAAAAGCTTCCCGCTGACATCGATTACCCCTATATTCTCCTGTTCAGCCACAGAGACTACTGACATAAGGATGGGAACGATTAAAAACAGTGACATAAGCACCGGGCCCAGGATCGTGCCGATGATAAATCCTTTGGTCTTTACTATCTGTAGATATTCCCGCTTAATTACCGCCAGAATTTTTCTCATTTCGCTCTCCTACTTTTTCAATAAATATGGCGTTTAAAGTCGGCTCTTTGACCTCGAATTTATTGATTCTGATTTTTCCGGTCAAATACTGAAGAAGGTCCTGGGAATCTTCCCCTTCTTTTAGTTTAACCTCCATAAAACGGCCGTAATCATCAATATTTTCAATCCCGGCAAAATCCTTGATATATTTTGCTTCACCTTCATAATCTAAAACTATTGTATTTTTTCCGTATTCCTTTTTTATCCGGTTAAGATTCCCCTCCAGCACTTTCTCGCCTTTGTTTATCAGGCAGATATTATCACATATCATTTCAACCTGCTCCATCCTATGAGTTGAAAAGATGATGGTCACCCCTTTATCCTTCATCTCCAGCATAAAATCCTTAAGCAGTTTAGTGTTGACAGGGTCCAGGCCGGCAAAAGGCTCATCCAGGATAATGAGTTCCGGCTGGTGGATAACAGTAGCAATAAACTGGACTTTCTGCTGCATTCCCTTGGAAAGTTCCTCTGCTTTTTTAAGCTTCCAATCAGCCAGGTCAAATCTTTCCAGCCAATGATCTATCCTGCTACGGGCTTCAGCCCTCTTCAATCCTTTAAGCTCGGAGAAAAATAAAAGCAGTTCACCGATCTTCATCTTAGGGTAAAGGCCGCGGTCTTCAGGTAAATAACCTATCCTCTTTTTCATTTCTTCATCCATATTCCGGCCTAAAACATTAATCGTACCTTTATCGGGGATGATAATATTCATAACCATGCGGATGGTGGTAGTCTTCCCTGCTCCGTTCGGGCCGAGGAGGCCATAAACACTGCCTTTGGGGATATTAAAGGAAAGGTCTCTTACCGCACAAAAATCACCAAAATTTTTTGTAACTTTATTAATCTCAAGCGCATTCATGTTTATTTTCCTTTTTTTGAATAATTCAGGCCCACCTGAACTATTCATAAAAAATACCAACCAGTTTAATAATATTACGTATTATATATGGAAAGGTTTATTATATACTAGAAAATAACTGGTTAAATGATTTTTGTTCAATAAATCAAGTCTTTTTGTTATATTACATATGTGACCTGAATTATTCACGTTGGAGGAAAATGCATGAAAAAGCGTTCCTATGTTTTTATAATCTTTCTAATATTTTTTGTTTTGGTAATAGTAACGGCAGCGTCTTTTGTCTATTTTCAATTCGCGAGACCCCCGGCTGTAAAATCTCATACCTATCTGGAGATATATCTTTCCGGGGAGATACAGGAAAAAGCCAACCTTGACCTGCTCAGTACCCTGTTCACAGGGAGTTCTCCCTTATCCCTGTATGACATCTGGACAAATTTTCAAAAAGCAAAAATAGACCAGCGCGTAGATCTGATCGTACTGCGCCTCGGCCCCATGCTGTGCGACTGGGCAAAAGTTCAAGAAATAAGAGACCTGGTGCTGGATTTCAGAAAAAGCGGCAAAAAAGTCTATGCTTATATTGACGAAGCTCTTGACTTTGACAAAGAGTACTTTCTGGCAACCGCCTGCGACAAGATCATCCTCCACCCGGAAGGGATCCTGGTAATAAACGGAATCGGCGGATATGTACCTTTTGTTAAAAAAGCGCTGGATAAACTTGGGATCGAAGCTGAAGTTGAGCATGTCGAAGAATACAAGACGGCCTACAACATGTTTATTGAAGACAAATTAACCCCAGCCCACAAGGAAATGCTGGAGTCTCTATATGGAAACCTTTTTTCCCATTATGTTCAGCAAGCGTCTAAAGCAAGAGGAAAAAGCGAAGATGAGTTCAAAGCCATCCTTGACCATGGTTTTTTTCAGGGGAAAAAAGCTAAAGAGGCCGGCCTGGTGGATGAACTTCTCTATGAAGACCAATTCAATGAGCTTCTCCTTGATGGCAAGAAAACGATGTACAAGATGAGCCATACTCAATATTTAAAAACATCAGCTGCTTCTTTAGGACTGAACCGAGGCAAAAAAATCGCCCTGATCTACGGAATGGGCGCTATTATCACCGGAGATGGTTTTTATCAGTTTATGGGAAGCCGTACCATGGCCAGCTGGATAAGAAAAGCCAGAAAAGACGATTCTATCGCTGCTATTATTTTTCGGGTAGACAGCCCGGGAGGCTCGGTCGTCGCTTCTGATACTATCTGGCGGGAAGTTTGCTTAGCTAAAAAAGAAAAACCTTTTATAGTCTCCATGTCTGATCTGGCAGGCTCGGGAGGATACCAGGTGTCAATGGCAGCCCATAAAATTATCGCTCAGCCGCAAACACTGACCGGCTCGATCGGTGTGATCTTTGCCAAATTCAATCTGGTAAAGCTCTATGAAAAATTGGGCATTACCTCCGAGAAAGTCCTATTCGGAAAACGGGCTGACATGTTTTCTACCTTCCGGAAAGCAACCCCTGAAGAAAGACACCTTTTAAAAGAAGAAATTCTCTGGACCTATAACAGGTTTGTGTCCAAGGTCGCTGCAGGGCGAAACATGTCAAAAAAAGAAGTCAACAAAATCGGAAAAGGACGTGTATGGACAGGGAGCCAGGCAAAAGAACTTGGCTTGGTAGACGAGCTGGGAGGATTGACCAGGGCAGTAGAATTAGCCAAAGAGCTAGCCGGTATCCCAGAGGAAGAGCCGGTAAAATTCGTGGTAAGGCCAAAAAAAATCTCTCTTATGGATAAACTCTTTGCTAAAAGAATTATTGGTTTAAATCTTAATATAAGTAATAAACTGGAAAAGGTCCTTACGACTTTTAAACTTTTAGAAAAAGAAGCTCCCTGGGCTCTGATGCCATTCTGGCTCACAACTGAATAGTTTGGAGTAATAAGAATAAGGAGCATATTATGCTGAGTATCTCTCACCTTTCCAAATCTTTTGATACCTTATGTTTTTTGCCTGGATTCTTGTTTTCCCCCTGATTTTCATCTTCATTTTCGGCATGGCTTTCCGAAATTCCAATACAGGAGACCATCAGGTCACCCTGAACATTCTGGATAAGGACAAAGGCTTCCTGTCTCAGGCCATGATCGCAGAGCTTACAAGCGATCGATACATGGTTAAAGTGATTGATAAGACGGAGGAAAAAACATTCCGAACTCTGATCTTCCCGGAAAACTTCACGGCAAATGTGCTTGCCGGTGAAAAAGTCGAACTCATTCTTGAACAGGAGCAGGGAAAAAGCCTGAATGGGAGGAAAGCACAATGAGATCCCCGCAGGTTTCAGCCGCTCTGTACCAGGTACAACCATTATGTTCCTGCTTTTTACTGTCCTTATGTATGGAGGGATAAATCTTCTCCAGGAACGCAGGCTGGGTCAACTAGAAAGGATATATTTCAGCCCGGCCACATTGAGCTCGATCATTGGAGGGAAATGGCTAAGCCGTATTATCATCGGCATATTCCAGACAATCCTTTTATTTATCATGGGGCGATTTCTCTTTGGAGTCAATCTTGGCCGCGCCTTCCCGCTCGTCCTTCTTTTGTCACTATTCTTCTGCGCAACCATAGCAGGAATGAGCATCCTGTTCGGCTGTGTCATTAAAAAAGTTGAGATATTGATCGTTTTCAACATCCTAGTCGCCAATATTATGGCTGCTCTGGGAGGATGCTGGTGGCCCCTGGAGCTGGCTCCTCAAGGCCTGAGAACCGCTGCCCTTTTTTTCCCTACAGGCTGGATCATGGATGCCTATATAAAACTAATTTTTTTCGGGGAAGGCCTCGAGGTCGTACTGCTCAATATAGTTGCTCTAGCCGGTTTTACTCTGCTATTCCTTTTTCTTGCCGTCAAATTTTTCAAGGTCAGAAAAAACTAAAAAGAAGCTCCCTGGGCGATGATGCCTTTGTAGCTCAGTATGGATAGAGCAACGGATTCCTAATTCGTGTGTCGCCAGTTTTAGTCTGGCCAGGGGTGCTCCTTTAATTATTTTAGAAAAACTCCTTTAATCCCCCCGGAACTGAGAGCGATTATATCCGCTGAAATTCTTGGTAGAGATACTCCACCAGGAAAAGCAAGATACCTTGGTTTCCAGATCGGATCGAACTTATTCTTATATGCTCTTACTCCTTGGAAGTTATAAAAATATTCAGCTCGGTGAAAAATAAAAGAACCAATCAGCCTCCATAACAGCTTCGGAGGATAATTATCAAGGCCAGAAAGAGGTGCCATTCCTAAGTTAAACGATTTATACCCTTCCTGTTGCCCCCACAGCATTAAATTTATAAAAAGATAAGCCATGACATCCCGAGGTGCATCATCAGGAATAAATCGGATCAAATCAACAGTTAATTCTTCTTTTCCCACACAGGTTAGAATATTTGCAAAAGCAAGAATCTTCTCTTGCTTGAGGACAACTCCTACCGGAAAATACTTGAGATAATCTTCATTGAAACACCCTAAAGCAAACTTCTTTTCTTTAGTGTGTTTTTTTGCAAGCCATGCATCAGAAATAGTTCTAAGCTCTTCCAAATATACAGGAACTTCTTTGCAAGAAATAACTTCAAAATGAGCTCCCTCCCTTTCGATACGTCTTATCACTTTTCGAAAACTTCTACGATTACTCCCCTCTAATGAAAAGGTGTCTAAAGGAACAATAGCAGTTTCGCCTATTTTGGTAAGCGTTAACCCCATATCAAGATAATAATAAATATGTTCCGTCTTTATTGACATGAAAACTGAACGACAGCCGTGATTGGCTGCTAATGTACGGAATTTCCTAATTAAATCCGCCCATTCTTCTTCCAACCCAATAGGACCTCCCAGGGATACTAAGCTTCTTCCCTGGCATCCGTACATGATAAATGTTTTTCCACTTTCACTGAACAGCAAGGATTTGTCTCCTAACAAGACAAGGTTGTCCATAGCCGTGCTTGTTTGGGCAACAATGCTATGTGCTTTTTCTATTTCAGCTTTTGACGGAATTGAGTGTTTTAATGGTGCCACTTGGAATAATTTGTATAATGCAAAGGTCATTGCAAGACAAGAAGACGCAACGGCCGCCCTTAAAAATCTTGAAACATTCCCATTTAAACTAAACTGCCACCACAGCTCATGCGAATACTCAGTATTAATGTAAACAACATATCCCAAGAATAAAAAACAGGCTATAATCATTGCGATTGCAATTCCCCAACCTAATGTAAACGGCTCTGCAAAAAGCACTGCCTTGCGAAAAAAATAATCTCGAGTAGGAATTAGAACGCACAATACAATAGTTAAAATAATCATTTCTTTATAAGCAATCCCATTAAGTAAAGAAAAAACAATCCCTATGCTAATAAGGACAACTGTAATAAAATAGGCTGCATCAATACGCTTCTGAAGACCATGTGCTACAAACAGCAAGATAATCCCTATTAAACTTGCTATAAAATGAGATATTTCTATAACCGGCAGGGACATATAACGCTTCAGAAACACAAGATGCGAATCCACTGCAGGTATTGCTCCTGATAGAAGAAGTGTTGCCCCAGCAAAAAAAGTTAATATCGCCATGACACGCGGCACCAAAATGACAAAACTTTGTCTAATCTCAGAAGGAAAGGCTTTAAGTCTGATTTTTAATTTTTCTGGGACAGTAACCATTGAATCGATACTCTCTTTAAAATATACATCTTAATGAAAAGCCTCTTACATCAACATTTGAGTTCATTATTCTAACATTGGCTTATATATATTATAATGATTGAATCTTGATTCTATAGGAATTTCTTTTTTTGTTCATGACAATCTCCGCTCAATTTCAGCAAATTTTCACCATATAAGCCGCCGCATCACCAATAATACATAGAAAAAACATATACTGTCAACAAGAAGTCCTCACTGGAGTTCCCCCATTTTTTCTAAGCTTCTAAGCATTACGCAAGAATCAGGTCAGTTGATACGAAAACACGCGGATTTTCCCCAGCTAGGAAAATCCGCTCGGATACAGTCTTCGCTCTCTTCTCCTTAAAGGAGAAGAACCATGCCCGCTCATCCTTGCTCACGGTTTTCTTAATCAATTGACCTAATTCTTTTTTCTGCGCGGATAAGTTCTTTCCCTTATAGGAGAAAAATATTACTAATATTTTAAAAGTTTAACCCAATCTTAATTTAATCTTTATCATTTCTTAACATTAATAAATTATCTTTTTATATGAACACCGATTTTCACGGAACTTAATTTCGGAACACAAAATGAAACCGCCTTTTTTGAGGATATAGCAAATCACTGCAAAATCAATAGGTTATAAACTATCTTGTTTCAGATAAAACGTCAAGTCTTATATCGCATGACGGA
>JAUWNW010000125.1 GCA_030612445.1 Candidatus Aminicenantota bacterium
GATATTCCCAGAATCATAATCCATAACTGAACTATTCATAAAAAAAAATCATTTATTATTTTTTATGAATTTAGAAAAATTGACTTCCTATATTTCCTTTGATATAAAATTCTATTCAACCAAATGGGAAGGAGAGTCACATGAAAAAAGCGTTGGTTTGTGGGGCAGGCGGATTTATAGGTAGCCATCTGGTCAAAAGATTGAAGAAGGACGGATACTGGGTCCGGGGAGTGGACCAAAAAAAACCTGTGTTTTCAGAAACTGCTGCAGACGATTTCCTCTTGCTTGATTTACGAGAGCAGAAAAACTGTGAAAAAGCTGTCTTGATTTCAGAAGGAAAAGCATTTGATGAAGTATATCAACTAGCGGCTGACATGGGGGGGATGGGATTTATCCATTCTGCCGAATGTGAGATTATGCGTAACAGTGCTCTTATAAATATCCATATAATCCATGCCAGTGCAAAGGCGGGAGTGGAAAAATACTTTTTCTCCTCTTCAGCCTGTATATACAGGGACATGGACCCGCAGGAGCCGGAACTTTCGGAAGAAGAAGCATATCCTGCCCTGCCTGATAATGAATACGGTTGGGAGAAACTCTATGCTGAACGAATGGCAATGGCATACGGTCGCCTGTATGGCATGAAGATAAGGCTTGCCCGTTTTCAAAATACCTATGGACCTGAAGGGACTTGGCATGGCGGCAGAGAAAAAGCACCTGCAGCCCTTTCGCGTAAGATCGCAGAAGCTAAGGACGGCGGTACCATAGAGATCTGGGGAGACGGCAGCGCTATGCGGGCATATACCTACATTGATGATTTGCTTGACGGTATAATCCTTCTTATGAAATCTGATCTAAAAAACGGCGTCAATATCGGTCGGCGTCAATATGTCTCTGTTATAGAATTGGTTCAGACGATAGCTGAGGTTGCCGGAAAAAAGATCAATATTAAACATATTAAAGGCCCGGTGGGAGTAAAAGCTAGAAATTTTCGAAATGACCTTATAAAATCCATCGGCTGGAAATCCAGCTATTCTCTCCGTGCTGGGATCGCAAAAACCTATCCTTGGGTAAAAGCTCAAGTAGAAGGCAATAAATAGAAGATGCAGACGCTTGTAGAACCCTGGGATTATCTTATAATCACAGCCTCAAATGAAAAACAGGCCTCTGCCTATGAGTCTCAACTATACTTGAGGCGTAAAATGGGGTTTATTCCCGGAGTAAAGCAGCTGCTGGTCCTGTCCGATCCCGGAGGAATAAGGATCGGCAGTGGCGGCAGCACAATTTATAGTCTCCTTAATGTACTCAACCTGGAATTGAGGAAAAAACCGGTTGAGATAAAACACCCTGATACTTGGGAGAAAATCCTCCAAAAACTGCGGATCCTTATTATCCATGCTGGCGGAGATTCACGCCGTCTGCCAGCATATGGTCCCTGCGGTAAAGTCTTCATACCGGTACCGGGAGAGTCAGAAAGTATTCTGGGCCAAACTCTATTTGACCGGCAGTTACCTATCTTACTCAGACTCCCGGCAACTTCATACGGGCAGGGACAGGTGGTTGTAACTACAGGAGATGTTTTTTTGGATTTTGATCCGGAGGATATCCAGTTTTTTGAAGAGGGAATCACTGGATTAGGCTGCCAAGCTTCGCCTGAGCTGGCAAGTGATCATGGTGTTTATTGTTCAGGCCCGGATGGAAAAGTACGTTTGTTTTTACAGAAGCCTTCATATGCTGAACAAAAATCCAAAGGGGCTTTGAACCGATACGGGCAGTCCCTGCTTGATATTGGAGTACTGAATTTCGATGCTGCCTCAGCATTAAGACTTCTTAATTTGGGTAGAATTAAAATTAATTCTAAAGAAGGACTAAAATTATCTGGACCTATATTTAAAGAAATAATAATCAAAGGCCTCGACCTGTATCGGGAAATCTGCTGCGCTATGGGAGAAAAAGTTGAGTATTCGCATTATGTTAATTCTGTTCGCAACAGCGGTTCAGATTTATCTGAATCATCACTTAACTCTATTTATGAATCCCTGGCAAAGGTTAATTTTTTTGTGAGGAATGTACCGCAATGCGGATTTTTGCATTTTGGCACAATGCGTCAACTTTTAAAAAGCGGAGCAGAATTATTAAGAAAAGATCGGGGGAGCTTGATTAGGGATAAAGGTCTGAGGATTAATAATGACATTTCTATAGAGGGGCATATTATTGCAAAAAACGCCTGGATTGAAGGTTGTTATGTCGGGGCGCTTCTAACTCTTGGTGGTGAGAATGTGATTGTCGGGGTGGATATTGAAAAGCCCTTGAGCTTACCCCCTAAATTCTGCCTGAATGTTATTAAAGGGAAAGACCGGGAAGGAAAAAAAATATGGTTTGCCCAGATTTTCGGCATAGATGATAGATTTAAAATTTCGATTTCATCTGGAGCTGTTATTTGTGATCAGCCGGCAAGGGATTGGCTAGAGAGTATGAATGTGGAAGAAAATGATATCTGGCCTCCGAAATTACCGGATAAAGATAAGAACCTGTGGAATGCCCGTATAATTCCGGCGATAAAAATGCCCACGGATTATCATAGATGGCTGTGGATTTTTAAACCTGAGAAAGCATCCCAGGAGCAGAAAAATGCCTGGAAAGCTGCTGAGAGATACAGTGCTACTGAGATCGCCCAGCTAATTGATCAGGATGCTTTTTATTCCAGAAGAATACTTTTCCGTGCCTGGGCAATACAGCACTCTTTGCGCTGGATATTCCGACTGGATAGTGATTTTTCAGCTGCAGAGATGGCTTTGATCTTTACTTGCCTACCACGCCCTGAGCGTGCCCGCTGGTTAAGGGACATTATGAAAGAAGCACAATGCCAGTGGGGTGATGAAGCTGCAACTGGGATGGAGCGACTTGAGTTTTCGCGGATCATTCATACGCTTGGCTCCGCGATTCTTATGAGCAGTAAGGAGAAAAGAAGCGCCTGGGATAAATCTTCTCCTGAATTAAATTCTTTACTAGAGAAAGCAGAAAAAGACTGGTTGGAGTCACTAAAGATTAAGCCTGATAAAAATCAGAGAATTGAAGATTGGGGGAAAAACCTGAAAGCTGCCGCTTTTGAGAATCTCAGCCGTACGATTGTATTGAGTAAGAAAGAAATCAGCCGGTATCCCAAAAATGCTGTGCGGAGCGATGAGATCATCTGGGGAAGGGCACCAGCAAGGCTTGACCTGGGTGGCGGTTGGACTGATACTCCTCCCTATGCTCTGGAAAAGGGAGGATGTGTAATAAATGCAGCTGTTAATTTAAATGGACAGCCCCCTATACATGTCTATGCCCGTAAAATAAAGAAACTTGAGATCCATATCGCTTCTATTGACCATGGTATATCTCTGGTCATCACAGAACTTGACGAGTTACTGGATTATAAAAAAGCCACCAGTAAATTTGCTCTGGCTAAGGCCGCTTTAGCCTTGTCTGGGTTTGCTCCGGATAAAGCCGACTGGCCTGAAAAAACCCGGTCCCTTAGAAGTATGCTTGCCCTATTCGGGGGGGGTATAGAAATTACATCTCTGGCTGCTATTCCCAGCGGAAGCGGTCTGGGGACTTCCAGTATTATGGGAGCAGTGCTTATATCAGTTATTACCAGGATGATAGGCCAGGATCTGAGCCAACGGGAGCTCTTTCACCGAGTTTTACAGTTGGAACAGGAATTGACTACAGGAGGTGGATGGCAGGATCAGATCGGAGGTAGTGTAGAAGGAGTAAAAATAATAAACACAGAGCCAGGCATGATCCCTGATCCCAGAATCCATTATCTTCCTTCTGGTGTGCTCGACCCTAAGGGTGAGCAGACTCTGCTTTATTATACCGGCTTACGCCGGCTGGCAAAAAACATCCTCCAGCATGTTGTCGGAAATTATTTGGACCGGGACCGGGAATCAATGGCGACTCTGCAAAAACTCCACAATCTCCCTCCCCTTATCGTAGAGGCAATGACAAGCAAAGACACAAAGAGATTTGGGGAACTCATAGATTTTGCCTGGAGATTAAATAAAGAGATCGACCCGGGTTCAACCACCCCTGTCATAGAAAATATTTTAAAAAGATTAAGACCCTATATATACGGGGCTAAACTCCTTGGCGCTGGAGGAGGGGGCTTTTTGCTCATCATATGCAAATCACCTAAACATGCCTTTTCTGCCCGTAAATTGTTAGAGAGTAGCCCTCCTAATCGCTTGGCCCGCTTTTTTGATTATGAGATCAGCAAGGAGGGGCTAATAGTTACCACTTGTTAATAAGATGCGAAAAATTATTCTGACATCTCTTGTATTATTAGCTGTCTGTATGACAGTTTTTATTAATTGCAACAGCGATGAGTTTCCAGACATAGGGCAAACAAAAAAGGAGGCTTTTGACTGGGAAAACCCGGCTGTTTTTGCTATAGGGAAAGAAGCGCCTCACTCTACATATATCCCTTATTCTGTAAAATCTTCTTGTTTTTTATCTCTTAATGGGAACTGGAAGTTTAATTGGGCAAAAAATCCCTCAGAACGCCCATCTGATTTTTACAAAGCTGATTTTAACGCCAGAGGATGGGATGACATAAAAGTACCCGGAAACTGGGAGTTGCAGGGTTTTGGAGTGCCGATATACACTGATACAGAATACCTTTTCCCGCCTGATCCGCCTTACATCCCTCATGATAACAATCCCGTAGGTTCTTACAGGCGAGACTTTACGGTCCCGGGCATATGGGAAGACCGCCAGGTTTTTTTGCATTTTGCAGGAGTCCGTTCCGCTATGTATGTGTGGATAAACGGCGAAAAAGCAGGCTACAGCCAGGGCAGTAAGACCCCTGCTGAATTTAATATCACCGGTTTTATCCATCCCGGAGAGAATTCTCTTGCAGTCGAGGTCTACCGTTTTAGTGATGGGAGCTATCTTGAGGATCAGGATTACTGGAAGATAAGTGGTATTGAGCG
Organism: Candidatus Aminicenantota bacterium; assembly: GCA_030612445.1. Taxonomy (GTDB): domain Bacteria; phylum Acidobacteriota; class Aminicenantia; order Aminicenantales; family Aminicenantaceae; genus JAUVXM01. Next base: position 4,977 of record JAUWNW010000125.1, read on the forward strand.
CGATGTATTGCTCTATTCCCGACCTCAGACCTATATCCGTGATTTTTTTGTACACAGCGGGCTGGATAAAGATTATAGAGATGGCCGGCTAAAAGTAGAGGTCGAAGCAAAAACTTGTCTTAAAGATCCGCCTGATAAAGCAGTTTTAAAGATAAAGCTTCTAAACAGCAGGGGAACTGAAGTATTTCCCGAAGCGCAAATTAAAGACCTGAAGTTTGATGAAAATGGAAAAGCGCAGGCTGTTTTTGATGCCAAGATAAGCAGCCCAAAAAAATGGAACGCTGAGGACCCGAATCTGTATTCTCTGATCCTAAAGCTTGAGACCGGATTAGAAGAGGCTGAAGATCTTCTGAAAACTAAGATAGGATTTAGAAAAGTGGAGATAAAAGACGGGCTGCTGCAGATAAATGGAGTGCCAGTGACTTTAAAGGGGGTTAACCGTCACGAACACGACCCTGTGAGCGGCCGCTATGTCACTGAAGAATCCATGCTTAAAGACATCCAGCTTATGAAAAAATTCAATATAAATGCTGTACGCACCAGCCACTATCCCAACACCCCTATCTGGTATAACCTATGCGATAGATACGGCCTTTATGTTATTGATGAAGCAAATGTTGAATCTCATGGCATGGGGTATGATCCTGATAAAACCCTGGGAAATAAGCCGGACTGGAAAGCGGCCCATCTTGACCGGACTGTTCGTATGGTAGAACGGGACAAAAACCATACTTGTGTCATAATCTGGTCTCTGGGTAATGAGGCAGGAGACGGGATTAATTTTGAGGCCACCTATAATTGGATCAAGGGGCGTGACCCTTCACGTCCTGTGCAGTATGAGATGGCAGACCTGCGTCCCCATACTGATATCTTCTGTCCTATGTATGCCCGTATTCACATCCTAAGAGATTATGCCAGTCAAAAACGCACTCGTCCGCTTATTCTTTGCGAGTATGCCCATGCGATGGGAAATTCGGTGGGGAATCTTAAGGATTATTGGGATGTTATTTACCAGCATCCGCAGCTGCAAGGAGGTTTTATCTGGGATTGGGTGGACCAGGGGATATTGGCTGAAACAGAGGAGGGTAAAAAATTCTGGGCATATGGAGGAGATTTTGGTCCGGAAGATACGCTCAGCAGCGGAAATTTTTGTATAAACGGCCTGGTGTTTCCGGACCGAAAACTTCATCCTTCCATCTGGGAAGTTAAAAAAGTGTATCAGAATATCACAGTGAGCGATGTAGACATTGGGAGCGGGAAAATTAAAATTACTAACAGGTATGATTTTATAAACCTTAACCGGTTTGATGTTTTCTGGGAGTTTAAAGCAGACGCCACTGTTTTAACTGAGGGGAAAATTGCCGGCCCGGATATTAAGCCCCATAAGTCTAAGCTCTTCACCCTCCCTTTTCCAGAGATAAAGTCTGAACCTGGAGTAGAATATTTCCTTGATTTAAGTTTCTGCACCAGAGAAAAAACAGAGCTTATTCCGTCCGGGCATGAAGCAGCCTGGGAGCAGTTTAAGCTGCCTTATTATAAGCAAAAAGTACTTACGGAAATAGCCCGAGCTGCGAAAATAAGACAAAAGAGCAGGGATGGGAAACTGTATATTGAAGGATTGGATTTTTCTTATATATTTGACCTGAAAAATGGTTATTTTGTTTCCTTAAACTATATGGAAACCGAGCTTATAAAATCTGGGGCAGTTCCATTTTTTTGCACTCCAAATTTCTGGCGTGCACCTACAGACAATGATTATGGGAATAACATGCCGCAGAGACTTGGAATATGGAGAGATGTCGGCAAAAACCGGATTATCGAGCGGGTCGAATCGAAGCAGAATTCAAACCGTGATATTTTGATCAAAGTGGAGGCCGCTCTTCCAGATGTGGAATCAAAAATTTTAACATCCTACCATATTTTCGGTAACGGTGAGATTGAAGTTTCAAGCCTTTTTGTCCCAGGCAAAAAAGGCCTGCCCGACCTTCCACGCTTTGGTATTCAGATGACTTTAAGGTCTGAGTTTGACAATATATCCTGGTATGGGAGAGGCCCCTATGAAAGTTACTGGGATAGAAAGAGCGGTGCTAAAGTAGGAGTCTATCGTGGCAAAGTCAAGGACCAGTACCATCCCTATATAAGGCCGCAGGAAAACGGCAATAAGACAGATGTACGTTGGGTAGCGCTTACAAATAAAGAGGGGATAGGGCTTTTAGTTGTAGGAGATCCATTACTAAGTGTAAGTGCCCATCATTTTTTACCGGAAGATTTCGACTCTGGAGATAAAAAGAGACAGCGACATGCTTCTGACCTTAAAACTCGAGAGCTGGTGAATCTCAACCTGGATTATAAACAGATGGGAGTGGGAGGAGACACATCATGGGGTGCCCGTCCGCATCCGCAGTATAGACTGCCTGCTCAGAAATATACCTACAGCTTCAAGCTGCGCCCATTTTCTTCAAAACAACTTTCTCCCATGAAGTTAAGTAAATACAAATAAGGTGATAATCCTAAAGCTATTTTACCAAGGAAAAGCGGTAAAAGAATCTGGTTAAGATAAAAGGCAAAAAGGTTTTCAATTTGTGCTTTAGCACAAATTGGAAATAGCTTTTTATTTTTGGCTGAAAGCCAAAAAAGAAAAAGCTTCTTAGTTTTATCCGCGTTCATCCCCGAAGATCCGTGTCCACAGCGTCCTCAGCGTAAAATTTTCTTATAATTGCAATATTTGCCAAGTCAGTTTAAAATCTCCATATAAAGGAGAAAAACTATGAACATTGCCCTTGACAATAAACTCCCCCCTGAACCCAAATTCAAAGAAGGCATACGCCGAGCTCCCAACAGAGGCTATACCCTAAATAAATTTGAAACTGAAACAGCTTTAAAAAACGCTCTCCGCTATGTTCCTAATGAGCTGCACGAGACTATTGCTCCTGAGTTCCTGAAGGAATTAAAAACCAGGGGGCGGATTTACGGCTACCGGTTTCGTCCGCAGGAACGCATATTTGGAAAACCGGTTCATGCTTATAAAGGCAACTGTCTGGCAGGCAAAGCCTTTCAGGTAATGATTGATAATAATCTTGATTTTGAGGTCGCTCTATACCCTTATGAACTGGTGACTTACGGAGAGACAGGCCAAGTGTGTCAGAACTGGATGCAGTACCGGCTCATAAAAAAATATTTGGAGGTATTGACCGAAGACCAGACCCTGGTAGTCGAATCCGGGCATCCCCTGGGACTTTTCCCCTCTCATCCGGAAGCTCCCCGGGTAATAAACACAAACGGACTTCTTATAGGCCTTTTTGATAATCAGAAAGACTGGCACCGGGCCATGCAGCTCGGCGTATCCAATTACGGCCAGATGACTGCAGGCGGATGGATGTATATCGGGCCGCAAGGCATTGTCCACGGCACATTCAATACCCTACTAAATGCTGCCCGCATGTTTTTTCCACTTTTTCTTGTCTGAAAATAAAAAGCCATTAA
>JAUWNW010000028.1 GCA_030612445.1 Candidatus Aminicenantota bacterium
ACTTCTTGGAAAAAACTATCTCCATTTCCGGGTTTTAGCCCCACTTTTTTATACTCTTCCTTTATAAAATTAATAGTTTTCTCTTCGCCAGGGGAAGCAGGAAAACGACCTTCAAAATCATCCGCACTGAGAATCTTCACATCATGGGCAAGCTCGTCTGTATTCAAACTGGCCATAGCGGCTTCAATATCATTAGCTTTGCGGCCGCACGATAAGAAAAGAAACATGGATAAAGCAATAATCAGAAAACTGAAAATGAATTTTTTAATCATCAAAAACTCCTTTATGCAGGGAATAAATATAGTTGAATTTTTATGGATATCTGATGAAAAGTCAATGCTTAACCGTTTTATTGTTTATCTGTTTTTTATATAGCTTTTAATATCTCTGTAATAATTTTCATGAGGTCCGATCATAATAAGTTCTAGGTTTTTTCCTTTAAATCTATATGCTAAAAGATATTGGAGTGTATAAATTTTAAATTTATGGACGAAAACTCCCCGAAGTTCACCTTTCTTCTCAGAACCAATGGAAGGATTCTCTGCGATTTTTCGTATCTCTTTGTCTAAATTATTTTTTTGAGCTTTTGTAAATTTCTTAACTTTATGTTTAAAGGATCGAGATTGTAATATTTTCATGGACTATTATCCGAATTGATATTCTGAAGATTCGCCCTCTTCTAGTTCTATAAGGCCAATCAAAATTTCTTTTATTAAGCTATAGGTCAAACCAGGATTTTCTTCTGCGCATTTGCCAATCCGCGCCCAATGTTCAATCTGACCGGTTATAGATCTTTTGTCAATCTTACTGAATAGTTTTGCCTCCCTGACCAAGTCTTCGGAAACTCTAACAGCATTAGTCATTTTTTTATCCTCCTGAATGCGTGATTGTATTCATTATAAAACAATATGCTGCAATATGCAACAAATTGTTTGATATTGTATAATCAAGTTCTAGGACGGGCTAAAATCCTTTCCTGCGGGCCCAGAGGATAAAGCTCAGCTTAACATTACTGCAGGGGTTAGCGTGGATTTCACATTGAATGGTGTTACCTGCCGGCCAACATGGCTTCGATATCTTCCCGAACTGTGCCGATGGGTTTGATATTGAATTTTTCTACCAGGACATTGACCACAGTTGGGGAAAGAAAAGCCGGCAAGGTAGGTCCCAAGCGGATGCCCTGGACACCGAGGAAGAGAAGGGCTAGCAGGACTGCGACTGCCTTTTGCTCGTACCAAGCGATGTCGTATGAGATGGGCAGCTTGTTGATGTCGTCAAGCCCGAAGACTTCTTTCAGTTTCAAGGCAATGACCACAAGAGAATATGAATCGTTGCACTGGCCTGCGTCAAGCACGCGGGGAATGCCGCCGATGTCGCCAAGATTAAGTTTATTATAACGGTATTTCGCACAGCCGGCTGTGAGAATCACTGTATTTTCGGGCAGATTCTCGGCTACTTCCGTATAGTAGCTTCTTGTTTTCTGGCGGCCGTCGCATCCGGCCATGACGATAAAGCGCTTGATCGCCCCGGATTTGACTGCTTCGACTACCTTGTCCGCTAAGGCAAGAACCTGATTATGGGCGAATCCACCGACGATTTTGCCGGTTTCAATTTCGGTTGGGGGATTACATTTTTTGGCCAATTTGATGATTTCAGAAAAATCTTTGGCCCCGCCTTTAGCCCTGTCGGGAATATGCTTTGCCCCGGTATAGCCGACCAAGCCCGTTGTAAACAGACGATTTAAGTATGTATTGTTTTTTCTTAAGGGAACAAGACAATTTGTAGTCAGAAGAATCGGTCCGTTAAAGGTCTCGAATTCCTTGTTCTGCTGCCACCAGGAGCTGCCATAATTGCCCACAAAATGATCGTATTTTTTAAAAGCCGGATAGTAATTGGCCGGAAGCATCTCCCCGTGAGTGTAGACATCTACACCCGTGCCTTTGGTCTGAATAAGCAGTTCTTCCATGTCTTTTAGGTCGTGGCCACTGATCAGAATTCCCGAATTTTTGCGAACGCCGATGTTCACTTCGGTGATTTCCGGATGACCGTAGGCGGAGGTGTTAGCCTCATCCAACAGCGCCATGGTATTAACCGACGTTTCTCCGGCTTTCATGACCAGCCCCACCATCTCGTCTACTGACAGGTTCTTTGTGGTTGAAGCCAGGGCCTCCATTATAAAATCGTAGACATCATCTTTTTCAAATCCCAGGATCGCAGCATGATCTGCATAAGCGGCAATCCCCTTTAACACATATATTAAAAGGTCCTGAAGATTGGCGGTATCTTCTGGTTTGCCGCAAATACCCTTGACTGTGCAGCCTTTGTTCTTGGCTGTCTCTTGACATTGAAAACAGAACATTGAAACCCTCCTTTTTGACTTACAGGTTTTATTTATCGGACTACGGAGCTTGATATAGGCACGGTCTTTTCGCAAACAATGCGGCCTTTAAAGTACGTGTTATGTGAAGCCATGCTCTTTGTGCTTTTTCGCAACAGTAGCAGCCAGGTCGCTTAATGCCTTGAAATCCTCCTCTGATGGCGCCCCCTTGCAGAGGACAGGTTCTAAGAGCTCTACCTTGAGATTGGGAATCATTCCTGCGAGTGTTTCTACTGTTTTCCCACCCCATCCATAGGAGCCAATAATGGAAAGGAATTTTACTTTTGGCCGCAATGCATTTGCCAAAAAGGCGCTATTAGCAGCGTAAGGATGGGGGCCCGCCAGGACAGTGGGGGTGCCTACCACGATTGTGGCCGCGTCAACCAAGGCCATAGCGAGTTTCCCTATATCGGTTACGGCAAGGTTGAACTGTTCCACTCTTACACCTTTTTCCACAAGGGCCGAGACAAAATAATCGACCATCTGTTTTGTACTTCCATGCATTGATACGTAGGGCAGAACTACCGTGTTTCGGGGAGGACCGAGTATCCAGTCATGATAGGCATCAATAATGAACGATGGGCGGGGATATATTGCCCCATGACTGGGGGCTATCATATCTATCTTATAAGACGTGAGTTTCTCCAAATTCTTTTTGATCACGTTCCGGAAGGGCATCATGATCTCGGCAAAGTAGCGCTTTGCCGCTTCATAGACGCGCCCTTCATCAGTGACATAGAGATCGGTTGTTGCAATATGAGAACCGAGAAAATCACAACTGAAAAGAATCCTGTCTTCTTCCAGATAGGTCACCATAGTCTCAGGCCAATGAACCCAGGGAGTGTGGATAAATCTCAAGGTCTTATCCCCGAGAGACAAAGACTCGCCATCTTCGACAGTTAGAAAAGAATCTTCGGGTATTTGCAGAAGATCGATAAGCATTCCCTTTGCTTTGGGGGTTGATATCAGCTTGGCATTGGGGTATTTTTCGAGAATCTGGGGGATTGTGCCAGAGTGATCCTGCTCGGCATGGTGTGAAATAATGTAATCGATTTCAGGGACGCCCTCAAGCTGGGCTAGAAGCTCACTGGCCATGGGAGGATCAACCGAATCCAGCAAAGCAGTCTTCTCACTTCCTTCAATAAGATAGGCGTTATAGCTGGTTCCATCCGGAAGAGGGATAAGAGAATCGAACAGACGGCTGTCCCAGTCCACGGCCCCCATCCAGTAAATGCGGTCCTTGATTTTTCTTGCTTTCATAGCTGTACCTCATTTCACAATGTAACATCGTTTGAGCCAGATGTAAAGAATCAGGCTGTCCTTGAAGTCAGTCTGAATTCTTATTACAATACTAGTAATGTTTATTAACCGAAAGGACAAATCCGCCCTGATCTGCTGTATTTATTTAGCTGTTTTGTTACTTCCTGGGTTCCTATTCTCTCAAACTAAATGGCTGCAGGGTTATCAAAAATCAACTGGCGGTGGTACTATCGATTATCATTTGCCGCAGCCCGACGTCACCTCCGCCCTCCTGGTCCGCTCCCTTGATTCCAACAATTTTATCTCCTGGGAAAGTCAGGCGATTCCCAAAAATTTCCAGGGTGACTTTGCTACTTTTATCTGGATTTTTGGTATGGATGTGGATTCTGATCCGCATAAATATGAGCTGTCTATTAACAACCGCACCTGGTTCCGCTTTGCTAATCCAACCAGCAGCTCAGTTAATAACTGGATCGTATACGGCCCTGGCGGTTCTGAACTAAGATTTCGCGTGACTTCTATCGACCGGCATAATGATGTTTTTGGGTATGCCTCTATGACCGTACCGGTAACGCTTGTACCGGCCGGTAAACCGCTGACCATCAAAGTAACCGGGGAATCAGCAGGAAGCCGGGTTTGGTATATGACCTTTCAAGCTCCGGTCAATGCCGGTATAAACATTGTTCCTCAGCAGGCCTTACTAAGGAAAAATGGTGCCTTAAAACAACCGGTTGAGGTGCAAATAATACATCTTGGTAGTCCGGTGAAGGCCAGCCTGTCTGCACCCGGTATTAAAAAAGTGGAAACAAAATTGAGATACGGATTTAACCGCATCCCTCTGCTGTTTCCGGAAATAAGTAAAAGCATAAATGTCCCTATTTCCATTCATGTCCGGGATCAAAAACCGGTGACAAAAAATTTACATTTAAGTCCTGTAATAAAATGGCATGTTTTCCTGGTGCAGAATACTCATACCGATATCGGATACACACGTCCGCAGAGTGAGATTTTACCTGATCATCTCCGTTTTATCGATTATGCTCTGGATTACTGTGACCAGACCGATACCTATCCGGATGACTCCCGGTTCAATTTGCTAACCGAATAAAACATGCAGTATAGTAATTGTTAGGCATAAAATTATAAAATGAAATATTCGATTCAGAAAAGGATTGTGCGACATCCGATATAAGGATTTGGAAATGAGGAAATATATTTTTTTTACAATACTGATATTATTTTATTCTTGGTCAGTATTTGCTCATTCAGGCAAGCTAAAAGATCATGTAATTATTGATACAGATGTGGCGGCTGATGATTTACGCGCTATTTGTCTATTATTAGCTTCTGATGAAATAGAAGTAATTGCCATAACAACATCCGATGGCGCCTTAAATCCAGATAATGGATTAGTAAGAGTTAGGGCTTTACTCAAAAGTTTCGGTCATGAAGGAATCCTTACAGCTTCCGGTGAAATCCTCCCATCAAATCCACCGCCATGGAGAAGATTTTCTCAAAAAATAAACTGGGGAGATGAAGGTTTTGTTGAAACAAATAGAGAAAGAAAGGCTTCGGATTTAATCATTTCCTCAATTGAAGCAGAAAGAAAACTTGTAACAGTAGTCTGTTTAGGTTCATTAACTAATATTTCAAATGCTTTTCGCATTAAACCAGAAATAAAAAAAGGCATAGAAAAAATTGTTTGGTATAATGATAATATTCATCCAAACTCAGGAACAAATTATGAAATTGATAAAGCAGCAGCTGATTATATTTTAAGTATGGATATTACAATAAATGTTGTGAGCAATTTAAATAATAAATCAATTGGATTTACTGAAAAATTATTACAATCAATAGAAAATATCAAAACACCTTATGCTCAAAAAATTGCAAAATCTCACCGCCAGAATGAAGTTTTCCAAAAAATCAAAATTAATCACTTAAAACTTTGGGATGATTTAGTAGCCTTATATCTGCTACATCCAAAATTGTTTAAGACAAAAATAATCGAAAAGTATCCCAATCAGAGTATCAGCCGTGTTTTAAAATCAAACAAAATTGAAGAAAAAATTATTGAAATCTTATCTTGCGATAACGAAGAACAGAGTATTGTTTTTAAACAATTTCCTAACGATTCAAATTTATTCAGAGAAGATATCAGCCAATTTATGAATCAAATAATTGAAAGATACGGAAAAGAAGAATGGAAAATTATTATTTTAACAAATGAATTTCACGATCATTTAGGAATTTATTCAATTATTGGCGCAAAAATGGGACTGAGAGCAAGAGAATATTTTAAGGTTGGACTTGATGAATTATTAGTACTTTCTTATGCTGGTAGTCACCCGCCTATCAGTTGCCTTAATGATGGTTTGCAAGTAAGTACGGGAGCAACTCTTGGGCATGGTACTATTTCTATAATAAAAGATTTACCTCAACTACCGAAGGCACTTTTTACTTTTAAAAACACGACAATAAGTCTTCAACTAAAGCAAGATTATTGGGAAATAGTTAAGAAAGATATAAAACAAGGAATTAAACAACATGGGCTATTAACTAACAATTATTGGTTTTTTATTCGTGAACTTGCAATCAGATATTGGCTAGATTGGAATAGAAAAGATATTTTTAATATAGAAATAATAGATTAATGGCATATGTATTCTTAATCAAAATATTTATTCTTTCTATAATCATAGTCTGTGCTTCAAATGGATTATTTTTTCTTTCTTCATTCAATAAAGACAAATGGAATGAAAATAAATTTGGTCCAGTTGTTAAAAATCAACAAGGTGCTTTTCTATTTCAGGATAAATTATATCTATCTTTTCTTGAATTTTTATGGTTTTACTCAAGGCGGTAACGATACGGCAATACCGCGGGGCATCGTCCATTATGCGGCCTTTTCGGTCTTTCAGATATTTATGCAAGACCTGATAACCGCCGATATTATAATTCCAGACTTCCGGCGCAATACCTTCAAAATACTTATCTTTATTGATGTAAATGCGCTGTTCCTCTTCTTGGTAGATTAATTTTTCAATGCGGTCGTTATCGCCGGAGCCCTGAAATTTGGCAACCGGTGGAGAAAGCGCTGGACCTTTGAGCATGTGCAAGTCAGCCAGTTCTTTGCCGAGTTCGCCCATATTTTTAAACAGATCATAGTCGGCGGTAAACGGCACGCGGGGAAAATCAATCTTTAAAAACTCGGCATAAGTTTCGCGGTAAATATTACTATAAAATATGCTATAGATGTAATACAAAATTTCTTCCGGTTTGGGTTTCTGACTGTAACATTTGGATAATTTTTCAAACAGGATTTGGGGAATATTCGCTTCTTTATCTGTTTGATGTTGATTGAAAATGTCTTTTTTTTTGTCTGGATAAAGATATAAAGGAGCTTGTTGAATAATACCTTTGCTGCTGAAGAAAGTTCGATTATCAACTATTTGTTCGGCGACTAAAAAATGAGAATAAGGAATATTACCTGAATACTGTCTCATAAAACATAATCCAATATTATCTTCCAGCATGTGGCGCATGACTTCAGGTCTTCCCCAATCAACCATATTATCAGTGTAATAAATTGATCTGATGTCAAAGGGACGATAGAGAATTTTCTGATAATATGAATCCCAATCGGAATCCTCTGATAATTTCTTTCTGGCTGATGAGATTTTCCAGCTTCTGGTATCTTTTAGATTGTATGCCTGCTTAATAATTTCATCTGTCAAAGAAATATTTCTAAATTGCATTACTCTGTTTCTTATTTCATTTTTGTTAAAACCAATGACAAATTTATCTCGTGCCGTTACAATTCCAGTTACGTTAACCGGAAATATTTCATTAATTTTTTGCCACTTCAAATACTGCTGAATATGGGATGTGTTTCGTGGAATATAAAAATACCATGGAGAAGCAGGCTTAATTTCATGATAATTTTTTTTATCAAAATCGGTTTGGTCCAGCCAGTCGTATTTTTCTTCTCGCAATCCGTATTTATCCAAATGAAATACTTTCGGCTTTTTGGCTTTTTTATTTTTTATAAACAGAGCAATTGCCACGCCCTGGCGGATATCAAACACATTTTCATCTTTGTCGCCTTTGGGTGTGGTTTCTTTTTTCAGGCTGTTGCCATGCAGATCGAGAATATATATTTCATCAAAGGTTTTCATCAAACTCTGACGCATGCCGCGAAATGTAGGATTATCCAAATAACTGTGATTGGTAATCATACCCACAATACCGTAACCGGATTTTTGGATTTTCCACTGGCTGAAACGCAGAAATTTTACATAATCATCCTGGAGCCAGAGTTTTTTCTCACCCAGGGGTTGACCGTCCACTTTATAATAACTTTGCGCACTGTCAATATCTTCTTTTAATAAGCGTTCCGTCCATTCATTGATGTTTGCGGAAATACCGCTGTAAGGGGGATTGCCGAGAATCACAAGCACCGGCTGTTCTTTTTTAACTTTTCCCGCCAGATGACTTTCTTCGCTTAACGAACTCAAGCCCGGAATGGCAATCTGTTTGATTTCTTCCATTTCAAGCGTATTGGTCAAATAGAGTTTAAAGCGTTCATCATCTGACATCTTATAGCCCAGTTCATCGAATATAAATCCCATTTTTAAATGTCCAATAGCATAGGGCGCCATCATCAGTTCAAATGCATAAAAATCAGGAAGAATGTGTTTGCTGATCCAACGGTGCAAACCGCCTTCGCCGTATTTTTCCTTAAATTCCTTGGCTGCCAAGCGGATGGCTTCGGCTGGGAATGTCAAGGTGCCGCCTGCCGGATCGAGCAGTTTTACATCTTCGTTGGCAAGGCCGTCTGGTAAATCAAAATGAGATTTTAAGATTGAATGAATGGAACGGACGATATAACCGACCACGGCTTCGGGTGTATAATAAACGCCGCGCCGTTCACGGATTTTGGGATCGTAGGTTGCCAGAAAAGTTTCATAGAAATGAATAATGGGGTCTCTGCCTTTTCCTGTTATGTGATATTCATAAAGTATTTTATTTACATCGGCGACGTGTAATATTTCAGCAATATCTTCTACAATAATTTGCAATGATTTGGGCGGTTCTTCCAAAGATATAAACCGGAATATGTCGCGCAGAATGCCGATAGTATGCGGGATATAATCAAAAGCCAGTCTGCGATTAAATTCGCCGTCGGCTCTGGTTCGGGCGGCAAACAGTCCGTAGGTAATGGTTTGAGCATAAAGATCAGCGAATTGTTTTTCGGTTATTGTTCCGATTAGATATTTTTTAAAGGCTTCATAAAAACCTATTATTTGTTTATGGCCTTTGCTGCCGTTTTCTTCCATTTCCACGGTAATGATTTCATCGCGCAGGAAGCGGGTGCGTTTAGCTAATTCAATAGCCAGTGAACGTGCGGTTTTAACTTTTGGTAGAGAGAAAGAAAAGAATATATCAAATAGTTCTTTGAATTTATCAATATTTTCTACCGGCGGTGCCGTTTGTAATCTTTTAGCGATTATAGAGCGTCCGATCATTGCTTGTGCGATAGGCTGTCCATCCCTGTAAAGCCGAAATTCATAGAAATTGGTCAGGATGACATTCGGGAAGGTCGAACAGTAACGTTCCAATTGGGCGGTGCCTTCGATGTAATCAAGATTTGTAACAGAAGGGTCTTTGGCTTCAATATAACCGGTTATGTGGTTTTTACCATCCCAAATGCGAAAGTCGGGATTTCCGGCTTCGGTCTTTTTCGGAAGAATAGTGACATCTACATTTTTTATTTTTTGATTTTCTGCATACTGTTTAATTAATTCATCGAGATGCTTGTAATAACTTTCTTCCCGTGCATCACCACGTTGGGAAGTATTTGTGAGATTTTTAAGATATTGTTCTAATAATTTCTTCACTAATCCTATTCCTTCATGCCTGGAATTTGCAAATTTTATGAATCAATATATTATACCACATAACGACTGAACTCACTGGTTTTTACGCAGCGAAGCAGAGTAAAAATCCAGTGCAGTGATTTGTTATACTTTTATCCACTTAATTACTTGATGATGCCCCTTCCTTGAAAAGTAAAATTGCTTTATCAACTTCTTGATTATTCTTGAATCTCCAGGATGAATAAATATATTTTGACCATTTATTCAATTTCCATAGGTTTAAATTAAAAGCAAATATTGTTTTCATTTTTACATATTTTAATACGCTGGAATCATCGATAAAAAAACCAAGCCTAATGAATAAGTTTTTATAGCCACTGTATAGTGCAGAAAAATACACAAATGGAATCAATGTAATGGAAAATAAAATAGGCAAATAAAAGCTTTCGAGATTTTTAATTGTAGCAAAATGTTTGAAGTCGGTAATTACCATATAGCCAGCATAACCGATAAAAAGCAATCCCATAAGGCTCATGATGAAGTTTAAGAACTTTTTTGTGATTTCATATTTTTTATCCGTTTCACTGATTACAATCATGCCGCCTAATATGGCAGAGAAAGGAACTATAAGTAGTTCAATCCATAAATCAAATACATATAAATTTATAACAAATTCGAGGATTATTAAGATTTTAAGATTATTTTTAAATGCATTTTTAAAGAATTTCGGGTCGTTTGCCTTTGAAAATTCAAATAACATGACAAAAGCGACAAATACTCCCCACATCACAGTAATTGGCAAATGATTCATTTTCCAAATACCTACGGTTCTCAGCACAATGATTATTGCCGTGATGTATGTGAACATCAATAAATATGAAATTGTGAGTTTCCACGCGAAAAATGAATTTATTACCTGAAATAGGGATTTTCTGATTTTTGAATTTGAGACAGCCCATATGATTGCAATAAATATCCAGATAGCAATAGCAATCTGTCTATTGTTTAACGCACTGAAAAAATCTATTGGTTGCTGTGTCAATTTTATTTTCCTAGTTGGTATAACAATTAATATGCTGCATGCTGCATATTAAGAAAAATACAGCTGCAAAACCTTAAAATAGTAATAATTTCTCCCAAAATATGCTTAATTTGCAGTAATAACTTATCAATATCCTTGTTATATAGCAAGCTGTATATCTTACAGTCTGCTCTTTAACTCCTATCAAGAATGCCAGTTTTAAGTTCCATTAGCAGGCTAAGGATGTTATCAAAATCACTGGTACCTCCTATGTCACTTTTTATCATATCTTCTATGAGTCTGTAACGGTCTTGATCTCCTGTTTCCTTTCCTAGTATATCCAAGGCTTCTTTTTTTGTTGCAGGATTAACAATTTTACTGATATCTTGTCCCAGAAGCCTTGCTCCAGTTCCGATATAATCGAAATCATCTGAGTCGAGTAAATCTGGCATCTCATCTGGAATACGTTCAAAATTGCCTGCATCTGTGTAATTACGAATAATTAAAAATAAGTCTGTTGCATCCTTTTCTCGTTCAGGATATTTGTCATTCCAAGAAAATATTTTCATAACGGCTAGCCCAGCTAATGTTACCAGTTTAACTTCAAGGTTGGGTTTTGACCTTAATCTTGCAATTTGTGCATGTCTGAATGTTTCTTCAAATCCAATAACGTGCAGTACGGTTTTTTGGGACGGCCAATTAATGTTGTGGTTACTATCTGAAATAGGTCCAAAAGGAACTAGATCGATCATAAGATTATTTTTGGATTCAAGCCTTTGGTCTTCCCTTGTTAATTTGAAATTTCCTGTTTCTACAAGTTCTTTTTTTAGTTTATAATAATTATTCCAATTTGGAACTCTTACGCCAAAATCTATATCGAGTGTTGCTCGATATATTGGTATATCGTGACTTATCAAAAGCAGATTTCTGGCAGATGCCCCTATGAGAAAAAAAGGAATTCTTAGGGAGGATGCAACTTTAGATATTGCCTCGATGGCATCCAGCCTATGGGTGTCAATCTTCCCTGATAAATCTATGAATTTCTTTTTCATATAATATCCTCGCAGTTTCGATATTTCTTGCCTCTCCTGTAGCGAGAAGATCGGCATAAATAAGAAGGGGAGGAACCATGTTTTTGTGAGGCCAATCTATTTCAAAGTTCCAAAACATCCAAAGTATCTCAATATCGCCTTGGAGGTCTTTTCTAATTCTGTTTTTCAAGAGGAATTCTCCAGCAGGTTTGTTTGTGTAAATGGTAATTCTTTGAGGCTCAAGATATTCTGTCAACTGAGCAGCAGCAACTTCTCCTCCCCAAAAGATATTTAAACCTCCCATTTCTGCCTGCTTCCACCAATTGAGATTTTCTGCTCGATATAATCCGATTATTTGTTTAGGCCTGAGCTGTTCGGGATATGCTGTAATCCATCGATTTAATATATCTTTTTTCCGTGTCAGCCTACGTTTCCCTGGAGGTATTTCTATAAGATGATTCAATTTCTTTAGATCATTCATTACATAACTTACAGTTCCTAAGGCCACTCTGGCTTTTTCAGCAATTTCCCGAAAAGGTGCATTTTCTAAGCCTGGGTTGCACAATAAAGTGAAAACTACTTTAAGTCCTGCAGGACGGAAAGCGCGTGTTCTAATCACTTGGAGATTAGTTCTGTCAAGTTTATTTCCTTTTATAAAGATTAATAAAGGAGGCTCATCTATATACATATTTCCAGCTGTGTCGATAAAAGGAATATTCATTTTATTTAATTCATCTGCAATCTGGGGTGTAATATACCTTGCAACAAGCATACCTTTTCTTTGGAATAGTTTGAGTTGTTGTACTGCTATGCCAAGGGTGGCATTATTAATAACATTCTTGATTTCTGCATCAAAGAGGTATTCTGTATCCTGCCAGGCAATTCTTATTACTGCATCTGCTTCATATCCTGTATAATGCGGATTAGGCTCTATCTCAACAGTCAAGCCCGTATTCTTTCTGAGTATTTCAATAGCCTTATGGAGAATAACTGTTTCTTTGTTTTCCAGAGTCATTTTAAGTGCTCCTTCTATTGTTCATTATTTACAAGCGTTCAATATTAATGAACATAGCAAATAAATGAACAATTGTCAATATATATTTAGTAATGAATAGCAAATGGGGGACGGGCCGCGGCATTTCATTTGCTATCAATAGATTAAGCTTAATTTTCCGCCTCTTTTTGCCACTTAGAGCCGTTTTTTGACGGGCAAAATAGGGATTTAAGGAAATTAACAGGAAAATAGGCAAATGGGTACCGTGTCTCGGGTTTTTTACTAAGGTAAAATCTGGAGAAAACGATCCCTGGCAACAATAAAAGTCCCTCTATCTACCTGCTTGAGATACTCTGATTCATTAATCACCTGAAAAGCTATTGGCGCTTTAATCCGATCTTTAAAATATATTAAGTTAGGAGCTAAATTCTTTTCATTCATTTTGCATTCGACCAGAAGATAGGGTTTATCTTTTTCTGTTATAACAAAATCTACTTCACGTCCATCTTTTGTCCGTACGTACATCAGCCGGTAATCTCCCTTTCCCCATTCATTCCAGGCCGAAACGGCGCGTTGTAATTGGACTGCTATAAAATTTTCAAATCTCTTTCCCGGATCCTCAAGAAGGCCCCAATCCCAGAAATAATATTTATGTTCTTTAAGAACAGATCTTGCCAACCGGGTAGAATACGGGGCAATATCAAACACCAAATACACCTTTTTTAAAGCCTCCAGCCAATTTTTTACAGAAGCGTGAGCACATCTAAGGATATTTTTTAAACTGTTTAAGCTAAGAGGATATCCCACTCGTTCAGGTAATAGAAATACAAGGGTTTGCAACTTTTGGATATGAGTTATCCTTGAGAGATCCCGGATATCCTCGCTGGTGATTAACGAAATATGATTGTTTTTCCAGCGTTCATAAAAATCTTTTGTCCCAACCCTCACAGGCTCAGGAAAACCGGTGAGATCATATAGTTGAGCTGTCGCATCCTGGAAAGTTTTATCAGGTTCATTGAAGGGAATCACGGA
This sequence comes from Candidatus Aminicenantota bacterium, assembly GCA_030612445.1. GTDB lineage: Bacteria > Acidobacteriota > Aminicenantia > Aminicenantales > Aminicenantaceae > JAUVXM01. Next base: position 13,598 of record JAUWNW010000028.1, read on the forward strand.
TAGCTTGGGATGCCAGGCTGAATCGCGATTGAGAGTAAAACCAATCAGGTCATGGGGATGTAACGGATTCATCTTAAACAAAAAATACCTTCCTACAAGGCTGTCACCTGACTGGCGTAGATAATCGAGGCGCGCACTCCCGATTATTATAAAATTTATGCTGTTTTTCCATTCGTCATAGTATCCTTTAAGGATATTTTTCCAGTGTGGATATTTGTGTATTTCATCAAACACTACCCATTGACGCTCCTCTGCTGATAGTTTTTTATGGCGTGACAATGGAAGCGACATGTTCTCAATAAAAAAGAAGGAGTCAGAGGCAAATTCCTGTTTCAGGGAAAGGCTGTCCCAATTATGGTAATTTTCATTCTGATTGATTCCCTCAAGTAGGTTTCGGGCAAGTGTGGTTTTACCAATCTGGCGAGGTCCACATATAAATGACATTTTGCCATAGAGGGAATTTTCGTCAAGGGCCCACTGTCGTATTATATGGTTTATCTTCATATGTCTATTTTCTATAATAGTAGAAAAAAGTCAAGTCTGTTTTTCACTTGTATGGAAATTAGTCTTAAATGCCAGACTGGGGACAGGCCGCGGCATTTCATTATAGTGCTGATTTTTATTATTAGTTGATTAAATCAAGGCTGATGATCAAGGCTTTATTTGCCTTTTGCATTATTTTAACATCGAGTGTTCCGAAATGATGTAAAGGTCCGAGTATGAGTTTATTTATGCGGGCAGAGCAGCGATTGCTTACTAAAAATCAGCAGCCCGTTTTTATTTTTTTACGCGCTTAGCTTCGTAAATTCCCTCAGGCTGGATCAACACCAAAGCTGTCACAGTGCCTGTTTTGTCTATTTTAAACTTCAATTGGATCACTTTAAGCTGCTTCATTGTGAATTCGTCTCCCAGGGTAGGAATAAGCTCATACTCGGGTTGGCCAGGTATATAAGCTGTAAGGTTCTTGCCCTTTAAACTGATTGTGATCGTCTGTCCTGTCAGGCTATATTTCCCTACGAATTTTTGGAGAAAGGCCGGATCAAAGTAGCATGGATTAGGCTGCTTTGTAAAAACAATCTCATCCATTGTCGGTTCGAAAGGCGCTTCAAAAGAGGCTACCTGGCCATTGACATCTGTCCGGAATGTAAGCTTCATATCCTCAAACGTGGGATCCACGCCCCGCTGGGAATTAAAGGTTTCGTAGTGCCAGTGCTTAAGCAGAGTTGTTATGTCATTGAAGGTAAAATAGATATTCTCTTTCTTTAAAAAGACTGAAAGACTGCCATAGCCGGGATGCATGTACAAGCCTTCGTAGTCGCTTAAGGAGTGGGCCGGATTCGTTCCTTTCACCTGGCGGGTTGATTTTTTCTCACGCGCTTCCTTGTCCATCTCTTTTCCCTTTTCCTTTTGTTTTATAGCTTCGGTGAGCCAGTTTTTTTCATAGCCAAGGATAAGGTCAGCTGCATGCCGGACCAGGAGTTCGGGGAGGGAAGTGCCGTTTTTATTAGCTAGGACCACAAAACCGATCCCGTCTTTGGGGAAGAAACTGATCAGGGCAGAAAACCCGTCGATATTACCGCCGTGATGCACCCGGCTGTGTCCCCTGTAATTATCCACAAACCACCCCATTCCATAGGAGGATGGGGTGACTTCAGCAAGGACAGGAGTGTTTCCTGTGGGCATGTGGGCAAGATGCATATCCTGAACTGTTTGAGGATTAAGGATTTGTTCACCCTTGTTTTTGCCGTGATTTAGGTGAACTATTACCCAGCGGGCCATTTCGCTGACACTGGAGTTGATGGCGCCGGCAGGCCCCATAGTAGTTATATTGCGAAATGGAATACGTTCGATCTTGCCTTTAGACTCGCGGTAGGGCAGAGCATGGTCAGGGTCTTTTTGAGAATCATTAACAGAGAAATTCGTTCGCTTCATTCCCAGAGGATCTAGGACAAGGGCCCGTACGGCATTCTCCCAGGTTTTACCTGTAAGAACCTCTACTAAGTAGCCGGCTGTAAGAAACATGAGGTTGTTATACTGAAAACGGGTTCTAAGATCAGCTGTAGGCTTAAGATAGTCCAGTTTTTGGACAAGCTCTTTGCGGGAGGATTCAGAGTTGTTGTACCAGACCAGATCATGTCTGGGCCGCCCGGCCCGATGAGTTACAAGATCTCGGGGAGTAAGGTGTTCTGAAGCAAAAGGGTCGTAAAGCCGGAACCAGGGTATGTAGGTGCGCACAGGCTCTTCCCAATCCAATTTACCCTGGTCAGCAAGGGAGCCCATAGCAAAGGTAGTAAAGGCTTTTGAGGAGGAACCTATTGCCAGGAGAGTGTCAGCTGTCATTGGTTTCTCTTTTTCTATATTTCGGTACCCATATCCTTTAGCCAGTATCACTTCATCTTCTACTATTACAGCAACTGCAACTCCAGGGACATTAAGGCCCTTGAGCCCTTTTTGGACAATATCTTCAAAACCGGACAGGGCCTTTTTTGCCTTTGTGCTGAAACTTTTCCCTTTAGACATGGAGAAGGGAAAAGTCTGGGTGTTTTGGGTAAAATCACCGGATATAGTCTTCCCGTCAGGATTTAGGGTTCCTTTAAAAGTAGGCTCTCCCGGAACATCTGCTATTTTAAAAGACACCTCCCCCGGTTTTAATACAAGGCTGCTTAAAGGGAGGTTCCTGGCGTTTTGAGCCGGGATGGAGATATCTCCTTGCCAGGTTCCATCCGGTTTCTTAGTGAAATCAATATCAAATTCCAGTTCTGTCCCTGGAAGCTTGATTGTGCCGGTCCAGTGGCCTCCAAAAGGGGATTTTTCTGCGGCTGCAAGATTTGAGGGAATAAAAAGGAATGAGATAATAAATATTAAGACTAAACCTTTAATACGATATTTTAACATAGCATCTCCTTTTTTACTTATATATACATATACGTTAATTTTTTTTCAATAGTTCAAGTTAATTAATCTCTTCCCAAAGCTCAGCTTAACATAGCAGCTGAGGAAAGAAGGGATTTTTCATTGTTTGTAACTAATTAATTCAAACCAGTCTTGAGCCATTATTAACTCCTTGTTAATCTGAACTATTCATAAAAAATGTCGATATGTCTGACAGTTAGAAAATAGCATATAGCAGAAAAACAATGCTTTGACCAAAAAAGGATATAAGCTTAAAATCAGAACATGGGATTTGTTTTAGCAAAACTTGCCTTTATAAATAAAATTTAAGGATAACAAAATGAAAAGACGTACTTTTATTAAAAAAAGTGCTTTGGGGGCGGCTGTGCTCTATTCAGATAGATTTTTAATACCAGAGCAGATTAAAATTCCTCACAGAAAACTTCCTACACCTACAGCCCAGCAGGCAAGATGGCAGGATATGGAGATAGGAATGTTTTTTCATTTTGATATCCCTATTTATAAACCTGGCTGGAATTGGCGGACCTGGAAGGATATTCCAAATCCAGATATGTATAATCCAAAAAAACTTAATACTGACCAGTGGATAGAAGCTGCCAAAGCCTTGGGAGCCAAATATGCGGTTTTTGTGGCTAAGCATTGCAGTGGATTCCTTCAATGGCAGAGTGATTTGTATCCTTATGGAGTTAAACAGTCCTCTTGGAGAAACGGAAAAGGGGATTTAGTTCGTGATTTTATAGATTCCTGCAGAAAGTATAATATTGAACCTGGGCTTTATGCTTCAGTAACTGCAAACTGTTATCTTGGGGTGGACAATCCGGGGCTTGTAAATCGAGGTAAGGGAGGTGACCCCGAAAAACAAGCCAAATATGCAAAAATATGCGAGAGAATGCTTACTGAACTTTGGAGCAGATATGGAGACTTATTTGAAATCTGGTTTGACGGCGGAGCTCTTCCTCCAGAAAAAGGGGGCCCAGACCTGGTGCCGATTTACAAGAAGTACCAACCTGACGCCGTTGTCTTTCAAGGACCAACTGCTTCTATCCGTTGGATAGGAAATGAACGCGGCTTAGCTCCATACCCATGTTGGTCTACTGTCCCTCACAAAAATAATTATAATGGGCCAGGCGATCCTAAGGGCGAATTTTGGCTGCCGTCTGAGTGCGATGTGCCTATTAGAAATCACGATTGGTTCTGGAAACCCAACAGTGCTCATAAGCTGTATTCATTGGAGAGCCTTATTGATATGTATTATCAATCAGTTGGCAGAAACTGTAACCTTCTCTTAAATGCCAATCCAAATCCGGATGGTCTTATTCCAGAGTCGGATTTCAACAGATATATAGAATTCGGGAAATTTATCCGGGAGAGGTTCAGTGTACCAATTGCTGAGACTAAGGGTGATGGAGAATCTATAGAAATAAAAATGAAAAAACCGGAAGTGATTGACCATGTTATTATCATGGAAAATATAAAAAAAGGCGAACGAGTGCGGGAATACCGAATTGAAGGTTTAGTAGTACCTTAGAAATGGGAAATATTAGCTGAAGGCCAATCAATCGGCCATAAAAGAATACAAAAATTTCATCCTACTGAAGTATCAAGAGTTCGGCTGATTATTTCATCCTCTATGGACAAACCATTAATACGCAGCCTGGAAGTATATGGGGTGGGATAAATGGCTTGACCTTAACTCCTTCCAAGCAAGGCTTTGTATCACCCTTTAAAATAGATTTATCTTATTGAATATAATGAAGTTAATGAGGCCCGTCTCCGGAATGAGCGACGTAAGAAAGTGATCTGGGAGTTTTAAAGCGCTGAGCGGTGGGTAATTACTTAAAATGCCTCAATCTCGGAAATTAGCTCATTGATGAGTTCTTTTACACTCACAATCTTTTTGATACGGAAAGCATTCTGCCCGCAGAAAATTACGCTGTTATCCAAATCACCAAAATAGGCGTTCACGAGAGCTAGGGCAATGCAGTACTGTGCCTCATTGGCATTGCAGGTTGAAAGACATTTGTAAGGACAGTTAATCTTTAGCTTTCCTTTAATTTTCAAATTCTTTAAAAACTTATTTCGGATTGCTCGGCCAGGTAAGCCGACAGGGCTATCGATAATTACGATATCTTTCTCTTCAGCATCCAGATAAGCTTGCTTGAATTTTTGGGAAACGTCGCATTCCACAGTGCAGACGAATCGGGTAGCCATCTGTACTCCGGACGCTCCAGCCAGGAGCATCCGGGCAATATCTTTGCCGTCATATATGCCTCCTGCGACAATAACCGGGATCTTCTTTCCAAATTTATCTTCATATGCTTTTATTGCCTCTATGACATCTGGCAGAAGGTTTATGAGAGAATATTTTTCAGGTTCCTTGAGTTGCTCCCGCGAGAAACCAAGGTGTCCTCCGGCCAGGGGACCTTCTAGGATTATTCCATCAGCGGTCCTTCCGTAGCGTTTATCCCAGGCACGCAGGACTAGCTTCGCAGCTCTACCGCAACTGATAATTGGCAGGAGATTGACGGAGCTGTCCTCGACTACTGCGGGAAGCCTGAGAGGCAGACTGGCCCCAGCAACGATAATCTTAATTCCTTCTTTTACCGCTGCTCTTACAAGGTCATTGACATTACTCAAAACAGCCATGACATTAATTGCGATATGGCCATCTGTCAGATTTTGAGCTCTGTGAATTTCCCGGACCATAGCCTCTCTCGATATCCTTTCATAGTCATGTTTTGAGGCTTCAATATCTCCAATGCCCACACTTGCAATAGTTCCTATCCCGCCTTCATTGGCCACAGCAGAAGCAAGCGAAGATAGAGAGACTCTTACTCCCATACCGCCCTGCAAAATCGGTATTTCCGAAATAATATTTCCGATTTGGAGTTTAGGAACTTTCATTTTTCTCTTTTGTATTTCTTCACGACAAGGCAGGCATTACCGCCTCCAAAGCCGAATGAGTTACTAATTGCCGTGTTAAGGTCGATTGTTTCAGCTCCATTTATCACGTAATCTAAGGGGCATTCTGGATCCTGTTCCTCATAGTTAATCGTGGGGGGGAGTATGCCGGTATGAACACTCATTACTGTGGAAGCAAATTCTACCGCCCCTGCCGCTGCCATGAGATGACCTATCATCGATTTTATTGAACTGACCTTCAATCTCTTTGAATGTTTGCCAAAGACTTTCATAATGGCGGCACTCTCTATTTTGTCGTTTATAATAGTGGAAGTGCCATGAGCATTGATATATCCTACCTTCTCAGGGATAATATTTGCATCCTGGATAGCTTTATTAATCACTCTAACCATTCCATCACCACTGGGATCAGGGGCGGTGAAGTGATAGGCATCTGCAGTATTTCCGTAGCCTACAAGTTCGGCATAGATACGGGCATGGCGCTGCAGCGCATGTTCAAGCCTTTCTAAAACTATGATGCCAGCCCCTTCCCCCATTACGAAACCGTCACGGTTTTTAGCGAAAGGCCTGCTTGCTTTTTCCATACAATCGTTCCTTCTGGACATCGATCTGGTCGCACAGAAGCCACCGAAGGAAAGAGGAGTAATACTGGCTTCAGTACTTCCGGACAGCATTATTTCAGCGTCTCCTCTCTGAAGAATTCGGAAGGCATCGCCGATAGCATTTGTTCCTGTAGCGCAAGCAACAGATGGGGCAGAGAGCGGTCCTTTTAAGCCGTATCTTATTGAAACCATACATGCGGCCATATTTATCAGAGCTTTGGACACAAAGAAAGGATTTAAAGACTTTGGCCCTTTTTCTTGAAGTCTCAAATAACTTTTCTCTATTGTGTCTGAGCCGCCAATTCCAGAGCCTATGATAATTCCTGCCTCATTCTTATCAAAAGCAAAACTATCTAATCCTGCATCTTTTAGGGCCATGGCCGAAGAAGCTACGCCGAAGTGAGTGAAGCGGTCCATGCGCTTAAGTGATTTCTTGTCGATCCAATCTTCGGGATTAAAATTTTTTATTTCTGCCGCCATTTTTGAAGAAAAACCTGATGGATCAAAATGAGTAACTCTGCCTACGCCGTTTTTCCCACTTTTCAAAGACTTCCAGAATTCCTTAATGCCAATTCCAATGGGAGTGACAACACCTAATCCGGTAACGGCTACTCTGTGTTCTTTCATAACTGTTCCATATATCTCAGAAGTTCAAAGAGACTTAAGAGAAGAACTGAGGCTTCTCCATATAAAGGAAAGGAACCCAAAATTTTCTCTTTGAACTAATGAATAAACTATAATACACAGAGTAACATATAAGTCAACAAGAAGCCCTTAGGAACGAGAGAGTTTCATAGAGCTGAAGATATACTCTTCAGGAAAACCGCCCTGTTTTCATCTTAAACCTAGAGTTTATTAGTTTGATTTAAAAGGGGGTGACGGAGATGTGGTTCTTAGAGATAAGGAAGGCTTTCATTAAATTTTTATTGAACGTTTTTCTAACTTAAAAATAAAGCTTCCAGAAACTTGCTTGTCCTTCCTGTGACTTTAGGTTTACCGGTAATCCATTTTTAAAAACCATTTTTAATTTCCTAAGGTTAGAAATGTTTTCAAGGGGATTTTCTTCGACAACAATTAAATCCGCCAGCTTACCTTTTTCAACAGTACCTAATTCAGCCAAAACACCGCACATTTCTGCACAATTCCGGGTAGCGGCAATGAGTGCATCCATTTCACTAATACCAGAAAGGACAAACTGCTCTATTTCTAAAATACCTAATTCACCCATTGGATTTGAATCTGAACCAGTACATACCTTTACGCCAGCTTTAAACGCTTTCTGCAAAACCTTTCTTTGATATAATGCCGTTTCCGGGGACCTTTCGTCAGCAAAAGAAATTAATTTTCGGCCTTCGACCACTTCACTGTCTGTAGAGTAACCTAATTTAGCCAGCCTTTTCTCTCTCTCTTTTATGTATTCAGCACTTAAATTACAGACAATTGTTGGTACGTAAAATACTCCTTTCTCAGCCATAAGCTGGATAGTTTTGTCTTTGAGGCCATAACCGTGTTCAAGGCAATCCACTCCATTAATTACAGAGCGATAAGAAGTCGGTTCACCTGAGTGCGCGGTGACTTTTAAACCTCTTTGATGGGCAGTATTTACAGCTTCTTTTAACTCGTCTAAGCGAAGCTCAGTATCCATTATTTTAATCCAATCTACCCCATGTTTGATATGCTCACGCACCGCTTCACGCATCTCATATGGCCCATCAATTTGGATAGCAACCGGGCCTTCAGGCTCCCAACCATGCCCGCCAGTGGCAGTTATGGGATTAGCACAAACAAATAGGCGGGGTCCAACAAAAATGCCCTCGTTAAAAGCATCTCTCCAGGCTATATCGAGGTAGTCACGTTCTCCCACAATGCGCAGCCCGGTAAACCCTCTCTTTAAGGCATCTATGGCATTACGTCCTGCCCGAATAGCAGCCGGGCCCACCGGTTCTTCTTTTAATATATTATGAGGATCAGGCAAAAGATCTTCCAAGTGAGTATGGACATTCCATAGACCAGGAAGCAGATAAGCTCCCTGAAGGTCAAAGAACCGAACATTTTTTTCTTTTTCAGCCTTTTTATACCTTCCATGAGAAATATCAGTAATTGTATCTTCGGTGATAATTACTGTCATATCTCTCATTATATTACTGCCGGTGCAATCTATTACATGACAATTAGTCAGCACTGTTTTTAGAGGTAAATCGTTCTCTATGCCAAAAAGGTGAGATGAGGTGAAGATAAATAGAATTAGCATTAAGCTGTTTAAAATTTTCAATTTTTTCATTTTGTTACTCCTTTATTAGAGTTATATTCTTTATTGTAATAACATATTTTTTATTAATAAAGAAATATTTGAAAAATATTTTAAAAAAAGGATAAAAAGTTTATATTTATCATTAATTATGGCGGTATAATTTGTAAATTGATAATAAAAAAGGATAAAATGTTTATATTCGACATTATGAATAGTTCAGGTTAAGAACAAGGAGGAATAAAAATGTTTAAACAAATCAAGCTTTGGATGGTAATTTTGCTCTTTTTTTCTTTCTTTATGGGGCCGCAAAGCTCTGCAATTACAGCAAACCAACAAGATGTGCCCGAGCCTGGGCAGGAAGTACGTCTGGTAAAAAGTCAAATGGTTCCCATGAGAGATGGGGTAAGATTATCTATTGACCTCTATTTCCCCCAAAATGCAGGTAAAAAGCTGCCGGTTATTCTCATCCGGACCCCGTATAATAAGAAAGGTTTTAGAGATAAGGAAAAGAGAGAAGAAGCCTATAAGTTTGCTTCTCATGGTTTTGTAGTTGCAGTACAGGACTGCCGGGGGAAATTTGAATCCGAAGGTATTTATTCTCCTCCTGCAGGGCAGGAGGCAGAGGATGGCTATGACACGGTAGGATGGCTTGCTCAGCAAACCTGGAGCAATGGGAAAATAGGTACTGCCGGTTGTTCTTATCCAAGCGAAGTTCAAGCCGCGCAGGCTCCCCTCAGGCATCCTAATCTTACTTGCATGATACCCCAAAATGGACCAATGATCGGAGCAGCAAATGGCCTTTATAGGTATTGGTCTGGTTTTAAAGGAGGTGTTCTTGATTTAGCTGCAAGTATTTCCTGGTATTTTGATTCTGCCAGTAAATATTCTTTTAAGCCGCCGCCAGGTCTGTCAGATGAAGAGATTCATAAGATCCGTGAATTTTTTGATCCAGGTCCGAGTAATCTTCCGAAAGTTGATTTCGAGAAACTGAATTGGAGTTTACCGCTTATTGATGTTATGAAAAAGGCAGGAGCGCCTCCAAATGATTGGGCTGAATTAATAACCCACGATTTTGGTGATCCCTGGTGGCACGATGTAATGGGATATTATGATGGTACGGAGAAAATTGATGTCCCGGCATTACATATGAGCTGCTGGTATGACCCAAGCGTTAATGAAACTATTTTTGAATTCAATTATTTCAGGGAAAATGCTGTTTCTAAAAGAGCTGCAAACAATCAGTTTTTGATTGTTGCACCTACAACCCATTGCAGCTACGAGAAGGCCTCAAAACACACAATTGTGGGCGAACGTGATATAGGAGATGCAAGACTTAATTATCAGGAAATTTATCTAAAGTGGTTTGAGTACTGGTTAAAAGGAAAAGAAAACGGAATTACAGACATGCCTAAAGTGAGGTATTATACTATGGGGAGTAACAAGTGGCGTTCCTCAGAGGTTTGGCCCTTGCCTGGAGTTCAATACACAAAATATTACCTTCACAGCAAAGGGGATGCGAACAGCCTTTATGGAGACGGATGGCTGTCAACAGAGGGGCCAAAGGAGGAGCCGCCTGATACATTTATATATGATCCTGCAAATCCAGTCCCCTCAGTTGGAGGCGACCGCGGCACTTCATATGGCACTAAAGCTGGAGCTATTGATCAAACTGAAGTTGAAACTCGCAATGATGTTTTAGTTTACACAACGCCGGCATTAGAGAAAGGAATTGAAGTCACAGGTCCCATAAATGTAGTTTTTTATGTATCTTCAACAGCCAAAGATACGGATTTTACAGCTAAACTTATAGATGTTTATCCCGATGGAAAAGCTTTTAATATCCAGGAAGGCATTCTACGAGCAAGATACCGGCAAGGATTCACCAAGAAAGTCTGGATGGAAAAAGGAGAAGTATACGAGATTCATATTAGTTTAGATGCTACAAGCAATTTTTTTAAGCCTGGACATAAAATCCGAGTGCAAGTATCCAGCAGCAATTTCCCTCTGTTCGAACGAAACCTGAACACCGGAGGAAATAATTATGATGAAACAGAATGGGTCAAAGCTGAGAATACGATTCATCATTCAATAGAGTATCCATCCCACATTATTTTACCGATAATTAAAGATAAAACAGAGTAAAAATCATGAGGAAAGTCCGGCGGGATGCTTATGGAGACCTTTCCCGGATTGAAAAAATCAGGGAAAGGTGGTTCTCATCCATAAGACCAGGATTTAAATCCCCATAGCGCTGCCAACTATATTTACTCAGTTTTCCCCGGATTGTATTTTGTATTAATATTTGTACAGTTTACTCACCGTTAGGCAAAAGTAGGCTTTTATTAGTATTTTTGACACCTATATGTCACTGATAGGTGAAGCGATGTGTAATTCAATGCATTATTGACTTGCGGATGCATTATTGACTTGCGGCTACAATATTGACTTGCAATGTCAACCAAGGAAGTGGTAAACTATTTCATGATGAAGGGTGTAAGATGATATACAAACCTGATGCTCATACTGAAACTGCTATAGTGGAAGTCAAAGCAAGGTTGTCCGCTATAAGAGAAGTACGAGATGCTTTGGTGCAGCTTGTAAAACTACTTGTTGAATTTTCGGAAAAGCGTGCCTATCTAGTATTAATCGATTCCCGGATAAGTATATCCAGTCTTGAACAGGAGTTGAAAGATTTCAAAGCCGCAATACGTTCAGATGTCGCCAATCGGCTTTATCTTGTAACCGTTTGTGATGGGGAGATAAAGAGAATCCCTCCCGGTATTGCACAATCTGATTTAGAACTCTTAAGGCAGCAAGTTGAGGCTTTTTCGGGCTCTCGATATCTACTCCCGCGACAAGATATGCAATCAGAAGTGCTCCGAGTATTGCTTCACCAATGGATACTAGGTAAGGAACCCATGAAATCTAATTGGCTCGCAAAGACCGTAGGCTGTAGTTACAGAACTGTGGTTGCAATGATTGAAAAACTCGGGCCGGCGGTCGATCGCCTTTCCGACCGGCGTGTACAGCTCAAGTATTTCCCGAAAGAAGTCTGGTCGCAGTTCCTTGTCGTCTCCCAGAAAGCGCGTGCCACGATCAGATACATGGATTGCTCAGGTCAGCCTCGTTCTCCTGAATCCCTCGTCCGCCGTCTTCAGCGAATGGATCGAATGGATCTTGCCATAGGGGGAGTTTTTGGAGCAAAGTGGCACTTTCAGGAACTGGATATTGTGAGTGCGCCTCGATTGGATATCTGTATTCATTGTCTAGAAAAAAACATTGACCTGCAATTCGTACAAAAGTTAGATCCGGCATTGAGGAGCACCCGTGATCCTTATATTCCTGTAAGCCTTGCCTTGCATTTCATCCGGCGCAAAGAGTCATTCTTTGTCAGTGACTCAGGGAACATATGGGCAGATCCTGTTGAGTGTTTGGCGGATTTATATGAATCGCGGCTAGATCAACAAGCGTCACAATTCGAGGCATTCCTTTCCGAACGAGGGGATATTTTGAATGGTAAATACTAAAAACAATCTTCACTCTGTTTCCCCTGCCAAAGTACTGGACAAAATTGCAGGAGCCATTCCTGAATCCTGCCACCAATACATTATCATCATCGGTAGCCTGGCTGTTGGATATCATTATTTTTCGAATCAGGAAAGAATGATCGTACGTACGAAGGATGCCGATTGCCTACTTTCTCCCCGTGTGAATGCAGTCTCCACAGGCGTAAAAATTACTGAGCAGCTTCTGGATGAGGATTGGACTTTCATGAAGAGTGATAAATGGAATAGCGCTGGAAAGCAGACAACGCCTGATGATGAACTCCCAGCTGTGCGTCTGCGCCCACCTGGCACACAGGATTGGTTTCTCGAATTGCTGACAGTGCCGGAAAATCCAGCAGACAGAACACAGAAATGGATTCGTTTGAGGACACGGTATGGCCATTTCGGTATATGCAGCTTTGGTTTCCTTTCACTTGCAAACTATAGGCCAATCAAAACACGGCTGGGAATTTATATCGCTCGTCCTGAGATGATGGCCTTAGCTAATCTGTTAGAACACCCAACGATTGGAAAAGAAACCATGTCAGCTGGTTTTGTCGGTAGATTGGATATTAAACGCAGTAACAAAGATTTAGGACGCGTATTAGCCATCGCACGCTTGGCTCTAGGTCTAGACGAAGATGCTTTGCTAAACTGGCCTAAGTTGTGGGAAAATGCATTGAAGGACCAATTCAGAGATGATTGGCTGGAGTTGTCCGTGCGTTCTGGTAAGGGACTAAGAGCTTTATTAAATAGCGAGCAGGATCTGACGCAGGCTATGTATACTTGTGTGAACGGCCTATTAGCATCTAATCCACCCACTCTTGAAGGCATCAGAATTGCCGGACGACGATTGCTCCAGGATGCAATTAAGCCATTAGAAGAACTGGGATGACTGCATGGAGTCATAGTCAAAAAAGTAGGAGCTTGGACCTTATAAATATGACATCAGATATGTTTGCCTTCGCATTTGATGGGGAACTCATTAATTGTTGCCTCAACAAAGATCTTACTCTACAAATTGAGATTAACGTTAAAGTTTGAACACAGATTAGGCCTCCTAAATTGCATTTTTTTCTGAGCTGTTTTAGGCACATTTTATTCATTTTATCCTTACTCAGAAGGTATTGCTTCACTTATTGTCTCCGTCATTACCGCCCTGAGTTGGGGTAATCCCTTTTTTGTCATTACTTCCTCATGCAGCCACTCATCATCAAAGGTTATAATCGCCTTGGCCCGCCAACTCTGCACCCGCCGCTGCAGGGTGCGAAGTTGGTTGTCTTTATATTGACAGGGATAACGACTCTGGAGTTCTAAAAGCAATGACTTAG